>JBEVOM010000101.1:0-28072 GCA_040507575.1 Ilumatobacteraceae bacterium
CGGGGCCACTTCTGGCCCCGGAACAGCGTCAGAACCATCAGGCGGGGCGGAGGGACACGACGGCCGGGAGGAGCTGGCCGATCTCGCCGTGGAGGACGAGGTCGGCGATCGGGTCCATGTCCGTCGGTCCGCCGTTGATGATCACCACCCGGGCTCCGGCGGCCTTCGCCGCGGGGACGCAGTTGGCGGCCGGGTACACGCTGAGCGTGGAGCCCACGGCGAGCAGCAGGTCGGCGTCCTCGCTGACCCGCATCGCCCGCTCGATCACGTCGGGCACGAGCGCCTGGCCGAACGAGATCGTGTCGCTCTTGAGGATCCCTCCGCACACCTCGCACGGCGGATCCTCATCGCCGGCGTCGACCCGGGCCAGGACCTCGACCATCGGCCGCCGGTCCTGGCAGGCCCAGCAGCGGGTCCACCAGATCGTGCCGTGGACCTCGACGACCAGCTCGTCGGCCAGGCCGGCCCTCTGGTGCAGGCCATCGACGTTCTGGGTGACGACCGCAAGGAGCTTCCCGCGCCGCGCCAGCTCGACGATCGCGTCGTGGGCGATGTTCGGCGTGGCCTGGAACGCCGGGTTCTCGTTGCGGCTCCGCCACGCCGACCGGCGCACCTCCGGATCGGCGAGGTAGTGCTGGATCGTCGCCATCTTCTCGGCCGCCGGGTTCTTCGTCCACACGCCGTTCGGGCCCCGGAAGTCCGGGATGCCGGAGTCGGTCGAGATGCCGGCCCCGGTCAGCACCGTGATGCGCGCCGCGTCGGCGACCCACGACCGCACCGTCGCCACCTCCGCCATCTCGTCGATGTCCATCTCCCCAGTCTCGCAGCGGTCCGCTTTCCCTTTCCGCCTCGACGCGACCCCCAGGAGAGGCAGCGGCCCCGACAGGTCGCGCCGCATCCCGTGGCTCGCTCGCCGCCAACGTCCCGGAGGTCCCATGTCTGCTCCGTTCCCGCTCGACGCCGAACCGCTCCCCGCGTCCGTGCACGTCACGCCGTGGCTCGATCCGCTCGTCGACCGCCGCGGCCACGACCCCCGATCGGCCTACGTCGAACAGTTCTGGTTGTCGGTACTCGGGCCGACGGCGACGTGGTTGCTGCGGCGTCTCGTCGCCGGCTTCGACCACCACCCCGACGGGTACGAGCTCGACGTCCCCGGCACCGCCCGCTCACTCGGGCTCAGCGTCACGAAGGGGACGGCATCGCCGTTCGCGAAGGCGTTGCAGCGGTGCGCCATGTTCGGCGTTGTGCAGCAGCTGTCGGAGACCTGGGTCGTCCGGCGGCGGATGCCGCCCGTCTCGCAGCGCCACCTGCTGCGCCTGCCGACCGATCTGCAGCACGCCCACGAGCAATGGACGACGATGACGATCCGCCTCGACGCGCTGGCCCGCGCGCACGCGCTGGCGGCTGCGATGCTGGCCGCCGGCGACGACCGGGGAGTGCTCGAGCCGCAGCTGATCGCGGTCGGCGTCCCGCCGCCGGCGGCCGCCGAGGCGTGCGAGCTGCTCAGGCGCCAGGCCTCATGACGCTCGGCTCACGGCACCGGGGCGCTGAAGTTCATCGCCAGGTCGACGAGGAGGCGGGTGCCGAAACCGGTCGCCCCCCTCGAGCGCCAGGCGTCGTCGGCGTCGACCTTCATCGGCCCGGCGATATCCAGGTGGGCCCACGGGACGTCACCGGCGAACTCCGACAGGAAGATGGCCGCCGTGATCGCGCCGCCATACGGGCCACCGACGTTCTTGACGTCGGCGATGTCGGAGTCGAGCAGCTTGCGATAGCGCCGCTTGTCCAGCGGGAGCTGCCACACCGGCTCGTCGGTGGCCGCCGCCGCAGCCTCGACCTGCTCCACCCACGGCTGGTCGTTGCCGAGCACCCCGGCCATCCCGGGCCCGAGGGCAACCATGCAGGCGCCGGTGAGCGTGGCGATGTCGACGATCGCGTCCGGCTCGTCCTCGACGGCCAACGCCAGCCCGTCGGCGAGGACGAGACGGCCCTCGGCGTCGGTGTTGTGGATCTCGACCGTCGTGCCGCCGTGGATCGTCAGGACATCGCCGAGCTTCATCGCCGATCCCGACGGCATGTTGTCGGTGCACATGAGGAAGCCCGTGACGGTGTTGCGGCACCCGAGCGCACCGAGCGTCGACATCGCGGACAGCACGGCGGCCGCGCCGGACATGTCCATCTTCATCGAGGCGTGCATGGCGTCGGTCGGCTTGAGGCTGATGCCGCCCGAGTCGTACATCACGCCCTTGCCGACCATCGCCAGGTGGCCGCCGCCCTTGGCGGCGCGCGCCGGGCGGTAGGTCAGCTTGATCATCCGCGGCGGCTCGTCGCTGCCGGCGTTGACACCGAGCAGCCCTCCACACCCGAGCGCGGCGAGCGCGTCGCGGTCGAAGATCTCGATGGCCAACCCCGACGACGCGGCGACGGCGGTGGCCACCTCGCCCATCCGGCTGGCGGTCAGGTGACCGGGCGGTGTGTTGGCGAGGTCGCGCGCCAGCTGGGCGGCGTTGGCGACCACCCGTCCGCGCTGCGCGCCGGCGTCGACTGCGGCGGCCCGGGAGGGCCCGACGACGAGTGTGAGCGCGCCGAGCGCGGCGGCTGGCGTTTCGCGCTTGAGGGCGCCATACCGGTACCGGGCGAGCAGGACGCCCTCGACGACGGCCTGTCCGGCCGGTCCGGCCGCGACCTCGCCCACGTCGGCGAGCGTGGTGGCCAGCTGCTCCTGCTTGCCGGCGGCCCGGGCGAACGCGGCCGCCGCATCACGCAGACGCGCCGTGTCGAGCGCGGCCGAGTCGCCGACGCCGACGGCGACGACGCTCGGTCCGTCGCGGCGTGGCACGACGAGCGTCTGCCCGACCTTGCCCTCGAAGCCGGATGCGACGAGCGTCGCGCGGTCGAGGCCGAGCTGTCGCGGCACCGGGCCCTTCGGGCCGACGGGGAGGCCGATCGCACCGACGCCCGGGGGCACTGACCGGGTGGTCGTGATGACGACGTTGCCCGAGCGGGCGACCGACGGCGTCGGGTCGAACGTGGCGACGGCGCTGGGCGAACTGGACGCGCTGGACATGGTCGTCAGTCTGCCGTGGGCGGCGTGCCGCCCACATCCCGAACCCGCAACGTGGATCCGTCAGCCGCCTCCTGCCACCGGGCCATCGTCCACAGCAGGTCGGACAGCCGGTTGAGGTACGGGACGACGAGGGACGGGGCGGCGGCCGCGGCCAGCGCGTGACGCTCGGAGCGCCGTACGACGGTGCGGGCGAGGTCGAGCCAGGCCGCCACGACGTTGCCGCCCGGCACCACGAACTCGGTCGGCGGGTCGAACTGCTCGTCGAGCGCGTCGATCTCGTGCTCGAGGCGGTCGACCATCTCCTGGGACACGGCGGTCACGCCGGCGTCGAGCTTGGCGCGGTTCGCCGGCAGCGTCGCCAGCTCAGCCATCAGCACCCAGAGGTCCTGCATCACGGCGACGAGCATCCGCTCGAGGTCCCCGCCGGCGTGGGCCCGAGCCAGCGCCAGCACGGCCTGGGCCTCGTCGACGCTGCCGTACGCGGTGGGCAGGTCGGAGTCCTTCGCCACCCTCCCGCCGTGGAACAGTCCCGTCGTGCCGTCGTCGCCGGCCTTGGTGTACACCTTCCTGCGGATCACGACCGGACCGTAACGTCCGGGCGCCGTCGCGTCCGCGCCGATAGCCTCGTCGTTCCATGCCGCGCCAGACGTACCTCGAGGCGGTGAACGATCGGGTCGTCGTGTTCGACGGAGCGTTCGGCACCTACGTACAGGGCCTGGACCTCACCGCCGACGACTTCGGAGGGGCCGCCCTGGAGGGGTGCAACGAGATGTTGTGCCTGACGCGTCCGGACGTCATCGCCGGCATGCACGAGGCGTTCTTCGACGTCGGCGTCGACGCCGTCGAGACGGCGAGCTTCGGCAGCTTCTCGACCGTGCTCGCCGAGTACGACATCGCCGAGCGCGCCCACGAGCTCAACGTCGCCGCGGCCCGCATCGCCCGCGAGGTCGCCGACCGCTACGAGGCGGCGGACGGTCGGGCCCGCTACGTCGCCGGATCGATCGGCCCGGGTACGAAGCTGCCGAGCCTCGGCCACATCACGTTCGCCGAGCTGCGCGACGCCTACCAGGAGCAGGCCAGCGGCTTGCTCGTCGGCGGCGTCGACCTGTTCCTCGTCGAGACGTGCATGGACCTGCTGCAGGTGAAGGCGGCGATGATCGGGTGTCGGCGGGCGATGGCCGCCGAGGGTCGCGACGTGCCGATCCAGGTCCAGGTCACGATGGAGACGACGGGGCGGATGCTCGTCGGCAGCGAGATCGGCGCCGCCGTCGTGTCGATCGCCGCGATGCGCCCCGACGTCCTCGGGATCAACTGCGCCACCGGTCCGGCCGAGATGCAGGAGCACCTCCGGTACCTCGGCCAGCACTGCCCCGTCCCGATCAGCGTGTTGCCCAACGCCGGCCTGCCCAGCGTCGTCGACGGGCGGACGCACTACGACCTCACGCCCGAGCAGCTGGCCGAGTTCCACGTGCGACACGTGAAGGAGCTCGGCGTCGCGATCGTGGGCGGCTGCTGCGGCACGACGCCCGAGCACCTCCGCCAGGTGGTCGAGGCGGTGCGCGAGCTCGAACTGCGTCGCCGGGCGCCCGACGTCGAACCGAGCGTGTCGTCGATCTACAGCCCGGTCCCGATCGAGCAGGACCTCAGCTTCCTGATCATCGGCGAGCGCACGAACGCCAACGGCTCCAAGGCGTTCCGCGACGCGATGCTCGCCGGGGACTGGGACCTGTGCACGAAGATGGCCAACGAACAGGTGCGCGAGGGCGCCCACGTCCTCGACGTGTGCGTGGACTACGTCGGTCGTGACGGCGCGGTCGACATGGACGAGATCGCCAAGCGCTTCGCCACCCAGGCCAGCGTGCCGCTCGTCATGGACTCGACCGAGGCGCAGGTGTTGGAGGCCGGACTGCAGCACATCGGTGGTCGGGCGATCCTCAACTCGGCCAACCTGGAGGACGGTGAGCTGCCCGGTAGCCGTTTCGACAAGGTGATGTCGCTGGCCCGGGAGTACGGCGCGGCCGTGATCTGCCTGCTGATCGACGAGCGCGGCCAGGCCCGCGACGTCGAGTGGAAGATGGAGATCGCCCACCGCATCCACGAGATCGCCGTCGAGCGCTACGGGCTGTCGGCCGGCGACCTGATCTTCGACACGCTGACGTTCCCGCTCTCGACCGGCGACGACGACCTGCGTCGCGACGCCATGTACACGATGGAGGCGATCACCCGGATCAAGGCCGAGATCCCGGGGGCGCACACGACGCTGGGCGTGTCCAACGTCAGCTTCGGCCTGCACCCGCCGGCCCGCCACGCGCTCAACAGCGTCTTCCTCCACGAAGCCGTCGAGGCGGGGCTCGACTCGGCGATCGTGCACGCCGGCAAGATCGTGCCGCTCAACCGGTTGCCCGAGGAGCAGCGGCAGGTCTGTCTGGACCTCATCTACGACCGGCGCACCGACAGCTACGACCCGCTGCAGGAGCTGCTGGAGGTGTTCGCCGATGTCAAGTCGACGAAGACGGAGAAGACCGACCGCAGCGGCCAGCCGGTCGAGGAGCGCCTGCACCACCGGATCATCGACGGCGACCGCGACGGTCTGACCGCCGACCTCGACGAGGCGCTGGCCGCCGGCACCTCGGCGCTGACGATCGTCAACGACGTGCTCCTCGGCGGCATGAAGGTGGTCGGCGAGCTGTTCGGGTCCGGGCAGATGCAGCTGCCGTTCGTGCTGCAGTCGGCCGAGACGATGAAGACCGCCGTCGCCTACCTCGAGCCGCACATGGAGCGGGTCGACGGCAGCTCGGCGAAGGGCAAGCTCGTCATCGCCACCGTCAAGGGTGACGTCCACGACATCGGCAAGAACCTCGTCGACATCATCTGCACGAACAACGGCTACGAGGTGCACAACCTCGGGATCAAGGTCGCCATCGGCGAGATGGTCGCCAAGGTCAAGGAGGTCGGCGCCGACGCGCTCGGCATGAGCGGTCTGCTCGTGAAGTCGACGCTGATCATGCGCGAGAACCTCCAGGAGCTCAACTCCCTGGGGCTCAGCGAGGTGCCGGTCCTGCTCGGTGGGGCGGCGTTGACGCGGCGCTACGTCGAGCGCGACCTGCGGGAGATCTACGACGGACGGCTGTTCTACGGGCGGGACGCGTTCGAGGGCCTCTCGACGCTCGACGCCTTGATGGGCATGAAGCGCAGCGGCACGTGGGACCCCGACTTCGGCCGCGTCCCGACGGGCCGCGAGCTGCCGGCGCGTTCGGGCGCCGAGGCGCCGGCCGTCGAGCTCCCCCGTCGCTCCCCCGACGTCGCCATCGACAACCCGGTGTTCACGCCGCCGTTCGTCGGCGCCCGGGTCATCAAGGGCGTCGCGCTCGACGACATCGCCGAGTTCGTCAACGAGACCGCCCTGTACCGCAACCAGTGGCAGTTCCGCCCGGAGAAGCGCGCCGACGGCACGCCCGAGAGCGACGACGAGTTCAAGGCCCGCATCCGCCCGACGTTCCGCGAGCAGCTCGCCGGGGCGAAGGCGACCGGAGTGCTCGTGCCCCAGGTCGTGTACGGCTACTTCCCGGCGAACGGGGACGGCGACGACCTCGTGGTGTGGACCGACGAGTCGCGTTCGACCGAGGCCACTCGCTTCCACTACCCCCGCCAGAAGGCGGCTCCGTTCCTGTGCATCGCCGACTTCTTCCGCCCGGTCGAGTCCGGTGAAGTCGACTACGCGGCGTTCCACATCGTCACCATGGGTGCCGCGGTCAGCGAGGCCACGGCCAAGCTGTTCGCCGACAACGAGTACCAGCAGTACCTGCTGCTGCACGGGCTCGGTGTGGAGATGGCCGAGGCGCTGGCCGAGTACTGGCACCGCCGCATCCGCGAGGAGTGGGGCTTCGTCGACGAGGACGGCCCGACCGTCGGCGGGCTGTTCCGTCAGCAGTACCGGGGTGGGCGCTACTCGTGGGGCTACCCGGCGTGCCCGGACCTCGAGGACAACGTGACGGTGGCGACGCTGCTCGGCGCCGAGCGCCTCGGCATCGAGGTGTCCGAGGAGACGGGTTGGCAGTACCAGCCCGAGCAGACGACCTCGGCGATCATCTGCCACCACCCCCAGGCGAAGTACTTCGTCGCCCGCTGACGCCCGGTCGGCTTCGTCGCCTCACCCGACCGCGCGACGACCGGCCCGGCGGCCGATCGATCTCGTCATGTAGCTGCTGTTCGGGCTGTCCCGGTACCCGGCGAACGGACCACACGGCACGAACCCCGCAGACGCGTACAGGGCTCGTGCCGGCGCGAACGCGTCCATCGACCCGGTCTCCAGGCTGACGGTGCGGTAGCCGCGATCGGCGGCGAGCGCGACGAGGTGATCGACCATCGCTCGGCCGATGCCCTGGCCGCGGGCGGCCGCCGCGGTGTGCATCGACTTGAGCTCCACGTGATCGGCGTCGAGGTGCTGCAGCGCGCCGATCGCCACGAGCTCGCCGTCCCGACGGGCGCTGCAGAACGTGATCGCCGGGTCGAGCAGGCCGGTCAGGTCCAGCGCGTGGGTGTCCTCGGGCGGGCTCGTCGAGCGGGCGAACGACAGGTGCGCGGCGAGGAGGGCGGCGACGTCGTCGGCCCGGGGGTCGTCGAGCGAGATGACCAGTCCGGCCATCGACGGTGGCGTTTCCCGTCGGCGCGGATCAGGCGCGGCAGCCGCACCCGCCGCCGCAGCATCCGCCGCCACCGCCGCCCGACGGGACCGCTGACCGGGCGGGCGCGCTGCCGGTCGACGCGAACGTCGACAGGAGGCGCACCGTGTCGGCATGCCCGCCCGGGCAGGGCGCCGCCGCGGCGGCGTCGACCATCGAGCGGCGCACCTCGAAGCGCTCGTCGCAGGTGCGGCAGCGGAACTCGTACAGCGGCATCGGCGGATCGTATCCCGGGTGGCGCCGGGGACGGCCGGCTGGCGTGGCGCGATCCCGACGTCGTGGGCGTCGTGGACCTCGTGGATCTCTCGTCAGACGCCGGGGGGCCGAGGATCCCTCGCCGAGGCCGGACCCACGTGATCGGCGATGAGGTCGGCGACGGACTCCGCGCTGATCGTCGTGTTGTCGACGACGAGGTCGTCGGCTCGGGCGGCGCGCCGCAGGTCGAAGCGCTCCAGCAGGTCGCGGAGCAGCGCCGGATCGGTGACCTTCTGCGTCCCCCGCCGGCTCGGCGCCCCGATGCGCGCCTCGAGCGCCGCCGCCGACGGCGCGAGTTGGACCAGCGTCACGGTCGCGCCGTTGCGCTCGGACGCGTCCACCAGCGTCGCGACGTGGCGGTCGTCGATCCCGCTCGCGTAGACCAGCGTCGACACGACGTCCAACCCGGCGAGCGCGGCCGCTTCCAGCAGTGCCACGCGCAACTGCTCGACCAGCCGACCGAACTCGGGCGAACCGAACGGGAAGAGCCGGAGCGCGGGATCGACGGTGAGGTGGTTGTCGAGGACGCGGAAGCCGTGCCGGTCGCCGAGGCTGCGGGCCACCGTCAGCTTCCCTGCCCCGGGTGGCCCGTACAGCAGCACGTGCCGGCACGACTGCAGTCCGTCGGTCATCGCGACGACGCTAGGTCGCACGGGGGCGATCGGCGGACGGTTTCGGCGCGACGATGAGTTCGCGAGCGGCCGCTCGTCTGAACCGTGACGGATCCACCCGGGACCCGACCACCCACGAGGAGAGCACCGTGAGCAACCCCACACCGGCGGCAACCGGCGAGCCCTGCTGGATCGACCTCATGACCACCGACACCGCGGGCGCGCAGGCCTTCTACGGCGAGCTGTTCGGCTGGACGTCCGAGGTCGGCGGGCCCGAGTACGGCGGCTACATCACGTTCTCCAACGGCGACCGGATGGTCGCCGGCTGCATGTTCAACGACGGCACCCAGGGCGTGCCGAACGTCTGGTCGGTCTACCTCGCGTCGGACGACACCGCGGCGACGGTCACCGCGGCCGAGGCCGCCGGTGCGACCGTGGTCGTGGCCCCGATGGACATCCCGCGGACCGGCGTGATGGCGTTCCTCGTCGACCCGAGCGGCGCCGCGATCGGCGTGTTCCAGGCCGCCGACGACGTCGTGTTCGGCTACGACCTCGCCGGCGACGGCGACCCCGGCTGGTTCGAGCTGCACACGAAGGCGTTCGTCCCGGCGATCACGTTCTACGAGCAGGTCTTCGGGTGGGACACCCACGCCGTCAGTGACAGCGACGAGTTCCGCTACTCGACGCTCGGCGCGGGCGACGAGCAGAAGGCCGGCGTGATGGACGCGAGCTCGCAGGACGGGGACATGCCGTCATATTGGACCGTGTACTTCCGCTCGCCCGACGTCGACGTCACCGTTGCGAAGGCCACCGAGCTCGGGGGCACCGTCGTCATGAAGCCCGAGGACACCCCGTACGGCCGCCTCGCGGTCGTGCAGGACCCGGCCGGCGCGGCGTTCAGCCTGGTCGGCCCGACCACCTGAGCCGATCCCGGGCGATCCTCACCCGGGCGCGACAGGCGCCGTGGTGGTCGTCTCGGCAGGGGGCAGCGTCGTCGTCGCAGCCGGCGTCACGGGCGCGGCCGTCGGCGTCACGCGGGTGGTCGTCGGTGGGACCGTGGTCGTCGGAGGCGCCGTCGTGGTGGTCGTGGTGGTCGTGTAGTTCGGGTCGTTCCAGTCCCACAGCCCGGACTGCGCCCCGTAGTTCTCGGGTTCCTTCACACCGTCCCACACGAACACCTGCTCGCCGACGTTGACGAGGTTCTGGAAGGTCTCCGAGTACGAGTTGTCGAGACGGATGCACCCGTGCGACGCGGGATGGTCCGGCACCTCGTACGCGCCGTGCACGGCGATGCCGTAGTTGAAGTACACCGGGTTGCGCATGCCACCGAGGCGGCTCTGGCGAACGCCTTCGACCTTGCGGTAGAACTCGTACACCCCTCCGGGCGTCCACGCGTTGCCGCACACGCCCTTCTTGATCGGCTCGGTGCCGTCGACGTTGCCGTTCTCGCCGGGGTCGATCGTCACCTCCTCGCACCACTCGTTGCCCTTCGTGAAGTCGTCGCCGGGCGGTTCGAGCTCGCCGCTCGAGATGTGCGTGATGAACAGCGGCGACGCGCCCTCGTAGACCACGAGGGCCTGCTGGGGAAGATAGATCTCGGTGTGCTTGCCAGCCTCCGGGCGGCGGGCCAGGGCCGGCAGCGGGTCCTGCAGCAGCAACCAGCGCTCGGGGGTGACGACGCCGGTGGCCTCCTTCTGGAGCTTGCCCTCGACCAGGGTCTCGAACGCCCACACCGCGCCCTGGGTCAACTTGCCGTACTGCCCGTCGACGACACCGACCTGGAAGCCGAGGTCGGTCAATCGCTGCTGCAGCGCCTGGACCTCAGGGCCGGCCATCCCGCGGCTCAGCGTCTGCGTGATCGTCGTCTTCGGGGCCGTCGTCGTCGTCGCCAGCGCCGTCGTCGTGGGGGCCGCGACCGTGGTCGGCGTGGTGGGGACGGCCGACGACGAGGCCCGGTCGTCGTTCCCACCGCTGATCCCACCGGCGATGACGACGGTGCCGATCAGCGCGACCGCTGCGAGTGCGGGGAGGATCTTGCCGTAGGCGCGTTCGGCAGGCGGCGAAGCGCTCACACACCCCAACCTACGGGACGAGAGCCCCGGTTCGGCGGCGAGGTTCTGCCCGCGCCCCGCTCAGCGGGCCGCCGGCTTCACGAGCTGGCCCGGTCGATCGGCGACCGCGCCGTCGACCAGCACGCCGTCGCTGATCACCGTCACGCCGTTGACCAGCAGGTGGTACATGCCCTCGGGCTGGTCGGCGGTCAACCGCTCGGCGCCGGCCGGGAAGTCGTGGAGGCGACGCAACGGCCCGGGCGCCACGGTCGTCGGATCGAACACGACGATGTCGGCGGCGAAGCCCTCCTTGATCACGCCGCGGTCGTCGATGCCGAAGAGGTCGGCCTGCACCTGGGTCAGCTTGTGCACGGCCTGCTCCAACGTGAGCACACCCTTCTCGCGGACCCAGCGGGCCAGCAGGTCGGTGGCCAAGGGCGCGTCACAGAGCTGGCTGACGTGGGCCCCGGCGTCGGACAGACCGAGCGTGCAGCCGTCTTCCTGGAGCAGGGTCGCGACACCCGCCTCGTCGTCGTTGGCGACGACCGAACGGACCCGGATGTCACGCAGCGTCGGCTCCTCGAGCGCGAGATCGAGCAGCAGGTCGAACGGATCGACCCCCCGTGCCTCGGCGAGGTCGAGGAGCCGGCTCCCGACGAGCTCGGGGTGGGCCGTCGACTCCATGATCTCGTAGGTCTCCCAGCGGGGCGCCAGCCCGCCCGTCGGGCCGCCGGCCCAGGCCTGGCGGACCCGGTCGCGCCACGTGCGGTCGCCGTACGCCGCAGCGCGGGCGTCGAGGTCGCCGGCCATCAGCTCGGCGAACACCGGGCTCGTGTTCAGCGTGAACGGTTCGACCAGGTTCATCGAGAACATCAGCGGTCGCGGCGAGACCTGGGGCCACACGTCGGAGCCCTCGCTCATCCCTTGCCGGTGCAGCCGCAGCGCCTTGTCGTGGGTGCCGGTGGCCGTCGTGAGCAGCGCTGTCCACGTCACCGGAACGCCCACGCGGCGTTGCATGGCGTAGATCTCGTCGAAGTGGAGCTGGTCGTTGACACCGTTGATGCCGATGATGCCCTTGCCGGCGTCGGCAACGGCCTCGAACAGCGCGTCGAGCTCGGCCCGTTCGGCCCAGCGGCTCGGGATCGGCTTCCCGTCGGCGCCCTGGTGGGTGATCGCGAAGCTGGTGGCGAAGCCGATGGCGCCGGCGTCGATCGCCTCGCGCACATACGTCGCCATCTCGGCGACCTCGTCGGGCGTCGCCGACCGCGACGACGCCTCGTCGCCCATCACGTAGATCCGCAGCGGGGTGTGACCGATGTAGGCGGCGAAGTTGAGCACCGTGCCACGGCGCTCGACAGACGCCAGGTACTCGGGGAACGTGACGAAGTCCCAGGGGATGCCGGCCGCCAGCGACTCCGGGTCCATGTCCTCGACCTTCTCGAGGGTCTGGGCGATGAGCGTCCGCTGGTCGGGTCGGGTCGGGGCGATGGAGAAGCCGCAGTTGCCGGCGATCACCGTGGTGACGCCGTGGTAGCACGACGGCGTGAGCGCCGGGTCCCAGAACACCTGGGCGTCGTAGTGGGTGTGGATGTCGATGAAACCGGGCGCGACGACACGACCGGTGGCGTCGATGACGACGTCCCCGGCGAGGTCGGGGCCGATGCCGACGATGCGACCGCCCGACACTGCGACGTCGGCGACGAATCCCGCGGCACCCGTCCCGTCGACGACCGTGCCACCCCGGATCACCGTGACCGTTCCATCGCTCATGTCAGCACCTCTCGTCTCGGCAGGACGCCGACCGCCATTGTCGTCCATGATCGCACCGTCGGAGCCATCGGGGCTCCGGGGGCGCCGGTCGGTGGGCTCCCGGTCGACGGCGGACGGGTCGGATCACCCGTCGGCGAGACGGGGCGGGAAGCCACCCGTGGCGACCGGGCCCCATGACACCGGGGTGATGCGGATCAGGCACTTGCCCTGCGTCCGCATCGCGGCGCGGTACTCGTCCCAATCGGGGTGCTCGCCCGAGATGGACCGGAAGTACTCGACGAGCGGCTCGAGGGCGTCGGGCAGGTCGATCACCTCGGCCGTGCCGTCGAGCTGCAGCCACGGGCCGTTCCACTCGTCGGACATCACCAGCACGCTGACCGCCGGGTCGCGCCGGGCGTTGACGACCTTGGCCCGCTCCGGGTAGGTCGACACGACGACCCGGCCCGTGTCGTCGACGCCCGCGGTGACGAGCGACATCTGCGGTGCGCCGTCCGCGCGCTTCGTCAGCAGGACGATGCGGTGCCGGCTGCTGGCGAAGGCCACCACGCCGTCTCGGTCGACCGGAGTGTTGGAGGCGATGTGGCGAGCCATCCGCCGAACGTATCGAGCGCTGACCGCCGATCTCCGTCTGGGATGATGACGCGCATGCACACCGACCGCCCGGCCCCCTGGTCCGAGCCGGTGGGGTCCGAGCCGGTGGGGTCCCCGGCCGACGCCGCCGCGACGGGTCGCTGAGCGGTGGCCCGCGTGCCGTTCACGGCCGCCGAGAAGGAGACCCTGCAGGCCAGCCTCGAACGCCATCGCGACGTGGTGCTCTGGAAGGTCGCCGGGCTCGACGACGAGCAGTTGCGACGGCCGATGACACCGTCGGGCACGAACCTGCTCGGGCTCGTCAAGCACCTCGGAGGCAACGAGTACGTGTGGTTCGCCCAGACGTTCGGCCGGGAGACCGAGCCGTTGCCGTTCGACGACGACGACCCCGACGCCGACCTGCGCGTGCGTCCGGACGAGACGACGGCCGACGTGCTCGCGTTCTACGCCAGGGCTCGTGCATCCTCGAACGCCGTGGTCGCCGACCACGACGTCGAGGACCTCGGCACGGCGTGGTTCGGCGAGGCGGTCACGTTGCGGTGGGTGCTGGTCCACATGATCGAGGAGACGGCGCGTCACGCCGGGCACCTCGACATCGTCCGCGAGCTGCTCGACGGCGCGACCGGCGACCACCCGGACTAACCGCGATCAGGCACCGTCGGGACACCCTCTTCGAGGAACGCTCCGCTGCCGGTGAGGCAGGCGCGGAGCCGTCGAGCGACAGCCGGGATGACATACGTTCCGAGCTCCTCGACCGGGACGAGACGCCACTCGCTGAGCTCGTCCGGGGGCAGGGTGATCGAGGCCAGATCTGTCGCGTCCAGCACCCCGCCGTCGAAGCCGCCAGGAACCTCCCACGATGCTTTGTACGTCGGCTTGACGATGAGGACATCGCCGTGTTCGTCCCGCAGGAGGCAACCTGCCGACACGTGCTTGCCGGGGAGCGACGCGTAGAACGCTGGTGATCCGCTCGGCCGGTCGCGGGACCCAGGACTCGCCATGCCCCATCGTGACCGCGCCCGAACCGGTTCGCGTTGCGGGAGCTCGTCGCCCCTGCCCGGACCGTTCGGCCCTCGAGGGGGACGAGGGTCAGTCGTCGACGAAGACGGTGTCGGTGTGCGGATCCTGGTAGTGCCAGTGGCAGGTCATCTCGTCCGGTCCACTCGAGTAGCAGCAGCTGTGACCGACCGGTGCGCCGCCGTCGACACCGCCGTCGGGCGGCAGCACGGCGGCAAGGTCGGCGGCCGCCTCGGCCCGCTCCCAGGTGCGACCGTTCCACCCCCACCTCGGCCTCGTGAAGCGCACCGTGATCACGTCGTCCGGCGCGACCTCGTCGGCCGGCAACCCGAGGCTGCGCAGGAACGGGACCGGGTCGGCCTGGAGCTCGGCCAGCCGCTCCGACGTCAGATCGATGTGGTACAGCGGCGGGTCCGACTCGCGCCCGGACACGCCCGGGCCGGCGAGCTTCTCGACCCGCACGCCGTCGCGACTCGCGCCGTACTCCGTGCCCCGCTCCATCGCCCGCCCCTCCGTCTCGCGCCCTGTCCCGACCGGCGCGACCTTACCGGGCCGCCGACACGCCATCGTCCGGCTCGTTGCCCCGGCGGCACTCGCCGCGATCCGTGCTCGCGGCGGACAGACTGGCGCCGGTGCAGGCGAACCGGTGCAGCTGAAGAGGTCCCGACGATGGGTGTGATGGACGGGGTCGACCGGTTCCAGCGCCGCCACCCCGTCGTCGCGTACCCGATCGCCGTCCTCTACAAGTTCAACGAGGACCAGGGGCCGTACCTCGCCGCTCTCCTCACGTACTACGGGTTCCTGTCGCTGTTCCCGTTGCTGCTGCTGCTGGCCTCGATCCTCGGCTTCGTGTTGCAGGACGACCCGGAGCTCCAGGCCCGGATACTCGATTCCGCGCTCGGCCAGTTCCCGATCATCGGCGACCAGCTCGCCACGCAGGGCCTGCAGGGCAGCGCGGCCGCCGTCGTCATCGGCGGCCTCGTCGCCACGTACGGCGCGCTCGGCGTCGCCCAAGCACTGCAGAACGCCGTCAACGTGAGCTGGGCCGTGCCCCGCAACCGGCGGCCGAACGCGATCAAGGCCCGCGGTCGCAGCGTGCTGCTCATCCTCACCGCCGGGCTGGCCGTCCTGACGACCACGACCCTGTCCGTGCTCGGCGGCAGCCAGGCCGGGGACGGGATGTTCTCGGGAGGCACCGCGCTCCTCACCACGCTCGCCGCTGTGCTCGCCAACACCGCGGTGTTCAGTGTGGCGTTCCGCATCGCCTCGGCGATCCGGGTCAGGACGACGGAGGTGCTGCCGGGCGCGTTCCTGTCGGCGCTCGTCTGGCAGCTGCTCCAGCTGTTCGGCACGGCCTACGTCAACGGTGTCGTGCGGGGGACGAGCACGACGTACGGGCTGTTCGCGGTCGTCCTCGGTCTGCTGGCCTGGATCTACTTCGCGTCGATCGGCATCGTGTTCGGCATCGAGGTCAACGTGGTGCGTTCGAAGCGCCTCTACCCCCGCGCCCTGATGACGATCTTCACCGACGACGTCGATCTCACCGATGCCGACCGGCAGTCGTACGCCGAGGCGGCGGTCGCCCAGCGCCACAAGGGCTTCCAGGACGTCGCCGTCCGGTTCGAGCACGGCGGCCAGAACCGCACCGCCCGTCGGCTGGGCGACGTGTCAGGTCCCGACCGGGCGGAGGAACCGCACGACGGTCCGGGCCCCGACACCGACCGCTGAGCCAGCGGGGTCAGGCCGGCAAGCCGTTGCCGGCGAGGAACGACAACGCGGTGTCGGCGACCTCGCGCCACCCGTGGTCGATGACGAGCGAGTGGCCGCGACCCTTGATCTCCTTGATCTCGGTCGGTGCCGTCGCCGCCTTGTAGCGCTTGAAGGAGGCGTTGGCGATCTTCCACGGGACCGTGTGGTCGAGCTCGCCGGAGATGATCAGCAGCGGACCACGGTCGGCGCGCTCGGTGTCGACGCTGGCTTCGGTCTTCCAGTTGAAGTTGGCGGTGGCGGCCTGGAACAGCGGCCGACCGGAGCCCGGTACGGCGTACGCCTCGTAGAGCTGGCGGGCCTCGTCCTCGGGGATCGCGTTCGTGAACCCGTACCGCCACTGCTCGAACGTGAGCATCACCGCCTTCTTGCGGTTGGCCGGGTTCTTGAGCACCGGGAAGGCGGACCGCAGCGCGGAGATCGGGAGCGGCAGCACACCCCGGAACGGCGCCGGGTCGATGGCGACGGCGCCGGCGGCGAGTCCCATGCCGGCCAGCTTCTGGGCCAGCAGCCCGCCGAACGAGTGCCCGATGACGATGGGTGGGCGCGAGATCGTCCCGATGACCTCGGCGAGGTGGTCGGTCACGGCGCCGATCGACTTCCCGGCCAACGCCTCGGGGTGGGCCACCGCCTCGGCTGTCGTCGCGGGATCGTCGGGCCAGTCGGGTGCCACCGTGGCATATCCGCGCTCCTCGAACAGCTCCCGCCAGGGGGTCCAGCTGTTCGCCAGCAGCCACAGCCCATGGACGAACACGACGGGCGGCCGCCCGGACTGGTTGGCGGCGTCCGTCTCGGACTGCTCTCGTTCGGTGATGGGCACGGCCGGCAACGTACTCCGCTCACCGTTCGAACGCCGGGGGTCGCTGACGGGACGGCGTAACGTCGGTCCGATGACGGCCGGGCATCCCGTCCGGCGCCAGCCGACCGTGATCGTCGCCCGGCGATGCCGGCCAGGTCGGGAGCGTGAGTTCGAGCGCTGGTTGCGGCGCCTCATGTCGCGTGCCGCCGACGCACCCGGGTACGTCGACGCCGAGTTGCAGCCTCCGAACGACCTGCACCCCGACGAGTGGGTCGTCGTCTACCAGTTCGCCGACGGAGCCTCGCTCGAGCAGTGGCTGCGTTCGCCGGAGCGCGACGAGCTGATGACGAGCGGCAACGGCCTCGTCGACGGTGTCGCCCGGGAGCAGGTCGTCGCGCTTGCCCCGGAGACCGACCGCGTCACCGCCGTGAGCTCGGTCCGCGTCGCGCCGGGGGCCGAGGCCGCGTTCCGGGAGCTCCACGACCAGATCCTGGTGGAGCTGGCCACGTCGCCCGGGTTCCTGCGCGCTGACCTGTTCGAGCCGGTGGAGGGCGTGCAGGACGAGACGGTGGTCGTGCTGGCCTTCGACACGCGCGCCAACCTCGACCACTGGTTGGCGTCGGAGGATCGGGCGCGGATCCTGCGCGAGATGGAGCGTCACACGCAGGGCGCCCGCACGGTGAACGTCGTCGGTGGTTTCGCCGGTTGGTTCGAGGGCCGCGGCGCACCGGTGAAGCGCTGGAAGTCGGCCGTCGCCGTGCTGCTCGCCCTCGTGCCGGTGTCGTTGGCGTTCCTCGGCCTCCGTCTGGCGTTGTTCCCGGACCTCCACCCCGTCGTGGCGACGATCCTCGGCAACGTGCTCGGGATCGTGGTCCTCACGTGGGCCGTCATGCCCTGGTTGACCGATCGCCTGGCCACCTGGCTGCGGCGCTGACGGGCCAGCCCTTGACATATTCCTATATCAGCATATGATGTCCCCATGGCTCGCACGCCGACGATGACAGATGCGTTCAACGCGGTCGGCGAGGCGAGCCGTCGTGACATCCTCGACGCCATCGGCGACGGGGAGGTCACGGTCGGCGAGCTCGTCGACCAGCTCGGCCTCAGCCAGCCGCAGGTGTCCAAGCACCTCGGCGTCCTGAGGGCGGTCGGGCTCGTGCTCGTCCGAGCGGACGGCCGTCACCGCTGGTACCGCATCAACGGTCAGGCGCTCAAGCCCGTCCACGATTGGGTGCGCTCGTTCGAGCGCACCTGGAACACCCGCTTCGATCAGCTCGACGACCTGCTCGCCGAGCTGCGATCCCAGGAGGACACCCCATGAACAGCACCAGCAACCCCACCGGCAACCGGCACGGCACCGCCGTCGTCACGCTCCCGTCGGACCGGGAGATCGTCATCACCCGGCAGTTCGACGCCCCGGCCGCGCTCGTGTTCAAGGCGTACACCACGCCCGAGCTCGTCAAGCGCTGGTGGGGCTTCGACACGTCGCAGTGGGTGCAGTGCGACATCGACCTGCGGGTCGGCGGCACGTGGCGCTACGTGACCAAGGAGCAGACACCCGACGGCGAGCTCGAGGTCGGGTTCCACGGCGAGTACCGCGAGATCGAGTCGCCGGGCCGTCTCGTCACGACCGAGGTCTACGAAGGCTTCCCCGACGCCGAGGCCCTCGACACGGCCGTCTTCGACGAGCACGACGGCGTCACGACCCTCACGGTCACCGTGCTGCACAGCTGCCAGGAACACCGCGACGGGCACATCGCGTCGGGCATGGAGGGCGGGATGCAGATCTCGATGAACCGCCTCGAGGACCTCGTCGTCGAACCCGCCACCTGACGCGGCTGCCCGACCGATGCCGAGTCGACCGCCCGGCTCGGCGTCAGTCGGCGCCCGAGCTCGTCGTCGGTGCGGGCCGCTCGACCGCCAACGCGCAGGCGTAGCCCCGGCGGCGCACCGTGCGGATGCCGGCGCCGAGCGGGCCGAGCTTGGCCCGGAGCCGGGCGATCGCCGCCTCGGCCGCATGCTCGTCGGACCCGTGCTCGACGAGCGCGACCTTCGGGACGACGGTCGGCGCCCGGGCGACGAGCGTCGACAGGAGGCGCGCCTCGCCCCGCGTCAGCTCGGTCGCCGCACCGTCGTCATCGAGCAGCACGCCGCCCTGCCAGCGGCGGCGGACGGCGTCGAGCCTGAGCACCCGGGCCCGACCCTCCAGCTCGGCGGCGAGGGCGTGGATCATGGGGCCGAGCCGGGCACTCGTCGGCTCGAGAACCCGCGCCACGCCACGCGACCGCAGCGTGTGCGCGGTCACCGGTCCCACCGCCGTCGCCACCACGCCCCCGGCGAACGCGTCAGCCAGACCGTCCGGGTCGCTCGACAGCTCGAACGCGTTGTGCACGGCGTACGACGACGTGAACGTGACCGCGTCGACCTGGCGGGCGGCGGTCATCTCCAGCAAGCGCAGCGCGGGCGACGGGTCGTCGGGCACGTGCCACTCGTAGACCGGGATGTCGACGATCTCGGCCGGACCGAGCGCACGGACGGCGCCGGCCAGCAGCGGCGCTCCGCCGTCGCGCTGCACGACGACGCGCGTACCGGCCACTCCCTGATCGCGCAGCAGCGCCAGCAACTCGTCGTTGGTCTCGCCGGCCGCGGTCCAATCGACGTCGAGCCCGACCGAGCGGGCCGCGTTGAGCGCCTTCGGGCCGCGGGCCATGACGCGCCCTCGGGCCAACGTGCCCCGCAGCTCGTCGTCCATGCCGACGCTCTGCGCGGCCGCGAACCACGAGCGCACCCCGATTCCCGTCGTGAACAACACGGTGTCGACGGGCGCCGACATCACGGCGCGCGTGGCGGCGATCGTCGCGTCGAGGTCGCCGAGCACCTGGGTGGCCATCGTCGCCCCGTGCACGACACGGGCGCCCCGCCGGGTGAGCATCTCGGCCTGCTCCTCCCATCGCCGGTGTCCCGTGATGCCGACCGTGAACCCGGCCAGCGATCGGCTCCGGGCAACGACGTCGTCGCTCGCGGACGCCCTCTGCTCGCTCGCCAGGCCGTCCACCGGCGCGATCCACCTGCCACGCTCGCTCACGGGCGACATGGTCGCGGCGTGGTGTTTCACCCCTGTTTCATCGGCATGTCGTGTCCGGACGCAGGACCCGGGCGGCAGATGTGACGGCACCGACGTGGGTGGCGCGGCCACAATGCACCGATGAAGACATGGCACAAGGTCGCGATCGCGGTGGGCGCGGTGGTGATCGTCCTCGGTGGAATCGGCGCCGTCATCTTCTACAACCTCGTCAAGGACGATGCCCCGCCGGAGTTCACCCTCGACTCCGTCGACCCATCCGGAGCGGTGTCGACGACCGGGGCTGCGTCGGTGTCCGACCCGGCGACGCCGACGACGGACACCGACGGCGCGGCGGCACCGGCGACCGGCGGCGGTGGCGGGACCGGCGCCGACGGCCCGTGGACGATCGACAGCGCCACCAGCACCGTGGGCTACCGCGTCGTCGAGGTCCTCTTCGGTGTCGATACCGAAGGTGTGGGGCGCACGAACGCGGTGACCGGCGACATGACGGTCGCCGGCAGCCAGGTGACCGAGGCGTCGTTCACCGTCGACATGACCACGCTGAAGAGCGACGAGGAGCGCCGCGACGGCCAGTTCAACAACAACCTCATGGAGACGTCCGAGTTCCCGACGGCGACGTTCGTGTTGACCGAACCGATCGAGCTCGGCAGCGTTCCGGCCGACGGCACGCCGACAACGGCCACCGCGACCGGCGACCTGACCCTGAAGGCGACGACCAACTCGGTGACGTTCGACGTGCAGGCCCAGAAGAACGGCGACAAGATCCAGGTGGTCGGTCTGACGGACATCGTGTTCGCCGACTACGACATCCCCACGCCCAACGTCCCCGGCATCACGACGCAGGACCACGGCAAGCTCGAGTTCGACCTCCACTTCACCCAGGGCTGATACAACCGTCGGCGTGGACGACCTGCACGTCGGCGGCACCGTCGTCATCCCGGCGTCCGAGCTGACATGGCGGTTCTCACGGTCGTCGGGCGCCGGCGGTCAGCACGTCAACACGACGGACTCGCGCGTCGAGCTGTCATGGGACCTCGAATCGTCGGTGGCGCTGACCGAGGCGCAGCGGTCCCGGGCCCGGCGGCGGCTCGGCGCCGCGCTGCTCGACGGTGTCGTGACCATCGCCGCGTCGGAACGTCGTTCGCAGTTGCGCAACCGCGAGGCGGCGATGGACCGCTTGGCGGCGCTGGTGGCGACGGCGATCGAGCCGCCACCCCCACCGCGTCGACCGACGAAGCCGAGTCGGGCCGCCCAGCAACGTCGGGTCGACTCGAAGAAGCGCCGCGGAGAGACGAAGCGGCTGCGTCGTCCGCCGATGGACTGACCGGGCGTCAGCCGCCGAGCAGGGCGTTGACCCGCTCCGTCGGCCGGCCGATGACGGCGCGGTCGGCGGTGACGAGGAGCGGACGCTGCAGCAGCTGCGGGTGGGCCACGAGCACGGCGACGACGCCGTCCACGGTGGCGAGGTCGTCGGACGTCACGCCGAGCTCGCTCCAGTGCTCGCGCCGTACGAGGTCGGTCGGCGGGTCCTCGAGCCGGGCGATGATCGACCGCAGTGTCGCCGCGTCCGGCGGGGTGTCGAGGTACGGTACGACGTCGACCTCGACGCCGAGCCCGGCGGCGACCTGCATCGCCTGTCGTGACTTCGTGCAGCGGGGGTTGTGGTAGATCGTCACGTCGGCCATGACGACGAACCCTAGAGGCCGGCCGGCGGTGGCGATCGGCGCGATGTTCTTCGTCAACGGCGCGACGTTCGCGTCGTGGTCGCCGCGACTCCCCGAGGTCCAGGCCGACCTCGGGATCTCCGACGCCGCGCTCGGGCTGACGCTGCTCGGCATGAGCCTCGGGGGGCTCGCATCCAGCGCGTTGAGCGGCCGGCTCGTCGATCGACGGGGCAGCCGGGCGTCGACGGTCGCGACGTCGGCGGCGATGTCGATCTGGCTGCCGTTGGTCGGGTTGGCACCGAGCGCGGCGCTCGTGTTCGCCGCGCTGCTCGTGCTCGGCGCGCTCGACGGGCTGACGGACGTCGCCATGAACGCGCAGGCCATCGAGCTCCAGCGCCGATCGCACCGCTCGATCATGACCCGCTTCCACGCCGTGTGGTCGCTGGGCGCGGTCGCCGGCGGCATCGTGGCCAGCCGGGCGGCCGCGTTCGGCGTCTCGGTCGGCCTGCAGCTGGCCGTGACCGGCGCGTTGCTGTCGTCGGCCACGATCGTGTTCGCCCGGTGGCTGCTGCCGTTCCGCCCGGCGCCGACCGCCGGCACGGGCGCCACGGACGCCGGATCGAGTGGTCGCCCGATGCGCACGGCGCGCCCCGTCCTGGTGCGGTTGTTCCTCGTCGGCACGGCGATCGCGCTGTGTGAGCTGCCACCCAACGACTGGGCGGCCCTGTTGGTCGAGGACCGCTTCGACGTCGGACCGGGACGCGCGGGGTTGGGATTCGTCGCCGTGGCCGGGGGGATGCTCGTCGGACGTGTCCTCGGTGACCGCGTCGCCGATCGGCTCGGGCCCGAGCGCACCCGCTGCGGCGGGGCCGCGCTCGGCGGCCTCGGTGTGCTGCTGGCAACGACGCTTCCGACGCCCGCACTCGCCGGTGCCGGGCTGTTCGTCACTGGGCTCGGTCTGTCGACGTTGTTCCCGCTGGTCTTCCGGGCTGCCTCCGAGCTCACCCACGGCTCGCACAGCGGCATGGCCGCGTTCTCGGCCGGCGCCCGCGCGGGGTTCCTCCTCGCCTCCCCGCTGATGGGGATCCTCGGTGGGGCGACGTCGGTCGCCGTCGCGATGCTGCTCGTCGCCGGCACGGCGTCGGTCGTCGTCCTGGCCGCCCGCCTCCCCCGCCCCGCTGCGACACCCATCACGTACGTTCGCTGACACCGACATCCTCCTCGCCCGCCCGACCCGGCGCCCGTGCCGTGGGGAGGAACCATGTCCCAGTTCTGCGGTGCCTACCGCACGCCGCGCGCCGGCATCGATCCCGTGACGTCGGCGACCGCGGCCCTCGCCGTCGTCCAGCTCGCCATGTGGATGCCACCGCGCTTCGAGACGATCGCCCTCCTGCTCGACGAGGACCACCGCGGCCGGACCGTCGTCGTCGTCGCCGGGACGGAGGAGCCCGATGCCCTGATCGACGTGGTCGAGCGGCTCGCCGACTCGATGGTCGGGTCGGGTCACGACGGGGCACTCGTCGTGGCATCGATACGCCCCGGCGGGGGACTCGAACCGGGCGACGACGACCGCTGGATCGAAGCCAGCGACCTCGCCGACGATGCCGGCGTGGAGCTCCTCGAGTGGTTCGTCGTCACCGAGCGCCCCGACCGGACGACCGCGTGGTGTCCCCGCGACCTGCTCGGCGAGCCGCCGCGGTGGCGGCGGTGATCAGCGGGCGCCAGCCCGGCGCTGGGCCGGGGTCAGGCGCAAGCCGGCGGCGCGCAGCCGGCGGACCAGCTCTCGGCTCTCGACCTCGACCGCGCCCGCCGCCACCACGTCGGGCCGCAGCTCCTCGGGGATGTCGTAGTGGTCACCCTGGAAGCCGGGGCGGGGGATCCCGAGGCCGGCGGCGAAGTCGTGGAGCTCGGCGAGGGAGGTGTCGCTGACGAGGTGACACCACTTGCGGCCCCGGAACCACCAGCGGGGTTCGTCGATGAGCACGGCCACGGGTGCATTCTGGTGCCGTGAGCGTGAGCGTCATCGAGCCCGGCGTGAAGACGGTCGAGCGATGAGCGACGACGCCGAGCTCCGCGCCGCGTGGACGGGCGCGATCGGTGCCGGTCGCGAGGCGCTTGTCGTGTTCGACGAGGTCGTCTCACGCCATCGCGAGCCGCAGCGCCGGTACCACGGTGTCCGTCACGTCACGTGGGTCGTGCGCCACGTCCATGCGCTGGCCACCGAGCCGGGCATCCAGGTCGGCGACATGGGCGCGGTCATCGCCGCCGCGTTCTTCCACGACGCGATCTACGACCCGACCCGCAGCGACAACGAAGCGCGCAGCGCCGAGCTCGCCGAGCAGCGGCTCGCCGCGCTCGGTTGGCCGGCGACGCGCTGTCGCGAGGTCGGGCGGCTGGTGCAGGCAACGGCGAGCCACGCGCTCGACGATGACGGAGCAGGCGTCGACGACGGGGGGGCCGTGCTGCTCGACGCCGATCTCGCCGTCCTGGGGAGCGATCCCGGCGCGTACCAGGCCTACGTGACGGGTGTCAGGGCCGAGTACGCACACGTCGACGACGCGTCGTGGCGGGCGGGCCGCTCGGCGGTCCTGCGCGGGCTGCTGGAACGTCAGCCGATCTACCTCACGCCACCGGCCCGGGGCCGCTGGGAGGCGCGGGCCGGCGCCAACATGGCGACGGAACTGGACGCGCTGCGCTGATCAGCGGGCCGGGCGGCGCGCACGCCGCTTGACCCGCACGGGGATCGGAGTGAGCTTCTGACCACGGCTCGCCACCGTGACGGCAGCTGCGACCGCAGCGAGCGCACCGAGCGTTGCGGCGAGCACGGTGGACAGTGTACGGATGTTCGCCCCCGAGCGCACGGGAATTCTGCTTGACTGGCGGCCGTGGCGGATCTGGCCCCTCTCGAGACCCGGCCGGCCGAGGTCGTCCCGGACGTCGAGGACGTCGTCGAGCCGGGCGAACCGTCACACGCTCACATCGTGAAGGTGCAGCCCGGGGAATCGGCGGCGGCCAAGGTGCTGGAGGCGCGGATCTACGGCACGCCCGTCGAGGCCCTGTGCGGGCATGTGTGGGTGCCGTCGCGCGACCCCAAGCAGCTCCCGCTCTGCCAGCAGTGCAAGTCCATCTACGACATGTACAAGTCGTTCAACGGGGACTTGCCCGAGAAGCCCGCGGAGTAGCGCCACTGGATGGCGCTGCGGATCCGGCCCGCGGTGCGGGCGCTCGTCCTCGATCCCGACGACCGGGTCCTGCTCGTGCGCTTCGAGTTCCCGACGGTGACGGTGTGGGCGACACCGGGTGGTGGTCAGGAGGCGGGCGAGGACGACGAGGCCACCTTGCGCCGCGAGCTCCACGAGGAGCTCGGCCTCGCCCCCGACGAGATCGGGCCCCACGTGTGGACCCGGACCCACGAGATCCCGTTCATCGACGGGCGCTGGGACGGGCAGCGCGACCACGTGTACCTGGTGCGCACCGAGGCCTTCGAGCCGCGACCGGCGCTGAGCTGGGAGCAGTTGCGGGCCGAGCGGGTGCACGAGCTGCGCTGGTGGACGCCGACGGAGCTGGCGGCGGCGATCGACGTGCTGTTCGCCCCCCGGCGCCTGCCGGAGCTGGTGGCCGGCGTGATCGCCGACGGGCCTCCGCCGACGCCGCTCGACAGCGGCGTCTGAGCGCCCCGTCAGAACTGGACGACGCCGTTCGGCGCGCCGTCGAAGCGCTGGCACTGGTGGTGCCGGGTCATCGACGAGCCGGCCGGACCGAGCGCCATGTGGGTGCGCTGGTGGCGCCGGTGGAACAGGACCGTCAGCTCCTCGTCGTGGCGGCCGAACGCGGCGTCGGCCATCACGAACTGCTCCAGCTCGCGCTCGGCGTCGATCCAGTCGGCCGGTCGGCGCCCGATCAGCTGGTGGACGTCGTCGATGTCGGCGGCGTCGAGCACGTCGCCGATCTCGTGGCGGCGCTGGAGGTGGCGCGCCATGCGGAACGCCAGGCGCAGCTGGTGCTGGGCCTCCGGATCGTCGACCCGTACCGACCCGAGCGTGGCGACGAGCTGGCGGAACGCGGCGTCGTCGCGCGTCGGCGGGGCGTCCGGCACCTCGACCTCGGGCAGGTCGATGCCGAGGTACTCGCCGAGGAAGTCGGTGGCCATCAGGTTCGTCTCGCTGTTCCATTGCATGAACACCATCAGGTCGGTGTCGCGGTCGGGGTTGGCAACGGCCGCCCCGAACTGCAGCTGGTTGCCCATGCAGGCCGCGAAGTGGTGGCGCTTGATCGCCTCGAGATCGACCGGCCTGCCGGTCAGCTCCTCGTATCGGGCGTAGATGCGACCCATGTCGCCGAACGGGATGAGCGTGTCGCGCATCCGCCAGATCGTGATGTCCTCGAGCGGGTCGCCGACGTACCCGAACTCCAGGTCGATGATGGCCACCAGGTGACCCTTGTCGTGGTGGAACTGTCCCGAGTCGCAGACGTGGGGGGCGGCTCGACCCTGGCCGTCGGGGAGGTGGCGCTTGTGCCATCCGAGGCAGAACTCCGCGAACGGGTCGACGTGGGCCTTGCGCTTCTGGTAGTTGGCCTCCATGTGCCGATACCCGACCAGCGCCGTGTTCTCACCCGCCTCCGGGTGCGTGATGCCGGCCTCGACGAACGGCGTCGGATCGAGCGAGTGGAGGATCGCCAGTTGCTGCACGTACTCGTCGACGACGCGGTCGCGGTCCTCGTCGCTGACGCCCGCGAAGTCGGCCCGACCCGGCACCCGCTCCATCAACACCGCATCGATGTGACCCGGCGTCTCGATGTAGTCGTACAGGTGGGGCACCGGCAGCCCGCGCTCCTCCATCAGACCGTGGAACGTGAACTCGTGGCGCAGCGGGTAGGCCTCGGAGTCGGTGCGGTCGCCGCGCAGCACGAGCGGCACGATCTCGCCGTCGCGCTCGACATCGACGAACCACGTCGGCCGCCAGCGCAGCTGGCGCTCGATGTGCACGACCGTGCCACCGACGTTGCCGGTGACGATGTCGGCGGCTTGAGCCGTGGTCGGAACGGTGGACATCCGACCATCGTGACGCGTGTCACCCCGCGCAGCCAAGCCCGTCGGCGAGGCGGCGCGTCGGCGATCCGGGCGATCTCGGGATCGAGACCCTCCGCGCCCCGCCAAGACATCGGTGCACGCGGAGACTCGGACGCTGCGGCACGGTGTGAACCTGCCGACCGGGCACCCGTACTGTGCCGACATGACGCTCGCCGAGCTCCCCGCCGCCCGCGAACGGCCGTTCTGGCGACTCGTCGAGCAACGGGCCGACGCGACGCCGGACCACCCGATGTGCGTCGACGAGGACGGACGGGCCATGACGTTCGGCCAGTACCGCGACACCGCCGAGCGGGTGGCCGCCGGGTTGGCCGATCGCGGGATCGGGCCCGGATCGGTCGTCACCTGGCAACTTCCATCGTGCATCGAGGCCGTCGTCCTGATCGCGGCACTGGCGCGCCTGGGCGCCGTCCAGAACCCCGTGATCCCGATCCTGCGCCAGCGGGAGGTGCAGTTCATCGCCACCGAGCTCGGTACCGACCTGCTCGTCGTCCCCGGGGTGTGGCGGGGTTTCGACTACCCGGCGATGGCGCGCGACATCGCCGCGACGGTCGGATGCGACGTGTTCGTCTCCGAGGTGCCCGCGGGGTCCGCGGCCGACGTCGCGCTGCCGCTCGGCGACCCGGCGACGCTGCCGGCGTTCGTGGACAACACCGAGCGCCCGCTGCGCTGGGTGTACTACACGTCGGGGACGACGGCCGACCCGAAAGGGGTCCGCCACACCGACCGATCGATCGTCTCGACGAGCGTCCACCTGCTGGCCGGTCTGCAGATGGATCGCGACGACGTCACCGTGATGGTCAGTCCGATCACCCACATCGGCGGCGTCATGACGGTCGTCGCCCAGCTGCTCGACATGTTCAAGGTGGTGCTGATGCGGGCGTTCGACGAGCGCCGCACCCCGGAGTTGTGCGCCGAGCACGACCTCACGGTGCTGCGCTCCCCCGTGCCGGTCGTGCGTGCGTTCGTCACCGCCCAGCTGGCCCACGGGCCCGAGCCGCTGTTCCCGCGCCTGCGGGCGTGCCAGGCCGGCGGCGCGGCGCGGCCGCTGGACCTCCACATCCAGGTCCAGAAGGTGTTCGGCCTGCGTGGCACGATCTCGAGCTACGGCATGACCGAATGCCCGGGTGTGACGGCCTGCGCGCCCGACGACACCGACGAGCACCTGAGCGAGACGTCGGGCCGCATCGTCCCCGACAGCGACATCGCGGTGATCGGTGCCGACGGCGAGCGCTGCGGGCCCGGCGTCGAGGGCGAGCTGCGGGTTCGCGGGCCGCAGCTCTTCACGTCATACGTCGACGACGCGCTGAACGCCGGCGCGATCGACGAGCACGGCTACTTCCGCAGCGGCGACCTCGGCACGATCGACGAGGACGGTTACGTCCGGGTGACCGGGCGGTTGAAGGACATCATCATCCGCAACGGCGAGAACATCTCGGCCCTCGAGATCGAGAACGTGCTGGGGACCCACGACGCCATCGCCGACATCGCCGTCATCGGTGTGCCCGACGAGCGCACGGGCGAGCGGTGCTGCGCCGTCGTGCAGCTCGTGGACGGTGCCGGGCCCATCGGGCTGCGCGAGCTGGCCGAGCTGTGCGAGCAGCACGGGCTGGCCAAGCAGAAG
>JBEVOM010000129.1:0-5815 GCA_040507575.1 Ilumatobacteraceae bacterium
GTGGCGCGGCACTGGGTCTCCACGCAGCAGGCGGTCGTCTCGAGAGCACCAATTACGATCGCTCGACATGGGCACCCCTCCCCAACAGGCTTCGAGGACGCCCGTCCTCCTCGTCAACACACCGACGCTCGCCCCGATGGGTGCCGACACCTGGATCCACGTGGAGATCATCCGAGCGCTCGATCGGTCCCGGTTCGACGTTCATGTGGCGTGCAGCGCCGGACCGCCAGGCACGCCGACACCGATGTACGCAGCGATCGCCGACCTGCCGAACACCGAGATCCTCTGTGTGAACTTCGGCCGTGAACGTTCCGGAGACATAGGCGTCCGCAGGTTCAGCGAGGTGATGAAGGATCTGCCAGCGATCGTCAGCTTCTTCAAAGTCGCCGTGCACATCCGCCGCGAACGCATTCCGATCATCCACACTGTTTCACGGCCTCGCGATGCGCTTGCCTGCGTGCTGTTGGGGCGGATCACCCGCACAAAGTGTCTGATCCACATGCACGTCGCGTTCGGAGAATGGATGAGCCGTTCATTACGGTGGTCGGTTCGGCACGCCGACGGACTGGTCGCGATTTCCCAGTTCGTCAGGGACTCGCTCGTCAGCGGGGGCGTCCCCTCCGAACGCATCTTCCTCGCCCACAACGGAATCGTCTTCAAGGACTGGACGCCAGCCGCCGACCGATCAGAGGTGCGCCGAGAGCTCCAGATCCCGATGTCTGGACCGCTCGTCGTCTCAGTCTCGCGGCTCTTTCGCAACAAGGGGACGGCCGAACTCGTGCGCGCCATCGCGGTGGTCCGAAACGAGATCCCGGACGTGAAGCTCGTCGTCATCGGCCGGGATACGAGCGGCGGCACGTATCTCAGCGAGTTGCACAAGATCGTCGAGGACGAGGGCTTGCAGGACAACGTGACCTTCGTCGGGCAGAGGTCAGACGTCCCACGGTTCATGGCAGCTGCTGACGTGTTCGCGATGCCATCGTTCGAGGAGCCCTTCGGCATCGTGTTCGCAGAAGCGATGGCGATGCAGCTTCCAGTCGTCGCCCTGAACAACGGCGGGACCCCTGAAGTGGTGACGAACGGATCCGCTGGCCTCCTCTCGGAGCCCGGGGACGACAAGACCTTAGCCGAGAATCTCCTCACCCTGCTGCGGGATCCAGATCTGCGTCAGCAGGTCGGAACGTACGGTCGGGAGCGGGTGAAGAACCATTTCACCGTCGAGCACATGGCTAGGGCGCTGGAAGCAATCTACGAGACTATGGCGGATCCAACCCTTGAACCGCCGCGCCATTCCCGTCATTGAGACGGAGTGGAACGCGTGAGGGCGCTGCAGAGGAATAGTCAAGACCTGTGGATCGGGACTGGTCGTTGATCACGCGACGGCTTCCTGATCTTGGTGTTGGCGTTCGACGATCACCCCCTTCTTGAAGCGCGCACCGGCGCGAACGAGGGCGACGAGGTGCGGTCCGTTGACGGCTCGCCAGCGGTCTTGGGCGGCGTCGATGAGCTTGAACGCCATCGCCAGCCCAGCGGTTCGTGAGCCGGGCCCCTTGGTGACCTTGGTGCGCAGCCGCACCGTTGAGAACGTCGACTCGATCGGGTTCGTGGTCTTGAGGTGGATCCAGTGCTCGGCCGGGAAGTCATAGAAGGCGAGCAGCGGCTCGACGTCATCGACGATCTTGGCGACCGCTTTGGGCCACTTGGCGCCGAACTCGGAGGCGAACGCGTTGACCGCGGTCACCGCATGCTGACGGTCTTCGGCGTCACGGATCTCGGCCAGCATCCGTCGAGCCGTCGGCTGCACCGAGGTGGGCAGGGCGTTGATCACGTTGGCCACCTTGTGCACCCAGCAGCGCTGGGTCCGGGTGGCGGGGAACACCTCGCGCAGCGCACCCCAGAACCCGAGCGCACCGTCACCGACCGCCAGCACCGGAGCGCCCAGGCCACGGCGTTTGAGATCGCGCAGCAGGTCGGCCCACGACTCGGTCGACTCCCGATAGCCATCGGCGATCGCCACCAGCTCCTTCGTGCCGTCAACGCGGACACCCACGATGACCAGGCAACACAGCCGTCGTCGAGGCGGACGTTGAAGTGCACGCCATCGGCCCACACGTACACGTAGTCCCGGTCGTCGAAGCGGCGTTCGGCGAAGGCTCGTTGATCGGCCTGCCACTGCGCCGTGAGCCGAGTGATCACCGACGCCGACAGGCCAGCGGCCGAGCCGAAGAACCCGGCCAGCGCCGGCGCGAAGTCGCCCGTCGACATGCCGTGCAAGTACATCAACGGCAACACCTCGGTCACCTTCGGGGACCGGCGGGCCCACGGCGTCAGGATCGAAGATCGGAACCGGCAGCGCTCCCCGCTGTCGTCGACGCGCTTGTCGTTCACCCTCGGCGCGGTCACCTCGATCGGACCGGCCGCCGTGGTGATCGTGCGCGGTTCAGCCCGGCCGTTGCGAACCACCAGTCGGCGGCCACATCCGTCGCGCTCGTCGGCCAGCGCGGCGATGTAAGCGTCCACCTCGACCTCGAGGGCCGCGGCCAGCATCCGGCGGGCACCCTCCAAGACGATCTCATCAAGCGCCTCACGCATGTCAGCGCGGCCCTCGTCATCGGTCACTACTCTCAACATTGGCGTTCCTTCCTCGCCGGCGTTCCAGCGCCGGCTGAGCTCGTTCTGGTTCAACGAGGAAGGTACGTCGCGCCTCCGAACGAATCGCCGATCCACAGGTTCAGGTCATACCTCGGCGCTGCATGGGGTGCGGCACACGTCCGCACGAGTGTGACGTGATGACGGTCGTCGCTCGGCCGTACACCGGGTATCCCCCAGAAGTGTGGAGGCATCGCGTATGAGGAGTGGTGATGCCAGAGACACGTCGGAGGTACGACCCCGAGTTCCGTGAGGGAGCTGTTCGGATCGTGCGTGAGACCGGCAAGTCGATCGCGCAGGTGGCTAGGGATCTCGGGATCAACCCGGGCACTTTGGGGACCTGGGTGGATCGGGAGCGGGTCGAGCGCGGCGAGAAGGACGGTCTCAACGTCGATGAGCGAGCTCGGCTGCGTCAGCTGGAACGGGAGAACGCGGAGCTGCGGATGGAGCGTGATGTCCTCAAGCGATCCGTGGTTCTGTGGGTCAAGGAGGCGACGCGATGAGCGTGGCGTCGTTCGTCGCCGCCCAGAGGACCGAGTATCGGGTTCCCCATGCCAAGTGCTGCCGGTGGCTCGGGATCAGTGAGTCATGGTTCTACAAGTGGCACGACCGTGAACTGACCGCCCGGCAGCGCCGGCGGGCCGAGCTGGACGCGGCGGTCAAGGTGTCGTTCGATGACTCCGGTGGGACACCGGGCACCTACGGGTCACCGCGGGTGTTCGCCGATCTCGCCGAGGACGGCTGGAAGGTGTCGGTCAACACGGTGGCGGCGTCGATGGCCCGCCAGGGGCTGCGCGGCCGCTCCCCGAAACGTCGCCGACGCTCCTTGACCCGTCCGGACAAGGCGGCGGCAGCGATCCCGGACCTGGTGCAACGGGACTTCACCGCCGCCACGGTGAACCAGCGCTGGTGCGGGGACCTGACCGAGATTCCCACCGACGAGGGCAAGTTGTACCTGGCCACCGTCGAGGATCTTGCCTCCCGCCGGCTGCCCGGGTTCGCGATGAGCGAGCATCACGACTCTGCCGTGGCGAAGGCAGCGTTGTTGATGGCCGCTGCGGTGCGTGGCGGCCACGTCGCCGGGGTGATCTTCCATTCCGACAAGGGCGGCGAGTACGTCGGGGAGCTCTTCGCCCAGGCCTGCCGGGCGTCGGGGGTGACCCAATCGATGGGTCGGGTCGGCTCAGCGCTCGACAACGCCGCCGCGGAGAGCTGGAACTCGACCCTCGAGCACGAGCTGCTCTCCCGCCGCCGGTTCGCCACCAAGGAACAGGCTCGACGCGAGGTGGCCCGGTTCATCGACGCCTACAACCACCGGCGCCGACACTCCAGCTGCGAGATGCTCCCACCAGTCGCCTACGAGGCCGTGCTCGCCGCGCGTGCCGCCGGGCCCGCCCCGCAGCCGGAGGCGGCGTGAAACCGGCCTCTCAGATCGCCTCACAGCCACGAAACCGAACCCGGGTGGTATCAGGGTGCGGGCGGATGAGAAGCTCCGAACCAATCAGGAACCCTCCACGGTTCCGGGGGAAGCCCACACAGGCTCGTCCCGCGACGGAGCGGCGTGCCCTCAGGCGCTTCTCATTGCACTCCCGCCATCACGATCACGCGGTCGTCGGCCGTCGCCCCGGGCTCGATCGCCACCGAGTGATGAGCGTGTCCACTCCGTAGGCCGAAACCACGAGCAGCGCAGGCAGGATTGGCGCGGAGTACCGTCCGAGCGCCAACAGCAGCGCCAGCAGCACGTTCAGGTAGAACGCAGGAAGCACGAACGGCCAGACCGCCTTCCCCTCGCGACGGGCTCGACGCCACCCGATCGCGGCGAGAACCCATGCTCCGATGGCGCAGACGAAGATGAGCAGCGAGTTCTTGAGGCTCGTGAGCTGGTACCAGAAGGAGAACAGCCCGACAAACGACTTGCGCGCCACCTCCTGCGGTTCCTCCCGGATGACCCTCCACATCTCGTCGTTCAGAATCTGGTCGGTCTTGTAGTCGTCGGCCTGCCCGACGACCCCGGCCTCGCGCGCCAGGCGTGCGAAGTAGGCGTTGCTCTCGTTCTCAGCAACCTCGTACGGCGGATCCTGCAGCGTGACGAACTCCATCCGGCTGAAGATCAAGCCCCGCAGGAAGGCGTCGCTGGTCCCGGACGAAATCGGAACGAAGTGTCCAGTGGTCCCATAGTTGCGAATCGTCCACGGCGAGATGACGAGAACCAGGGTGACCAGCATCGCCGCCAACCCACCCCAGGGGATTCGTGCTTGCTCGCCGCGCCTCCTCGAGGCGCGCACGGCCAGGATGATCCCGACGATGAAGACGATCGGGTAGAACATCACGACGGCCTTCGTCAATGCGGCGAGGGCGGCGACCCCGCCGAGCAGTGCGCCGTTCACCACGGATCGCTCATAGTAGAAACGCAGGGTGGTCCACACCATCAGCGTGACGAGAAACGTCAGAAGCGTCTCGAGGTGGAGGGTTGGCACGTAGCGCAACAGCAACGGATGGAACGCGCAGAGCAACCCGGCGATGAGCCCGGTCCGGGGATTGAAGTAGCGCCGGCCGAGGTCGAAGGCAAGGAGGGCCGTCCCGACGAATAGCACGCAGTGCACGAGGAGCGCGATCCGATCGTGTTCACCGAACGCCACGTACACACCGCCGAGCATCAGCGGATACAGCGGAGCGCGGCGCGAGATCAGCGATCCGAAGCCCTCGAACCCTCGTCCGTCGGCGATGGTGCGACCCATCTCGCCGAAGTCGTACGGGTCGAGGGTCGCGTCGGCCGGGCTTCCGACGATCCACATCGCGAGCGCGGTGACCAGGGCGACTCCTGCAACGATCCACACGTACCACGATCGGCTCTCGGCCGGCGGCAGGTCCTCTGTTCGCGTCTCTGAGGAGCCCGTGTCGGGCTCCCTTGCGACCTCACTCACGACCGGGACCTCCTGTCGGTCGCGCGACCTCGGAGCGCATTCGCATGGAGACGGTCAACGCCATCGCGTCATTGTGCCATGGCAGCGCTTCGCAGGAGCCCCCGCCGATCTGAACATCCCCCGCCGGAGCGGACACGGGTCATGCTGCGAGCGGTTGCTCTGTGAGGGTCTGCTCGAAGTCGTGTGGTGACTGCATCTGCAGCGAGGTGTGCAGTCGTTCGTGGTTGTACCAGTTGATCCAC
>JBEVOM010000146.1:0-15081 GCA_040507575.1 Ilumatobacteraceae bacterium
CGTGTGCAGGACGACATCGCCCTCGCCGTCCAAGCTGGTCGGTAGCAGACGAGGGTCGTGGTCATCGTCGGCTGGTGAGGGTGATGATGCGGTCGAAGAGGGTGTCGTGGTCGTAGCGGGCGGTGGTGTTGGCCATGACGACCAGCCCGAGGTCGAGTTCGGGGTAGATGCGCATGACGTTGCAGTATCCGCCGCCGGCGCCGATGTGCTCGACGTGTGGCGGCCCGGCGGCGGTGTCGTGTTTGCGGTACCAGCCGAGTCCCAGGTCGACCGGCTTGCCCGGGGTCGAGATGGTCCGCATGCGTTGCGCCGTGTCGGGGGCGAGGACGCGGTGTCCGTCGATGATGCCGTCGGCGAGGTGCAGGCGGGCGAGGCGGGCGGCGTCGATCACATCGCCGATGAGACCGCCGTAACCGGGGCCGTCGACCACGAACGGCTCGAAGGCGATCTGTCGGCCGGTTCGTTGCCCGACGGTGCCGGCGGGCAGGTACGCCTTGAGGGCGATCCCGAGGGGGCGGGGCACGCGGACGTGGCCGGTGGCGGTCGGTGTGTCGGCACGGTGGGTGAAGCCGGTGTTGGTCATGCCGGCCGGGTCGAGCACGACGTCTCTCAGCACGTCGACGAATGGCTCGCCGACGGCGGTGGCGATGACCTCGGCCAGTGTGAGGTAGCCGAGGTTCGAGTAGCGCGCCGGCCCGCCGATCGGGTGCTTGACGGTGCCGTGTTTGGTGAGGAGTCGGGCGAGGAACGTCGCAGGGTCGGGCGCGTCAGCGGCGGCCGGGCGGATCCAGCGGACGGGGAGCGGGTTGGGGAGTCCGGCCGTGTGGTCGAGGAGCTGGCGGACCACCGGTCGCGCTCCGCGCCTCGATGTCGGGTAGGACGGGAGGTAGTCGTTGACGGCCGCGTCGAGGTCGAGTCGGCCGTGGTCGGCAAGTGCCATGGCCGCGGTGGCGGTGGCGATCTTGGTCAGGGAGAACCACAGGAAGGGCGTGTCCGCCGATGCCGGGCAGTGCCGCTGGAGATCGGCCCAGCCTGACCCGCCGGCGTACAGCAAGGTGGTCGAAGTGGTCACGGCCAGTGACACTCCGGGGATGCGTCCATCGGCGACGAGGTCGGCGAGCAGGTCGTCAAGCGGCTGGGCGAGGCGGGACCCGTCCAAGGGCGCGTTCGTGAACGTCGTTGTCGGTTGCATTGGTCTGTCCTTGTTCGTTGTGGGTGTGGTGCCGCCGGCGGTCAACCGGCCGAGCTGCGGAGGAACTCGATGTACCGGCGGACGTCGTCCTCCTGGCCCGACGTCAACGGATTGCCGCCGTAGCTCAGTTGCCAGACGTTGTCGCTCCCGCCTCCGTCGAGCTCGTAGGGGCGGGGGTCGAGTCCGAGCACTGATCGGAACGCTGCGTCGATGCGCCGCAGCGCCAACCGTTCGTCGCGTTGGTCGGTGCCGAGCCCGGCGGCGAGCCGCTCCACCGCGGTGCGGAAGTGAGGTGCGGCCTCGGTGTGGGCAGCGATGCCCGCATCGTTGAGCCCGATCAAGTAGGACCGGCCATCGTCAGGGTTGGGAGTCGACACCCCGTGATGACGCGCCTGGAGGCGCTTCAACGCCACGGACACTGTCGTCGGCCGCATCCCCGTCCAACGGCTGATCTGCGTGGGCGTCACCGGACCGCTGCTGCGCAGCAGCGAGTACAGGCCGAAGTCGTCGCCGCTCAACGGTGTGGGGGCCAATGCCTCGTCGAGCAGGGTCGTCGTCGAGTGCATGATCAGCCAGACGTCGAACAACATCGACATCCCCCGAGGCTGCGCTCCTGCCATGCCTAAGATAGTACGTCTACGTACAAGATAATGCAAGTACGCATATTCGACGGTACAGCGCGATCGGCGTCTCGATCGATCCGCAGTTGTCAGCGCCTTCGGGGTGGCCGGCCGATCAACACCACGGTCGCCGACGACGCCGACACGGCGGATGTCGTCACGCTGGTCGTTGGTCAGCACGCCACTTCCAGGGCGCGAGAGTGAGGCGATGCGTGCGATGGTCCAGGACCGCTACGGGACGGCTGAGGTGCTCGAGCTGCGCACCATCGATCGACCACAGATCGCATCGAAGCAGGTGCTGATCGAGGTGCACGCCGCCGGCGTCGACCGAGGTGTCGCCCACCTCGTCTCCGGCACCCCGTACCTGATCCGTCTCTTCGGCTACGGGCTCACCAAGCCCAAGCACCCGGTCCCAGGAGCCGATGTCGCCGGACGAGTCGTCGCGATCGGCGGCGACGTCACCCGCTTCCGCCCGGGCGACGAGGTGTTCGGGATCGCCAACGGCGCATATGCCGAGTACGCCGCCGCCGACGAGCACAAGCTGGTCCACAAACCAGGGAGCATCACGTTCCAGCAGGCCGGTGTCGCGGCGATCTCCGGCGGCACCGCGCTCCGAGCGCTGACCGACGTCGGGCGCCTCGAGCCCGGACAACGTGTTCTTGTCGTGGGCGCGTCCGGGGGTGTCGGCACGTTCGCCGTGCAGCTGGCCAAGTCGCTCGGCGGCGTCGTCACCGGCGTGGCGAGCACGGCCAAGGTCGACCTGGTGCGCTCGATCGGCGCCGACGATGTGATCGACTACTCGACACAGGAGTTCCTCGACGGCACCATCCGCTACGACCTGATCATCGACATCGGCGGACGCAACAGCATCCGGCACCTGCGCCGAGCACTGACCCCGAACGGCACCCTCGTGCTCACCGGTGGCGAGGGTGGGGGAACGTGGACCGGTGGCTTCCTCGAGCGTCAAGTGCGAGCGTGGCTGCTGGCGCTCGGCAGCAGGCAACGGCTCAAGGGTTTCATCAACAAGGAACATCACACGATCCTCGAGCGCCTGCGCGATCACCTCGCCAGCGGCGCTGTCGTGCCGGTCATCGATCGATCCGTCGACCTCGAACACGTCCCCGACGCGATTCGTGACCTTGACGCCGGACGAATCGCCGGCAAGGCGGTCGTCATCATCCAATCCGCCTGAGACGTCCACCAGATTCGGTGTCTCACGTTGCAGCCGACGCCGATGAAATCGCCACCGCATGCGAGCTCCTGATCGAACGGACGGCTCTCAGCGTGCGACGGGGAGTGTGGTGATGGCTTCCCGGTGACGTGAGGCGTGCGGCTGGCCGCCAAGGGAGCGGCCCGAGGCCGGGCATTCGCCTGGGTCTGTCCGAGCGGTGCGTCCCACCACGGTTCGGCCGGCGAGTTGAACCCCGGCCGCAGGATCCGGTGAAGGCTCGTCGCCGCTTGGCGCCTGAGGCCGGCAATGCGTCACTCAGTAGGCCAACCAGCGGCCGGCGGCGGTATCGATCTGCTCCACGAACTCTCGACAGCTCGCACGGTTCTGCGCGCACGGATAAATGTCGATGAGCGCAGTCGCCCATCGACAACGCGAAGAGTGCATGACCTGCGACGTTCGTGCAGCTGACTCGACCCTCGCCGATCGCGAGGCGTCGTTGGTACTCGTCGGTCGTGATGAGGTCGTTCTCGGTCTCGGCGATGCCCTGGAAGCGTGTTGGGAGGAATGGCTGCAGCGCGTCGATCTTCTTCCATCCGGGCAGCGGGGCGTCGCCGTTGGCGTCGGGCACGTACTTCGACACGGCGGCGGGTGTGTGCGGGGTGATGTAGTGGTGACAGTTGACGAAGACCTCGCTGACGACGGCGCGAACGATGAGGTCGGCGCCGGCGTAGTGGTCGAACCCGGCGGCTCCTCCCGTGTGTGACACGGTCGGGTGGCCGTGGGCGTCGACGGTGCTGAGGAAGAAGAACGATCGGGACTCGATGAAGGCGGCCGATTCGTCGTTGATCTCGGGCTGGACGATGACGGCTTCGAGCACGTCGGCGATCCCGCGGCTGTCGAACTGGTCCTGCAGAACGCGCTGCTGTTCTCCGTAGAAGCTGCTCATGATCTGGTCCTTCCGTGGTGGACGGTTGATGCTCGGGGCGGTCATGGCGCCGCGAGGCGATTGCTGGCGGAGGAGCGTGCGGGTGCGGTGCTTGCGGGTCGGTCGTGTGGTTTACCGGAGCAGCCCGACGACGGCGTCGATGACCACGTCGGGTCGATCGAGCTCGATGTGGTGGCTCGTCTGCTCGACCGGCACCACGTGTGACGCGGTCGACAGGTCCGCCCAGCGCTGCTGGCCTTGGTTCCACGCAGCCGTGAGGCGGGCCAGCTCCGTGGCGCCGAGGTCGGCGAACTGCCGCTCGACAGCGGTGATCACCGTCATCGGCAATGAGCCGAGCGAGCCGATCCCGGCAACCTCCGTGAATGAGCCGAACACGTCGAGGTGCTCGACGTTGGCGGTCGGATCGGTCCAGCCTGCACAGGTCGAGTGGATCATCGCGGCCATGCCCGACCCGTCGTCGGCGACTGCGCACAGCTCGCTGGGCCACGAGGCCGGGCTGGCATCGATGAGCACGAGTCCAGTGACCTGGGCGGCGTAGCGCGAGGCGAAGGTGACTGCCTCGGCGCCACCGAAGGAGTGGCCGACGACCACGTACGGTCCGGGCTCACCGATCGCGGCGAGCAATGCGCTCAGTTGCTCCGCCTGCGTGGTGAACGACTGCGTCGACACGGCCGGGTCGCTGGTGCCGGTGCCGGGCCGGGCGTAGGAACAGACGCGGGCGCGCGCGGTGAGGGCGGGCTCCACGTTGCCCCAGATCTCGTCGCCGACCTCGAACCCGGAGAGCAACAGCACGGTTGTGTCGCCGCTGCCGATGCAGCGGACATGGAGGTGCACTCCGTTGATCTCGACGAGCTCGTCGACGGTCGCGGTCGGCCGTGGTGTCGTCGCAGCGACCGTGGTGGTGCTGGTGGACGTTGGTCTGGTCGTCGTTGCAACTGGGGCGCGCGGCGTCGCCGTGCCTGAGGTCGCGGCGGCGGCGGTCGTCGATGAGGGCGCCGAGGAGGAGATCGTGTTCGCAGCGGCCGTGGAGCCCGTTCGCGTCGGGGGATTCGTGCCGGCCGCATTCGTCGCGCTGTCCGTGCTGCACGCCGCGATGCTGATGAGGCCGATGGCGAGGACGGCGACACCGACGCTGCGTCGGAGTTGATGTCGCCGGCCGGTCGGGCCGTTGATCGACGGGCTTGTGTCGGTGAGGTTCATGGATGCCTGCTGCCTGGTGGGTGAAGATGGATGCGGAGCGACTGCTTCGTCATCATGTGGAGCACGCTCGTCGTCAGGCCGCTGGTGCGCATCAGTCGCTCTCCCTCAGATCCACGAGCGACCGACGGTTGGGTGCAGGGCCGTCGTCGTTCAGTGGTTGGCGGGGATCCAGGTGGCGTGGGTGCCGTTGGGGACGGGCCGGGGGATGTGCGCGGTGGCGATGAGCCGACCGTCGAAGTGGTGGGCGTCGAGGACGACGAGATCTGCTGCTGCGTGGCTGCGGTCGTGGATGACGCCGACGAGCCAGCCGCCGTCCTCACTTCCGGTTCGGGCGGGATCGGTGACGAACTGGAACTCGGCCGGCTGGTGGTCCGTTCCCACGGGGTGGCTGGCTCGCTCGCCGGTGACGAGGTCGTGGCGGTGGACGCTGTGCGCCGAACAGGTCCACAGGTAGCGCTGCGGAGTGGTGAGCCTGCCTGGGTTGCAATTCGGGAAGGTCAGCGGGGTGTCATCGACGGTCTGGTGCTCGACGGTCGTGGCCCGCTGGTGCAGGGTCCAACGCTCGAGCGCCGGGCCCGTGGTATGGACGACGACCCCACGCGTGTCGTCGTGGGCGCCGGCGAGTCGGCGGTCGCCGCTCTCGATGGGGGACCACACCACCGGGGTTTCATGGATGGGAGATCGCGGCGTGACACCGATGAGGCCGTCGGCCAGGAACACGACGTGGTCGCAGGTGATGGTGAGGTCTTCGACCCGCGGCGTGTCCTCGAGAGGGCGGATCGCGCGGGTCATCGCTCCCGCCGAGACGGTCACATGGGTCTGTGCGTTGCCGGGACCGACACCGACCAGGTGCAGCGCACCGCTGTGGCGGTCGAGGGCGACCCGGGGGCGCAGGCCCCGTCCGGCTCCGGCCAGGTCGACGCGGCGGCGGGTGGTCAGGTCAGCGGTGAGCTCGTAGGCCAGCGTGTCGTTGCCAACGGCGAGGATGGTGGATCCGAACGTGAAGACGTTGCTGGCCACGACGTCGTTGTCGGCGCGTCGGGGCCCGGGCACGGGTTCGCGGCCGAGCGCATGGGCGGCGATGTCGGTGGTCATCCATCGGTTGCGATAGGACACGGTTCCGTCGACGTACACCGTGATGGCGTGGACCATGGCTGCTGCGCGTGCCGTTTCGCCGGCCTCCGGGGGGCCGATCGGATTGGGTCCGATCACCAGGTACGTGCCCGACAAGGCGGCTGGCAGCGTTCCGGTGACCGGGAGTCCGGTGATGCTGGTCTCGTCGGGGACCGGCGGGTCGTTGTCGGTGAGGAACCAGTGGTCGGCGCAACAGGCCATGCCATCAATGTCGACCTAAGGGGTTCGGGGTCGCATCGGGTGTGACCCCTCAGATGTGGGTCAGGGGACGCCGAGGCGTTGCGCCACCGCCGCGGCGTCGACTCGGGTGCTGACACCGAGCTTGCGCAGGATGTTGGAGACGTGCACGCTGGCGGTCTTCTCCGACACGTACAGGCGCTCGCCGATCTGTCGGTTGGTCCGACCCGCGGCCACGAGGGTCAGGACCTCGGCTTCACGCGGTGTGAGGCCCAGCTGGTCGATCGTCGCGGCCGCCAACGCCTTCGGGGTTGGCGCGTCGAGCGCGAGCCGGGTGCGTCGCGACACCTGCTCGATCTCGACCAGCAACGGAGCTGCGTCGAGGGCGCCGGCGAGTCGATGCGCGTGCTGCAATGCGTCCGCGGCGCGTGCTGTCGCCCCGGCCGCGGCGGCTGCTTCGGCCTCGCGTAGGCGGGCCGTTGCCGTCCAGAACGGGTCGCCGAGACGCTCCCAGCCGAGCACGGCGGCCGTCCAGGCGTCCGGATTCGCCGTGCCCAATCGGGTCAAGGCTGCAGCAGCGTGGGCAAGTCGGGCGGTGATGTCGGCGGACCCGCCGCCGGCTTCCTGTTCTGCAGCCACTGCGTCTCCGAGCCGCTGGACCACGGCCGCTTCGTCGAGCAGCTCGAGGCGGGCGCGGGCGTCCAGCACGAGTTCGACCCGGGCGATCACTTCGACGAGGAGGAAACGGGTCCGCCACAACCGGACGCGGCTCACGTCGCCGCTGAGGACGCGCTCGGCGATCGCTGCCGCCTCCGCCCAGTCGCCCAGGACGATGTGCACGTCGGCCGCGGCGTCGTCGAGGAACGTTCGGTGAAACGGATCGACGGGTTCCTGCTCGGCGTCGGCGAGCAACGAGAGGGCGCGCTCGCGGTCGCCGCGTCGGGCGGCGAGCATGGCGCCGCTGCGGGCGAGTCGGATCCTGCCGACGGGCAAACTCTGCGCACCGTCGCTGCGCTCGAGGACGGTCTCGGCGTCGGACCAGCGGCCCAGCCGGAGCAGTCCTTCCGCGGCGAGTGCGTCGAGGTACCCGCCGAAGCTGCGGTCGAGTCCGGTCAGATGAGCGTCGGCGGCGGCGTCGAGCATCTCATTGACCGCCTCCTGGTAGCGGCCGGCGTCGATGAGGGTGACGCCGACGTAGAGCATCGCGAGGGCTCGAGTCAGTGCGTTGGGTGCCGCCGCCGCAGCCTCACGGCACAGCGCAAGACCCTCATCGGGGTCGCCGCGATGGTCCACGACGAGACCGAGCACGCGGCGAGCCATCACCCACACCACCGGGTCAGCGGTCGGCTCCGCCAACAGCTCAACGACCCGACGCGCTCGCTCTTCGGCAGAGTCGTAGCGGCCGAGCATCAACTCGGCCTGACCGAGCCCCGCGTAGACCGCGGCGGCCTCCGATCCCGCCGTCGCCGGTAGCAGCGCGGCCGCCGCCTCGAACTCGACCGCACTCTGTTCCAGATGTCCCGACGCCCACAAGAAGCGGCCCAGGCGTTCATGGCCCCACGCCATGCCCCGCGGCGGTGGCCCGTGGCCGAAGGCCTCTCGTGCGAGCGCGGCGGCGCGCTCGTTGCTGGCGGTTCCGCTGGCCAGCTCCGCTGCCTGCCACAACCGATCACCGCGACACTCGGTCGTCGCCGCGTCCCCAGCGGCATCCCACAACTCGAACGCTCGCTCGAGATGTCGCAGGGCGGCTCCCGGCGCCACCGTCTCGGATGCGTCCGCCGCAGCAAGCAGTGCCGTGAAGGCCGCCGGCTGATCGCCTGCCCGATCGAGGTGGACCGCCAGCTCGCTGGCTCGATCAGCGCGCCCCAGTATGCGCGGCCCCCGTGCACGCAACTCGTCGGCGATGCGCCGATGCAACCTCCTTCGTTCAGGCGGGAGCAGTTCGGCGTAGACCACCTCACCGATCAGCGCGTGCCGAAACCGGTAGGCGTCGGTGTCGGCGTCCACGACAAGCAGGCGCGCCTCGATCGCCGCCCGCAGCCCCGCCTCCAGACGATCCTCGGGCAATCGGGCCACCTCGATCAGCAGGCCGTGGTCGGTGTCGTGGCCGACCACGGCGATGGCGCCGAGGATCATCCGAGCGGCCTGATCCAGCCCGGCGAGGTCGCCAGCGATGAGATCCGACAGCACCGCTGGGACGGATTGACCGGCAGCGTGAGCCTCGACGAGCTCGGTCGTGAAGAACGGGTTGCCCTGGCCACGGACGAACACCTCCTCGACGAGCGAATGTGCTGGGGGATGACCGGTCAACGTCTCGATCCGGGCCGCGACGTCGTCCCGGTCGAGGCCGGCGAGGTCGATGCGCTGGACCGACGGCAGCCGGGACAGCTCACCCAGTCGGCGACGGTGCTCCGCATTGGCGCCGACCTCGTCGGACCGATAGGTGCCGACCACCACGACACGGCCGTCGACGGGGTTGCGGGCCAAGAAGTCGAACAGGTCCCACGTCAACGGATCGGCCCAGTGCAAGTCCTCGAGCGCGACGACGGCCACACCGCCACCCGGCAACGAAGCCACCAAGTCGAGAACCGCGGCGAACAACCGGCCGGGGGTCGGCCCCCCAGGCCCGGCCAGCGGGTCCTGGGAGGCCCACTCCCGCAGCGGTGCTAGTGGAGGCGCGTCAAGGACTTCCGGTCGCGTCCGTCGGACGTTGCGCAACAGGTCGACCAGCGGCGCCAACGGGATCAGCTGACCACCCATCGGGACGCACCGGCCGTACACGATCTCGGCGCCGCTACGACGAGCGCCCTCGAGAACGAGGGTCGACTTTCCGATGCCCGCGTCGCCGCCCACGAGCAACACCTGTAACTGGCCGAGCCGCGCGGTCTCCACCGCCCGCTCGAACACCTTCAACTCGGCGCGGCGTCCGAGAAACTCGGTCGGAGAAGAAGGCGCAGCCACCAAGTCGCAAGTATCGTCGCCGGCCGCCAGACATCACCCCCGCAGAACCGCACGCGCGCCCGTCGTCGACCGCGAGTTCGCCGGACTCGTGGTCGAGGACCACGGAATGGCCGGGGTGTAGCTGACGAAGTCGGTCGCCGGCCGCTCTGTTCGTGCGCCCGATCAGGAACCGCATCCCGATGACGTCGTGCGACGAGCGACAGCGAAGCTGAACGCCCCGCTGCGAATCGTGCGACACATGGCAGACCGCAGAAGTGGTAGTGGCGGCCGGTCCATTCGAGGTTGATGGCGTGGGCGGCGGCGATGGGGTCGCGCATTTGGCAGACGAGGTCGGTGGCGGTCTCGATCGTCTCCACATCGACGCGTACTTCGTACAGGTCGACCGGGTCGGCGACGTTGCGGAGACCGGGTGTGCCGAGATGACTCACGACGGAGCCGAGTTGCCGGGCGGCGGAGGCGACCCTGCTTGTCACGAGCAGCTGACCGGCCTTGGCCTGCCCTGCGACTCGGGCGGCGAGATTGACCGCCGCTCCGTAGTAGTCACCGTCGATGGCGACGGCCGGACCGTGGTGTGCTCCGGCGCGAGGGAGGAGCAGCGTCTGGTGTCGAGATCTCTTCGGATGAGCTCCTGGAGTGCGACCAACCGCGTTGGTGGGCTGGGGAATCGGAGCATGACGGCGTCGCCGATCGTCTTGACGATCTCGTCGTCGCGACCGAGTACCTCTCTGGTACGGGCCCGGAACGCTTGGAGGATGGCGATGGCCTGGTGGTCGCCGTGGGCCTCGGTGACGGCGGTGAAACCGCGAGATCGACGAAGGCGAACGTGGCGTCGAGGTCGGGTGTGGACATGGCGGGCTCGGACGTTCGTTCAGGGAGACGTGAGGAGCTCGGCGAGATCCTCGGGGACCGGCATGGGCTGGGTGGCGGACACGTTCGATCGGCCGGTGTTGCCGAGCGGGTAGCGGCCCACTGCGCTGCCTGGTCCGGCGAGGAGGACGCGGACGACCTGGCCGAGCGTCTCGTGGCGGTCGTGGGAGTGCACGGCGAGGCGCAGCATGTCGAGGTGTGAGCGCACGTGTGGCCACACCCACGGCTGGCTGAGGATGTGTGTCCGCTCGAGCAGACGCCAGGCTTCGTCGACGTTCCCGGCGTGGCGGGCGGCGCGTGCGGCGCGTCGATCGGCGGTGATGGTCCGGGTGACCTGTGCCGTGCGCGCGGTGCGCGGGTGGCGGGCGGTGGTCACGCGGTCGGTGGTTGCGGTGGTCATGTCGGTTCCTTGGTGAGATCACGCCGTGGCGTGGAAGCGGCGCAGGCGGAGGCTGTTGGAGACGACGAACACGCTGGACAGGCCCATCGAGGCGCCGGCGATCAGCGGGTTCAGGAGCCCGGCGGCGGCCAGCGGGAGCGCGGCGACGTTGTAGCCGAAGGCCCAGAAGAGGTTGGTCTTGATCGTGCGCAGCGTCCGTCGCGACAGGCGGATGGCGTCGCCGGCGACGCGCAGGTCGCCGCGGACCAGGGTGAGGTCGCTGGCTTCGATGGCGACGTCGGTGCCGGTGCCCATGGCGATGCCGAGGTCGGCTTGGGCGAGGGCGGCGGCGTCGTTGACCCCGTCACCGACCATGGCGACCACCCTGCCGTCGGCCTGCAGGCGGCGGACCACGTCGACCTTGTCATTGGGGAGGACCTCGGCGATGACGGGGTCGATGCCGACCTGGGCGGCGACGTGGCGGGCGGCTCGTTCGTTGTCGCCGGTGAGCAGGACGGGAGTGAGGCCCAGACCTTTGAGCTCACGGATCGCGGCTGCGCTGGTCGGCTTGACGGTGTCGGCGACGACGATCACGGCGCGGATGGCACCGTCCCAGCCGACGAACACCGGGGTCTGGCCGACGTTCTCCGCCGCCGCTTTGGCGGCTGCCAGCTCGGCGGTGAGCGGCATGGCCCAGTCGGCCAGCAGCCGCTCGCGGCCGGCGATGACGCCGTGCCCGTCGACGACAGCCTGCACGCCGAGGCCTTCGAGGTTGGTGAAGCCCTCGATGGTCGGCAGGTCACCGACCTGGTCGCGGGCTGCGGCGGCGATGGCCTTGGCGATGGGGTGCTCGGAGGCGTCCTCGAGGGCGCCGGCGAGGCGCAGGACGTCGTCGGCGTCGACGCCGGCGACGGGGATGACGTCGACGAGGGACATCCGGCCGGTGGTGACGGTGCCGGTCTTGTCGAGCACGACGGTGTCGACCTGCCGGGTCGATTCGAGGATCTGCGGTCCCTTGATCAAGATGCCGAGCTGGGCGCCTCGACCGGTCCCGACCAGGAGTGCGGTGGGAGTGGCGAGGCCGAGGGCGCAGGGGCAGGCGATGATCAGCACGGCCACGCCGGCGGTGAACGCGGTGGCCAGGGTCTCACCGGTCCCCACCCAGAAGCCGACGGTGCCGAGCGCCAGGCCGATGACGACGGGCACGAACACCGCGGAGATCTGGTCGGCGAGCCGCTGGACAGGGGCCTTGCCGTTCTGGGCGTCGGTGACGAGCCGAGCGATCTGCGCCAGAGCGGTGTCGGCGCCGACGCGCGTGGCGCGTACGACGAGACGGCCGCCGGCGTTGACGGTGGCGCCGGTGACCGGGTCGCCGGGGCCGACTTCGACCGGGACGGACTCGCCGGTGAGCAGGGAGGCGTCGATCGCCGAGGTGCCGTCTTCGACGACGCCGTCGGTGGCGACCTTCTCGCCGGGCCGGACGACGAACAGGTCGCCGACGACGAGGTCACCGATCGGGATCCGGACCTCGTTGCCGTCACGGAGGACGGCGACGTCCTTGGCGCCGAGGTTCAGGAGGGCTCGCAGTGCGGCGCCAGAGGTGCGCTTGGCGCGGGCTTCGAAGTAGCGGCCGGCGAGGATGAACATGACGACGACGCAGGCCACCTCGAAGTACAGCTCGGACTGGCCGGCACCGCGCTCGAGGGTGAGCGTGAAGCCCATTTTCATCCCGGGGATCCCGGCCTCTCCCCAGAACAGGGCGTAGACGCTCCAACTGAACGCGGCGAGCGTGCCGATCGAGATGAGGGTGTCCATGGTGGCGGCACCGTGGCGCAGGTTCTTCCACGCCGCCCGGTGGAACGGGTACGCCGCCCACAGCACAACCGGGGTAGCCAGCGTGAACGTGAGCCACTGCCAGTTCTCGAACTGCAGGGTGTTGATCATCGACAGCAGCAGGACGGGGATGCCGAACACCGCGGCGACGATGAGCCGGTAGCGCAGCGCGGTGAGCTCCGGATCCGTCTCACGGACGTCTTCCACGGTGTCGCTGGTGTCGGGCTGCGATGCGGAGGGGACCTTGGCGGTGTAGCCGATCGCTTCGACCTGGGCGACGATCTCCTCGACGGAGACGCCGTCGGGGACGGTCACGGTGGCCTGCTCGGTGGCGTAGTTCACGGATGCGTCGACGCCGACGAGCTTGTTGAGCCGCTTGGTGATCCGCGCGGCGCACGAGGCGCAGGTCATCCCGCCGATGTCGAGGGCAACCGTGGTGGCAGGGCGGGTGGTGGTGTCGGTCATCGGACTCACATCCCCATGTCGGGCGTCCCGGTGACGGGACCCTGGTCGAAGGTGAACGAGGCGGTGTGGACCGTCCCGTGGTGCTTGAAGTCGAAGAACAGCCCGTACCGGCCGGCTGAGGTCAGTTCGGCGTCGAACGTGACGACCCCGGGCTCGGTCTCGTCATCGAGAGGGTGGACGTGGGCGTAGGCCAGGTCCCCGCTGCGCATGGCCACGAGGTGGCCGCTGGCGCCGAGGTACGGCTCGAGGTCGGAGACGGGGACACCATTGCGCGAGACGGTCAGTTGGGCGGTGAGCTCGCCGTCGTCGCTGCGCTCGGTGGCGAGGTGCACCTCGTAGCCGTCGGTGGTGGCCCCTGTGGAAGGTTCGGGCAGCGCCGTGGGCTGGTACTGGCCGGCGACGGTGAGGTCGGTGCCGAGGGCGAGGCGGGGTCCATCGGCGATCTGGAAGTCGGTGACGGCCCGGTATGAGCCGGGGTCGAGCGCCGGCAGGTCGATCGACCAGGTGCCGTCACCGTCGAGGGTGGGGTGGACGTGGTGGAAGGTGGTGAGCTCCCGGTTGACGATGATCAGGTGCAGGTCGCGTTCGTGGACCGGGGTGAAGTCGTGGACGGCTTGGTCGTGCTGGTCCTCGATGGTGAACCGGAACGTGCCGCCGTCGCCGTCGAGGGTGGTGGAAGCAGGGATCAGGCGGTAACCGTCGGCGGTGGCGACGACGCCCTGGCCGGTCGGGGCGGGGGCTTCGGCGACGGGTCGGGCGAGGTCGGGGCCGACGGCTGCGCCGAGCCCGGCGCCGACACCGACGATGGCGACGAGGATGACGCCGAAGGCGGCGAGGCGGGTGGTCGTGTTCATCGGGCCAGCTCGTATCCGGCCTCGTCGACGGCGGCCGCGACGGCGTCGAGGGTGAGGGTCTCGACGCTCTCGGTGACGACGGTGCCGGTGGCCAGGTCGACGGCGACACCGGTGACGCCGTCGAGCTTGGAGACCTCGGCGGTGACGGCACGTTCGCAGTGGCTGCAGGTCATGCCCGTGACGGTGAACTTCTGGACGACGGTGGCGACGACGGTGGTGGTCATGGCTGCTCCTTCGGAGGTGTTGGGACTGAGCTCAGGGTGGGGCTAAGGGGTCTGCTGGCACATCGGGTGGGGCCCCTCAGATCCGTGCGTGGCCGCCTCGGCCGCGCGCGAGATGCGATTGGCTGTCAGTGAAAGCCGAGGCCGGCGGCTATGGCGATGGCGATGATGCCGGCGACGGTCCAGTCGACGGCCAGGCAGAACGGCGGCCACCAGCGGGTGCCGGCGACGAACTGGGAGCGGTGTTGCCACAGGTCTTTGCATCCGTGGGCGAAGTAGCCGGCGACGAGGAGCCACGGGCTGAGCGTGACGGCGGCCGCGGCGAGGATCACGAACAGCGCGGCGACAGCGCATTCGGCGGCGATGACGTGGCGGCGGCCGTCGGCGACAGCGAACCCGATGTAGATGGCGGCGATCAGTGCGATGGCGAGGGCGTGGACGCTCGACGCGTCGAGCCACCAGAAGGCGAGCGGCGCGGCGGCGTTGGCGACGCCGACGACGAGGCCCCAGCCGACGGCAGCGCTGAACGGCAGGTCGTGGCGGTGGCGGTGCTGAGGGCCCGGGTGAGCCGGCGATGATGTCGTGGAGCTCGTGGCTGGGCGGGTGGTGGTCGGTGTCGGGTGTGTGTGGTTCATGGCCATCTCCTGATCAATGCGTCGGTGAGCTGGTGGTCGGGTCGTCATTGCGATCCTTGGAGTTGCGTGGCGAGGGTCGACGTTCGACCTCAGGCGCCTGACCTGCATCGGGAGCGACAACGCAGATCTCCGACGCCGCTCCACGGGTACGGCGCGACCTGGCGGCCGCGCACTGCGGCGCGTCGATGAGCTGCCCAGGGAGGCGCCTGCCCCGGAGACAGCGCCACCTCGATCCGGTTGCTCTCCTTCGCTGACCGGGTCTTGCATGTGCGCACCAGCGCATGAGACGGCGACGGACTTGCACCGGTCTGTTGTCGACCGTGCGCGCCCGGCCGGTGACGGTGCCGATTCCGACGGTTCACATCAGGCCCATTCGTGGTTCCCGAGGCGGCAGCGTTCGGAGTACGTGCGGCCCATCCGTCGGGC
>JBEVOM010000155.1:0-9478 GCA_040507575.1 Ilumatobacteraceae bacterium
TGAAATGCGTCCATACCAACCGGCGCCAGCACCTCGTCGCGCACGAAGTCGGCGAACGACCGACTTGACGGGTCGGTCCGACGCACGAGCTCGCCGATGACCCACCCGAAAGCGAACGGGCTGTAGGCGTTGATCGTGTCAGGCCGAGCCACCGGCTCCTGGCGGGCGATCATCTCGGTCATCCAGGTCCAGTCGATCAGCTGCTCGACCGTGATGCCCTCCGCGATGACAGGTGCGCCCGAACGGTGGGCCAGGACGTCGGCGATCGTTATGCCCTCCTTCCCGGCCTGCCCGAACTCGGGCCACACCTGGGCCACGGGCTGGTCGTACGCCAACCGGCCGCGTTGCACCTGTAGGTGCAACGCGGTCGCGGTCACGACCTTGGTGATGGAGAAGATCGAAAACAGCGTGTCCCCATCCACCGGCCGGGCCAGGTCAGTCGCGTCGGTGGTGCCGACCCAGTCGTCGACGATCAGCTCGTCGCCGAGGTACGCCGTCACCTGCACTCCGACCTCCCCCGTGGACACCGCGGCCTCGAGCGCCGCCGTGACCCGGGGGTCGCTCACTCGCTGGCTCACAAATAGAGCCTCTGGACCTCGTCCATCCGCGACTTGAGCTCCTCGGCGGTTCCTTGGAGTTCGAGCCGGCCACGTCGCAGCACCGCCCCGTGGTGAGCCACCGAGAGTGCCTTGTTGACCTGCTGCTCGACCAGGAGCACACCGAGGTTCTGCTCGCGACAAGCCACGCTCAGCACTTCGAGGATGCGGTCGACGATCTTCGGTGCCAGTCCCAGCGACAGCTCGTCGGCCAGGAGGATCTTGGGTCGCCGGGCGATGGCGCGCGCGACAGCCAGCATCTGCTGCTGGCCACCGGACAGCAGTCCGACCGTCCGCCCGACGTGCTCCTTGAGCTCCGGGAAGTACTCGAGAGCAGCCTCGGGATCGACTCCGCCGACCCGGAGATTGTCACGGACTGTGAGCCCCATGAACACGCACCGGTCCTGGGTGATGAGGGCGAGCCCGTCGCGGGCGCGGGCGTTCAGGGCAGCGGTAGTCGGCTCCCCATCGATCTCCACGTGTCCGGCGTGGGGCTTCAGAACTCCGGCCAGACCCATGATGGTCGTGGACTTGCCGGCCCCATTGGCGCCCAGCACAGCGAAGATCTCGCCTCGCCTGACCTCGAGATCCAGATCTCTCACGAACGGCGTGGCACCGTAGCCGACGCTGAGTCCTCGGGCCGCGATCGCGAGATCGGTTCCCAGGGAACTCCCCCGCTGTGCTGTCGTGGTGCTCATCATGCCTCCTTCGGTGCTAGTGCAAGCGCACTGTCGATGTCGAGCTCTACGTCCGCGTCGAGCTCCTCGCCGAGGTAGGCGGCGATCACCTCGCGATTGCTGCGCACCTCGGCCGGCGTACCCACGGCGATGACCTCTCCGAAGTTGAGGGCCGTGATGACGTCACTGACGCCCATCACCAGATCAACGTCATGCTCGATGATGAGCACCGCGATGCCGTACTCGTCCGCCATGCGCCGCACCAGTTCCTTGAGCTCGGCAGTCTCGACTTCATCGAGCCCGGCAGCCGGCTCGTCCAACAAGATGATGTCGGAGTTCGTGGCCATCGCTCGCGCGATAGCGACGAGCCGACGCTTCGCGTAGTTGAGCTCGTCGATGCGGCGACCGAGGTCATCTCCCAGACCGAGCAGCTCGACAGCGTCCCATGCCGCATCGCTCAGGCCAGGCTTGCGGGGGACCACGATGTCGCGGAACACGTTGTTCCTCCGCTGGATCTCCGAGGCAGCCTGCAAGTTGTCGAAGACGTTGAGGTCGTCGAACAGTTCCAGGCTCTGGAACGATCGTCCGAGCCCGAGACGGGCTCGCCTGTATGTGACGAGCTTGTCGAGCGACTGGTCGCCGAGGGTCACGTGCCCACCCTGCTGCCGCACGTAGCCGCTGATGACGTCAAGCAGCGTCGTCTTGCCTGCACCGTTGGGCCCGATGAGTCCGTGGACCGTTCCCGGCTCGACCATCAGAGACACCCCTTTCAGCACATGCACCGCACCGAAAGACATGTCGATGTCCTTGATCACAAGCGGCAGCCCGCGACGAGCTGGACGCCGGCCCCTGCCTGCGCGCTCCGGCACCTCGATCTTCAGGTTGGTCCCCCGCTTGCGCTGACGCGCCTCGGACTGCGCGACCGAGACCGAGGCGACCCCGTCGGGGTTGAGTATCAAGGTCAGAACGAGCAGCACGCCACCAATCAGCGGGAGGTAGGAAAAGTCTTCGCTGTACACGGCGGCAGCGAGCTGGGTGCCGAGACCTCCCGGCGCAAAGCCCATGGCGAACAGCGGACCCGTCACGAAGCCCACGCCACCGATGACGCTCCACACCAACTGGTTGACCGATCCCAGGACATCGAAGTTGGTATAGCTGACCGCGGGAGTGCGGTAAGCGATCAGCACCCCACCGACGGCGGCGATGAAGGCGGCGATCGTGAAGGCGACCACCTTGACCTGGCTCACGTTGATGCCGATCGACGTGGCCGCCCGCTCATTCCCTCGCACCGCCACGAACCGGCGGCCAGTCTGCCCACGGCGTAGGTTGGCCACGCCGAGTGCCAGCACCACGAACACGCCGATCACCAGGGTTAGGTAGGCCTTCGGGTCGATCAGTGGCGAGAAGTCGTAGCCGAAGATCGACGGCGAAGGGATGATCACCACCTGCGATCGGCTGAAGACCGTCGCGAACAGCAGGAGGTTGAACGCCAAGGTGACGATCGCCAGGCTGGCACCACGCATACGGGTCGCGGGAAGCGCCAACAGGACGCCGATTGGCATCGTGCCGACGGCGGCGATGAGCAGCACGACCAGAAACGGCAGCGAGCTGTTGCGCGACGCGATCTCAGCCGCAATCACCGCACCGACGCCGGCCATCGCATACTGCGCCATGGACAGCTGACCGGCGTACCCGGTCACTAGAACGATCGAGAGCATCACGACCGCAAAGAGCATCGAGGTCAACAAGGCCTCGTTCCACTCCACCGGGAGCACCGCCCACACCAGCACCAATGTCACGATGACCGTCGGGAGGACGAGCTGCCACCTGATGCGGCCCGACCCGAGCGACGGTAGACGGGCACCCACGATGCCGCGCGAGGAGATGCCCTTGCCGCGGAACGCCATGAGTGCGACGACGATGACGAACGTCGACATCGCACCCGCGCCTCGAACATCCGTGTTGGCAGTGACGACCGACTGCAGGACCACGATGGCGATGCCGCCCAGGATCGTCAGCGGGAACGACACGAGTCCCCCGGCCAGGGCGGCGCCCAGCGCCGGCACGATGAGACTGGTCATCGTCGTGAGGTCGAGCCCGCTGACCGGCGCCAGAAGCGCACCAGCCATGCCTGCGAGCGCACCGCCGAGGAACCAGTTGCCGATCGCCAGACGTGTCGTGTTGTGCCCAAGTGCGGCACCCGCGATCGGATTTTCTGCGACTGCTGCAGTAGCCGTGCCGAACATCGTGTAGCGGTACACCGCCCACAGCACGGCGGTGACGACCACCGCGATGACGACCAGCAACAACCGGTCCAGACCCACCGCCTTGTCGTCCCACAACTGCACTGGTCGCGTCGGCAACAGGGAGGGTGCGTTGCGGCCCTCGCTGCCATATCGCAGTAGGAGGAACGACTGGATGATGACCAGGACTCCGAGCGAGCCGATCAGCAGAGTCAGGGGGGACGCCCCGCGCAGGGGCCGCATGACGAGCAGCTCCACCAAGATACCGACCAGGCCGGCGATCAGCACGGCAAGCAAGAAGCCCACGATTCTCGGCCAGCCGGCCTGCACCACGAGGTCCCAGTAGACGAAGCCGCCGAGCGACGCCATCGACGCGTGGCCGAGGTTGAGGACACCAGTGCCTCGGTAGACCAGCACAATGCCGAGTGCCAACAACCCCAGCATTGCCCCGGGGCCGAGCGAGAGCACGGCGATGAACAGGGAGTCCATGGATTTCCTTTGGTCGCATGACGCCACAAGGCAGTGACACCGATCACAAAGGTATAAAGTATTAACTTAGTTAGACGATGTCAAGGGATCGGCGGAGCGCACTTCGCGGTCGGGGCGAGCGCCGCAAAGACGTCGGCCTTCAACTGGTTGGCGCTCGCGATCACCTGGTACGCGACGTGGTCAGCCCCCGCGGCGACGTGCTTGTCGGAGCGTTCGCGAATGCGGGCGACGTCCCCCACGGCGAACACCGCGTCGATGAGCGCGTCGCTACCTCCGCCCTCAAGGTGCTCAGGGCCGAAGCCGAAGCGAGCGAAACTGTTCGTGTAATTCGGCATGCCCAGGTACATCGACAGCGCAGCGCGGGCAGTTGCTCGGCCGCGGTCGAGATCGTCGTCGAGTACGACGCCCAGCTCGGGGGCCAGCAACGCCTCCGTGCCCAGCAATTCTCGAGCCGACGCCGTGTGCTGGGGTGAAACAAGGTAGGGCACGCTGCCTCGGGTGCGACCTGCCGCCAGCTCGAGCATGCGGGGCCCCAAGGCGCCGATCATGAGGCGATCATGGGGCACCGGCGTGGCGTGGTCGTCAAGGCCGTCGAGGTAGGACCGCATCTTCGCCAGCGGCTTGGCGTAGGTGCCCAAGTCGGAGCCGTTGATCGCCGGAGCGTGACTGACCCCCAGCCCGAGGAACAAGCGCCCGGGGTGGTCCTGCTCGAGCGCGTGGAACTGCTCGGCACACTGGTCGGCCGGCTCGGCCCAGATGTTCAGGACCGAGGTGCCGACCGTGATCGACTCCGACGCCTCGAGGATGACACGGAGCTCGTCGAAAACGCCCGGCGTCAGACCCCCGGAGAGCCAGATCGTGCCGTAGCCCCACGCGCGCGCCGACCCGGCGATCACGCGCCGCTCAGCGGGGTCCTCCCGCCGTGAGATCCAAATACCCTCGCGACCGAACGGCTCACCCAGCCCTGCGGCGGTGGACGTTGTGCCGGTCATACCATTACGGTCCCGCCGTTGGTGCGCAAAACCTGCCCGGTGTAGGCGCGACCCGCGTCTGAGGCCAGGTAGAGAACGGCCAGCCCGACGTCGTGAGGCTCCACGATCGAGTTGAGAGGTGACCCCGCGGCGCGGTCAGCGACCCGCGCGACGAAGGCCGCTTCATCGACTGCCCCATCGTCATTGACGTAGCTCTGCTGGGTGATGCCGGTGATGACCCACCCCGGAGCCACGCCGTTGACCCGGATGCCGGCAGGACCGAGCTCGAGCGCGAAGGCGCGCGTCAGCTGGTGCACGGCCCCCTTCGAGGCGGCGTACGAGGCACGCCCCGGGCTCGGGCGGTCGATGATGCCCGACGACATGTTGATGATCGACGACCCGGGCCTCATGACACGGGCCGCCGCCTGGCAGCCGTACATGACGCCATGCAGGTTGACCTCGAGCACCTTCTGGAACTCTCCGGGACTGATGTCTAGGATCGGCGTGAGGATCAGGATTCCTGCGTTGTTCACCATAATGTCGAGCTGACCGTGGTAGGCCACCGCCTCGGCGACCAGCGCGGTCACCTCCAGCGCCGAGGTGACGTCGACGCGTCGCCCGGCGGCCTTGCCGCCGTCAGCAACGATCTCGGCGGCGACGCGCTCGGCGCCCGCCGCGTCTAGATCGGCGCAGACGACGGTCGCACCGGCTGCGGCGAGCACCTTGGCGCACGACTCACCGATACCACCGCCGGCACCGGTGACGACGGCAACCTTGCCCGTGAGGTCGAACGCATCGGTGCCGGTCACGAGACGAGGCTGATCACGCGCTCCGGGCACGCTGCCACGGCGATGCGCACGTCGTCCTCGCGACCTTCGGGGACCGTGAAACCGGCCGTGTCGATGTAGCCGTCATCGTCCAACACGAATAGGTCCGCGGCTGCTGCGGCGCATCGGGCGTGCCCCTCGCACTTGGACTGGTCGATCTCGATCTTCATGGGGTCTGTCCTTCCGAGGTCACTGCCACTGCAGCGGCAGGTTCTTGATGGCCATGTTGGTGCCGCCCCAGAGCTCGATGGCGGAGCCGGGCACGATCTCGTAGTCGGGGATCTCCCGGTGCCACTCCTCGAGCGCGACGGCCATCTCCAGCCGAGCCAGGTGCGAGCCGAGGCAGCGGTGCGGGCCCATGCCGAAGGCGGAGTGCCTGGACACGGCGCGCTGGAAGTCGACCAGGTCGGCGTCCTCGTTCTCGTCGGGGGATCGCGAGACCAGGCTGTTGCACAGGAGCATCTGGTCACCTGCCTTCATCTGGACTCCGGCGAACTCGACGTCGTTAATGACGCGACGCGGGATGTTGGTGAAGGAGAAATAGCGCAGCAACTCCTCGACCGCCTGCGGCGCCAGCTCAGGATCGGCGGCCAGCTCGGCGCGGTGCTCCGGCGAGCTCGCCAGGTAGCGGTACGAGAAGGAGAGGCCCGCAGTCACGGTTTCCAGGCCGGCCAGGAAGAACAGGAACACGATGCCGACGACGTCGGCGTGCGGCATCGGCGCTCCGTCGACCTCGGCGGTGAGCAGCTCGCTGATCCAGTCGTCCTGCGGGTTCGCGGCCCGCTCGGCAACCAGGTCGGTGAGGTACTTGCCGACCTCGACGTTGGCGGCCTTCTTCTCCTCGCCGAGCGCGTGGAGCAGGGTGTTGTTCCACTGCACGAACAGGTCGGCCTGGTCCAGGGGGAGTCCGAGGCGCCCCATGAACACGCGGGTGGGCAGTGGCACGGCGAAGTCCTCGACGAAGTCGATCGAGCCCTTCGCCTTGGCTTCGGCGACGAGCCCACGCGCCAGCTCACGGATCTCTCCCTCGAGCTCCTTGACTGCTTTCGGCGCGAACATGCCCGAGATGGCGCGCCGGTACTTGGTGTGTTCCGGCGGGTCAAGCTCCTCGGGGATCATGGGCAGCGAGGCCTCGCGCGGTGGAAGTCCACCTGGGAAGTTGGTGAACAGGTCGTGGCGCTGGAATGCCTCACGTATGTCATCGGGTTCTGTGGGTACCCAGAACCCACCCCATGCCGTGCTGAAGAACGTGTGCCCGCGCAGCTTTTCGAGGTACTCGAAGGGGTCGCGTAGAAACTCGGGGTCGTGGTGGTGATCGAAGTCGCGCAGAAGCTCGGCCGGCACGTGGTCCGGTGTGGCCCGATGCTGCGCGGCGACGTCGGTGCCGTAAGCCATGGCATCTCCCTGGATCTAAGACAAGTGGTAGTGAACTAATTTAGACGATACAACACGGTGATGCGAAAGGTCACCCTTGACCGAACCGAGCACCGCCGCCATAGGTGAGATCGATCTCGACGGCCGACGGCCGACCGAGGTTCGGATCCGCCCCCGCAGCCATCAGCAGGTCGGCGACGGCATGCTGCTGCTTGAAAACGACGCCCGCCAGGGGGGACTGGCCGGCACCGTTCAAGCGGTCGACGTCTGCACCGCGGGCTATCAGCAGCTCCACCGCTCCCAGATGTCCGTGATACGCAGCAAGCATCAGGTATGAGTTGCCCTCGGCATCGACCAGGTCGACGGGCACGCCCGCGTCTAGCGCGTCGCGCAACCGTTCGACGTCCCCCTCGCGGGCCGCGTCGAACAGGTGCACAGCGAGCTCGACCAAGCGCGGGTCGGGTGCCATCAGGCTGGTTCCTCTGCGGCGTTCGCCAGCTCGCGCAGCCGCACATTGTCCAACCCGGCCAACGCCTCGAGCGCGAGACCGTAGCCGAGGCCCTCCTCGATCAACCGCTTGTAACGGTGCGTGAACGCGACACGGGTGTAGCGGGTCACCAGCGGGTTCAGCCCGGCGAGCCCGCGGGCCAGCTCGTAGGCGCGGTCCAGCAGCTGGTCGGGCTCGACGACCTCGCTGACGACGCCGAGGTCCAGCGCCTCCTGCGCCGAGAGCGTCTGGCCCGTCCAGAGAAAGTAGCGCCCCCGGTTGATGCCCAGCAGCTCCAGCCACACGATGTGCACGCCATCGCCGGCCACCGAGCCGGTCGGGATGTGAGCCTTGTCCTGGAACGTGGCTGTCGTCGAGGCGACGACGATGTCGGACATCACAGCCAGCTCGGCGTGCACGGTCGCCGGACCGTTGACGGCGGCGATGATCGGCACCTCGACGTCGAGTAGGCGACGCAGCATGTGCTTGCCCTCGTAGTAGATCTGGTCCCATCCCTGAGGGTCGACGGTCGGCCGGTCCCACGCGTAGTCGTCGATGAAGGTGGGCCCCGTGCCGGTCATGATGACCACCCGATTGTGCTTGTCGTCGGCGATGTCAACGAACGCCCGGCTCCAGTCGGTGTGGTGCTGCGGGCTGTACGCGACCTCGCCCTCGCTGTCACGCGCGCGCAGACGAAGCAGCAGGATGCCGTCGTCGTCGCGCGACATCGCAAACGTCGGATAGCGGTCGAAGTAGTCAGGACGGGTCATGGTGCCTCTTTCGGTGTCGTGACCTGGCGCACTGGGCGCGCCAGGCGGTAGTTGATGCGTGACTCGAGGTAGCGCGTGGGGGGCTTGCCGCCGATGCGGCCGGTTGTGTCGGCAGCGACGTCAAGCAGACGGTCGCGGACACGTTCGATCATGGGGACGGTCGACTCGGCGGGCAGGTGCGACGCCAGCAGGAGCATCGGCACGCGGGCGTCCGCGTCGAACACCGGCACCGCGACCGTGAAGACGCGTCCGGCCCGTTCGTCGTCGAGCAGATCGGGGTCGGCGTGAGGGCTGAGGCGGCCGACGAGCGCGGCGAGCTCACGCTCCAGCACCGGCATCGGGCCGCTGGCCTCAAGGCCGCGCTCCAGGTCGTCGATCTGCTGCATGAGGTCGTCGTCGTCTCGGTACTTCAACGACCAACCGTGCTCGCGGATAACGGCGATCTCCTCGTTGAGCGCTGCGCGCCGGTCACCCTCGACGGGTGGTGTGACGCCGGCACACCAGGCGTCGAGCTGCTCGTCGCTCAGCCAGGCGAGGTAGGTCGCGTTCCACGGCGGCACGAAGGGCAGTGCAATGCCGATGGCGGTGTGCCAGTCGGTGACACCTTCGGGCTGCGACACGGCCACGATGACCTGCTGCTCCCCCACTACGGCCACAGCCCGCGTCTGGACGCCGAGGTCGGTCGTGATGGCCTCCAGACCCGATCGTGCGAGGTCCGCCAGGCGCACTTGGTTCTCGAGCTCGACCCGCGCGCCGCTGACGAGCGAGCGGGGCGCGAATGCGCCGTAGCCGCCCTGGAAGAACAGCAGCGGGATGGCCGGCCGGGCGACGTCCATCGCAGTGACGCGGCCGATGACGATGAAGTGGTCGCCGGCCTCGTGGACCTGGTCGGGCTCGCACTCGATCCAGGCGACGACGCCGTCGATCACCGGAGCCCCCAACGGCGACGAAGACCAGGGAACATCACGGAACTTGTCGACCCCGCGCAGCGCGAAGACTCGACACACGTCCTCCTGGTCGGCCGCCAGCACGTTGATGCAGAAC
>JBEVOM010000156.1:0-9598 GCA_040507575.1 Ilumatobacteraceae bacterium
GGTCATCGCGCCGACCCGCCGCTCGCCGTTGGCGGCGTGGCCCGGGGTCGTCGACGTCCCGGCCGCGATCGCCGGGCTGCGCGCCGCCCGGCCGGGCGTGGCGCACCAGGTCGGCGTCGGCGATGCCGAGCGGGTCGACGACCACGAGGGGGCGCTCGCCGCCTTGGCCGGCGAACGGCGGCCCGGCCTGCTGATCGCGTGCGCCGGCCGCCCGGACGCCCTCCGTGCGGCGTACGGGCACTGGACGACCGTGATCCGGCGCAGCCGCACCGGGATGCTGATGGCCGGGTGCACGGACGTGGACGGCGACGTCCTCGGCGAGCTGCTGCCCCGACGGCGGCCGATGCCGCCGCGTCCCGGCCTGGCCTGGGTCGTCGCTGCAGGGCGCTCAGCGCTCGTGCAGGTCGGGCTCGACGGCCCGCCGTCACGACCGGTCAATCGGATGTGACGAGTCCCGATCCCACCGGGCCCGGCCCGACCTCCCGGGGGCTGCGGAACGCCTCGCGCCACGACAGCTTCTTGCCGGTGCGCAGCACGGACCGCTCGTAGATCCGAGCCGCCAGCGCGGCGACCGCGACGATGGCCGCGACGGTCATGGCCATGCTCACGACGACCGCCCACACGGGTGCCTCGCCGACGGCGAAGAGGGTCGGCATGGCGACGACCGCGGTCGGCGGGAAGAATGCGAGCACCCACAGCAGCGTGCTCGCACCGCCGACGACCGTGAACGACACGAGGTACCCGAACAGCAGCGGCAGCATGATCGGGAAGGCGACCGTCTGGGCGTCCTCGACGCGCGAGACCAGTGAGCCGGCCGCCGCGTAGGCGTTGCAGTAGAGCGCGTAGCCCAACACGAACCACGCCGCCGACAGCAGGAGGTCGCCGACCGAGATCCCTGACGCGATGTCCACCCCCATGACTCGAGTCGTCACGAGTGCGACGGCGATGAGGACGGCCGCGTGGAGCAGGGCGACGGTGCCGATCCCGATGACCTTGCCGACGAGCAGCTGACGGGGACGGATGACCGCGAGGAGCACTTCGACGACACGAGATGCCTTCTCCCGGGTCACGGCGGTGACCACCCACTGTCCGTACGTCTGGAGGAGGATGAACAGCAGGATGTTCGTGATCGTCGCGGTGGCGACGCGGCTGGAGTCGACGTCGTCGGGCTCGCTCGTCTCCAACGCGTCGACGGTCGGCGGTGGTGCGTCACGGACCGCGGCCACCTGGTCGGCGTCGAGCCCGGTGTCGCGCAACCCGTTCTGGAGCGCCAGCTCGGCCCGGAGCACGTTGACCAACGTCGATCGCGTCGAGCCGTCGGTGAGGTCGAGCTCCTCGCGCGTCGTGATCCGTGAGCCGTCGGCGGTGATCGCCACGTCGGCGTCGTCGGCGTCGACGGTCGCCACGGCGGTGGCGTCGTCGCCTGCCGTGCTCACGGTGACGTCGATCCCGACTGCGGCACCGATCCGCTGCAGCCCGTCGACCTGCTGGCCGGCGTCGGGCCCGGAGACGACGATGCGCTCGCTGTCATCGTCGTTCCCACCGAGGTTGGCGATGACGATGATCGCGGCGAGGGCGATCGCGCTGATGAGCAGCGTCACGCGGAAGCTGGTCGCCCGCGTCGCCTCGCGGATCTCCCGTTGGGCGACGAGGGCGGTGGGACGGTCGCGCCAGCTCATTTCGGCTCCGGCTCCGGGTCACGCTCAGCGTCCTCCGGGTCACGGTCGGCGCCCGGGTCGTCGTGCACCGGACGCCCGACCGTCGTGAGGAACACCTCGGCCAGGCTGCGCCGCTCGAACGCGAAGTGGTTGACCGGACCGGCGGCGCGGGCGGCGTCCAGTGCGTGCTGGGCCAGCTCGATCGTCGATCCTGGGCCCGGCTCGCCGCGGGACCCGAGCGTCAGGCGGATCCGGCCGCCGCTGTTGCCGATCACCTGGACGGAGTCGCCGAGCCCCGTCGCCCATGTGCCGTCGGGGTCGGACGGCACGTCGATCTCCAGGACCGGGTCGCTGCCGGCCGTGAGATCATCGATGGTGCCCTCCGCCACGACGCGGCCGCGGTCGACGACCACGGCCCGTTCGCAGAGGTCCTCGACGAGGTCGAGCTGGTGCGAGCTGAACAGCACGGTGGCGCCGCGGCGCGCCTCTCCGACGAGCACCTTGGAGAGCGCGTCGACGGCGACCGGGTCGAGGCCGGAGAACGGTTCGTCGAGCACGAGGACGTCGGGTCGATGGATCAGCGCGCCGATCAGCTGGACCCGTTGCTGGTTGCCGAGCGAGAGGTCCTCCAGCTCGTCGCCGGCCCGGTCGGCGAGCCCGAGCTCGCCCAGCCAGCGGGTCGCCTCCTGGTCGGCGGCGGCGCGGGTCAAGCCGCGGAGCTGGCCGAGGTAACGGAGTTGCTCGAGCACCTTCATCGTCGGGTACAGCCCGCGCTCCTCGGGCAGGTAGCCGAACGTGTGCCGGGTGTCCTGGGTGATCGGCCGGCGGTCCCAGAGGACCTCACCGGCGTCGAGCGCCGTGAGGCCGAAGATGGCCCGCATGGTCGTCGTCTTGCCGGCGCCGTTCGGGCCGAGGAACCCGGTCACGGAGCCGGGCGGCACGCTGAACGTCATGCCGTCGAGCGCGCGCACGGGTCCGTACGTCCGCACGAGTCGGTCAACAGCCAGCACGCGGAGCGACGGTACTCGTCGGCTCCGATTCGAAACGGTCGGCGCCGCGCGAGGATCGGCGGATGAGGATCGCGCCATGAGCGGGCGGCTGCTGACGGTCGGAGCTGCGCAGCTCGGACCGATCCTGCGCGCCGACTCCCGCCAGGACGTCGTCGAGCGGTTGCTGGTGCTGCTACGCGAGGGCCACGACCGGGGCTGCCAGCTCGTCGTGTTCCCCGAACTGGCGCTCACGACCTTCTTCCCCCGCTGGTTCGTCGACGACATCGCCGACTTCGACCACTTCTACGAGCAGTCCATGCCGGGTCCGGAGACGCAGCCGCTCTTCGACGAGGCGAAGCGACTCGGCGTCGGGTTCGCGCTGGGCTACGCCGAGTTGACCGCGGCGGGTGCCGACGGTGTGCGCCATCGCTACAACACCCAGATCCTCGTCGAGCGCGACGGCTCGGTCGTCGCCCGCTATCGCAAGGTCCACCTGCCCGGTCACGAGGCGCACGAGCCCGACCGACCGTTCCAACACGCCGAGCGCTACTTCTTCGAGCCCGGTCCCGAGGGCTTCGGGGTGTGGCGCGCGTTCGGCGGCAACGTCGGGATGATGACGTGCAACGACCGGCGCTGGCCGGAGTCGTACCGGGTCATGGGGCTGCAAGCCGTCGAGCTGATCCTGTGCGGCTACAACACCCCGATCCACTACGTCCCGGACCCGAGCCAGGACATCCTGCAGGGGTTCCACAACGCGCTGGTCATGCAATCCGGCGCCTACCAGAACGGGACGTGGGTGGTCGGCGTGGCCAAGGGCGGCGTCGAGGAGGGGGTCGACTCGCTGAGCCAGTCGATGATCGTCGCCCCGTCCGGTCAGATCGTCGCCCAGGCGTCGACGACCGGCGACGAGCTGGTCGCGGCCCGCTGCGATCTCGACTTGTGCGCCCGCTACCAAGGCACGGTGTTCGACTTCGAGCACTACCGCCGCCCGGAGATGTACACCCGCATCACCGCCCAGCGGGGCGCGATCCCTCCCGGCTGATCCGTGTCAACGGGTCGGCACGTGTGAGTTCTTCATGCGGTCGAAACGAGGGTTTGACAGAATGTAAAGCCGTGAGTGCGATAGATCCGACCGGACCGCCTGAACGAACCGGGTTCGTGCTCAACGGCACACCGGTGTCGGTGCGCGGCGACCATCCCCACCTGTTGGCTGCGCTGCGCGAGGAGCTCGACGTCACCTCGCCCAAGGACGGCTGCTCGCCGTCGGGTCAATGTGGCTGTTGCACCGTGCTGGTCGACGGCAAGGCCGTCGTGAGCTGCAACCTCGGCCTGGGGAAGGTCGCCGGCAAGGAGGTCGTGACGCTGGAGGGCGTGGCCGCCGAGGAGCGGCAGCGCTTCGCCGAGGCGTTCTCGGCCTGCGGGGGCCTGCAGTGCGGGTTCTGCATCCCGGGCATCGTCATGCGGGCCAAGTCGCAGATCGACAAGAAGGGCGCCGACCTCGACCGCGCGGCGATGGCGCCGCACCTGGGCGCCCACCTGTGCCGATGCACGGGCTACGTGAAGATCCTCGACGCCATCGAGGCTGTCGCCAAGGGCAAGTCGTTCCAGCCCGCGCTCGGCGCCACCGTCGGCGCGTCGGGCGCCAAGTACGAGGCCGAACTGCTGGCCCTCGGCGATCGCGGGTACGTCGACGACATGCGCGTGCCGGGGATGCTGCACGCCGCGCTGCACCTGACGGCCCACGCCCGGGCCCGGGTCACGTCGATCGACACCGGACCGGCCGCGGGCGCCGATGGCGTCGTCGGTGTGTTCACGGCGGCCGACATCCCCGGCGAGCTGCGGGTCGGGATCATCCACAAGGACTGGCCGGTGATGATCCCGGTCGATGGTCTCACGTCCTACGCCGGCGACGTCCTGTCCATCGTGGTCGCCGACACACGCCAGCAGGCGCGGGCCGCGGCGCAGCTGGTCGAGGTGGGCTACGAGGTCCTGACGCCGGTCACCGATCCGCTGGCCGCGGTCGAACCGGGCGCCGAGCTCGCCGTGTGGGGCACGGACGGCAACGTGCTGTCGCGCAGCGTGTACGCCCGCGGCGACGTCGACGGCGCGCTGGCGGCCAGCGCCCACACCATCCACGAGGTCTTCCAGACCCAGCGCATCGAGCACGCGTTCCTCGAGCCGGAGTCGACGCTGTCGGTTCCGTCGGGCGAGGGCGACGAGCGCACGATGCACGTCTACTCGGGCGGCCAAGGCGTGTGGGACGACCGCGACGACATCTGCCGCATGCTCGCCGTCGATCGCGACAAGGTGGTGGTCGAGTTGGTCTCGAACGGCGGCGCGTTCGGCGGCAAGGAGGACATGAGCAACCAGGCGCATGCCTCGCTCGCCGCGTGGCTGCTCGATCGGCCGGTGAAGTGCACGCTCTCGCGCGAGGAGAGCTTCCGGATGCACGCCAAGCGGCATCCGATCCGCCTCGAGTACTGGGCCGGGTGCGACACCGCCGGCGTCCTGACCGCCGTCAAGGTGCGAGCGAACGGCGACTCCGGCGCGTACGCGTCGGTCGGGATGAAGGTCCTCGAACGGGCGGCCGGTCACGCCACCGGTCCGTACCACGTGCCCAACGTCGACGTGGAGGCGATCGCCGCCCGTACCAACAACCTCGTGTGCGGGGCGTTCCGCGGGTTCGGCGCCAACCAGGCGCAGTTCGCGATGGACGGCGTCCTCGACCGCATGGCGGAGATGGTCGGCATCAGCGGCTGGGAGATCCGCAAGCGCAACGTCATCCGGCCGGGCGTGGTGTGGGGCCCCGGTCAGATCATGGACGACGGCGCCGGCGGAGCCGAGGCGTGCCTCGACGCGATCAAGCCGTCCTACGACGCCGCGGTCGCCGCCGGCAGGGCGGTCGGGCTCGGCCTCGGGCTGAAGAACTCCGGTCTCGGCAACGGCTTCCGTGAGGTGTCGGGGGCAGTCGTGCGCTTCCACGGTGACGACGACCGGGTCGAGGTCCGTCACGGTTGGACCGAGATGGGCCAGGGCGTCCACACCGTCGCGCTGCAGGTCGCCGCGCAGGAGCTCGGCATCGACCCGGCCCGCATCGACGTCATCGTCGACACGACACGTCAGCTCGGCTTCGGGCAGACCACGGGATCGCGGGGCACGCTGATGGCCGCCGGTTCGGTGCAGCAGGCGTGCGCGGCCGCGGTGGCCGCCGGCTGTCGGCCCGACGTCGACTACTACGGCGAGCACGTCGTCGATTGGACGTCCAAGCTCGGTGACCCGAGCGAGCCGAATCCGACGATCCACTCCGCGTTCGGCTACGCCGCCCAGCTTGCGGTCGTCGACCGCGAGTCGGGCAAGGTCGAGCGCGTCGTCGCCGTGCACGACGTCGGCAAGGCGGTGAACCCGCAGCTGTGCGCCGGCCAGATCGAGGGCAGCGTGCACATGGGCCTCGGCTACGCGCTGACCGAGGACTTCCCGACCGATCCGGAGACCGGCTTCCCGACGTTCTCGACGCTGCGCCAGCTCGGGATCCTGCGGGCGAAGGACGTCCCCGAGATCGACGTCGAGCTCGTCGAGGTGCCGCAGCCGAGGTCGCCGTACGGCATCAAGGGGGTCGGCGAGATCGGTCTCGTGCCGACCGCCCCCGCGGTCGCCGCCGCCCTGCACGCCCTCGACGGGCAGTGGCGCACGACCCTGCCCATGAGGCCGGCCTCCCCATGAGGCCGGCCTCCCCGTGAAGCCGGCGTCCCGATGACCGGGGCGCTGATCGGTGCTTGACTTCAAGCGAGGTTGAGGTCGTACCGTCGCTCGGGTGACCGCAACGACGACGACGATGACGCCGGCGGCGCCGACCGTGACCATGCACGTGTTGGACCTCGGCCTCGACGATCTCGAGGTGGGCGCGATGAGGTTGGCCCGCGTCGACGGGCACCGGCTGTGCGTGGTGCGCACCGCGCAGGGCGTGTTCGCCCTCGACCATGCCTGCCCCCACGAGGGCTACGGGCTGACCCAGGGCACGCTCGACGGGAACCTCCTGACGTGTGCGTGGCACAACTGGAAGTTCCGCGTCGACGACGGCACCTGCGTGCTCGGCGAGGAGGACGTGCGCAGCATCCCGGTCACCGTCCGCACCGGCGGTTCGCTGGAGGTGACCATCGCCGACCCCGACCCGGTTGCGGCGCGGCCGGCGCTGATGGCGAGCCTGCGTCGCGGCATCGAGCGCGACTACGTGGGTCAGGTGTCGCGCGACGTCGTCCGGCTGCTGCGGGCCGACGCCAACCCAGGTGAGCTGGTGTGGGAGGCGGTCGCCCATGGCGCCCCGCGCGCCGAGTTCGGCTGGGGTCACTCGATCGCGTCGGCGACGGACTGCCTGGCCATGGTCGACCTGTACGACGGGGATCAGCGGGCGCTCCCGATCGTGCAGGGCATCGCCGGCATCGCCGAGGTCGAGCGCGATCGCCCCGTCAATCCGCTGCCCGAACCCGACGCCGACCTCGGGCCGGCGCCGGCGGCTGCGTTCCGCCGCCTCGTCGAGGCCGAGCAGCTGGCGCCGGCCCAGTCGCTGCTGCGTGGCGCCATCCACGCCGGCTTCGGCGCCGAAGACCTGCGGCCGTGGTTCACCGGCGTCGTCAGCGATCACCTCCTCAGCTACGGGCACGGCGCGATCTACAGCCAGAAGGCGTTCCAGCTCCTCGACCGGCTCGGGTGGGAGCGGGCCGACACGGTGCTGCCCCACCTCGTGCCGACGATCGTGTACGGCACGCGCGCCGACACACTGCCGTACATGCGGCCGTTCACCCGGGCGGTCGCGGCACTCGATCTCGTCGAGCTCGCCGGGGTCGACGAGGACGCGGCGTGGCGCGACGACGGTCGGCTCCGCGACGCGGTGCTCGGTGGAGGGCGCGACCGCACCGTGCCACTGCGCGCCGCGGCCGACGCGCTGCGCGACGGCGCCGGTGTCGACGGGGTCCTCGACTGCGTCGTCGACGCGGTCGCCGAGCGCATGCTGCGCTACGACCCCGACGGCGAGTGGGACTACCACGACGACTTCGGCTGGCTCGACATCACGCACGGTCTGACGTACGCCAACGCGACGCGCTGGCACGCGGCCCGCGCGTCGACGGGCGACCTCGATCGGCGGGCCGACGCGGTGCGCCTCGCCCTGTGGTGCGTCTTCCTCGCCCATTGGACAGGACGTCACGAGTGGCACACGGCAGTCGCCGACACCGTCGACGTCGATCTCGGCACGACCGACCTCGTCCTCGCCGGCGAGGCCGTGCAGCGCCGGGCGCTGGACGATCGCACGACGGCGTTCATCGTCCACGCCCACGGCATCAAGACGACGCGAGCGGCTGCTCTCGAAGCGGTCCGCTCCGGCTCGCCGCGACCGTTGCAGGCCGCGGCGCGGTTCCTCGCCGCGCCGAAGCTCGAGCGCTTCGTGGCCGCGACGGTCACCCGGTCGATCGACTTCGTGGCCGGGCGCTCGCCCCGCGACGCGTGATCGGACGGGTTCCGACGGGCGGCGGCTCTGGCTCGGCCGTCGCCCGTCGGTGCGCGTCGGGGTCTGATCAGGTGATGTGGGCGGCGAACTGGCCGGCGCCGGTGTCGAGCACCCAGTCGTGGCCGCGTCGGACGATCGGCTTGGCCAGCTTGGCGACGATGCCGAACGCCCGGCTGCTCGGCGTGAGGGTCGACGTGAGGTGCAGCTCGCTGCCCGCGCCGTGTGGCTCGACGTCGATCCGGGCCGTGCCGGCGATGTCGCCGCTGATGTCGGCGGTGACCACGCGCGGCCGATCGACCTCGTGGAGGTGGATCGTGAAGCGCAGCGTGTAGGGGAGCGGCGGACGGATCGTGCAGTGCCAGTCGGCGCTGCTGACCAACCCGTCGCCGTCGAACGCCCGCAGCCACGGCCACCAGGAGCGGTAGTGATCGGTCGCCGCGAGCGACGACCACAGATCGGCCGGCGGCACCGCGAAGCGGTACCGCCGATCGGAGACCAGCTCCACGCCCGCAGTCTGGCAGGCGTCGAACCGGCCGGCTCGGGCGTCAGCCCGCCGGCGTCACCGGCCCGCTGGAGGGATCCGTCGACCCGGTCGGCGGCTCGCTCGACGGCTCGGTCTGTGGTTCGGCGAGCACGGCGTACAGCTCGGAACGGGTGCGGGTGAGGATCTCCCGCGCCTTGTCCTGCTGGGCCGGCGAGCCGAACCGGCCGACCTGGCGCAGCTGGCCGAAGATCTCTCCGGCCAACCGGCGCATGTCGCCGCGTCCGCCGGCCGCGCTGCGCTCCCACGGCGACGTCTCGTCCGCGTGCTCGTCCAGCCAGGTCCGCCCGGCATCGGTGAGCTCGAAGCGCTTGCGGCCGTCGTCGTCGAACGAGCGCACGAGGCCCTCGTCCTCCAGCTGGTTGAGGGTGGGGTACACCGAGCCGGGGCTGTGGCGCCAGCGAACGCCGCTGCGATCATCGAACTCGGTGATCATATCGTAGCCGTGCATGGGACGCTAGGAAAGCAATCCCAGGACGCTGCCCTTGATGGCGCCGCGCCGGGCGCGGTGGCGGGGTGGTCCACCCTCGCCGTGGCCGGAATGCATGTATCTCATTCTTGTTCCTCGCATAAGGTGTCCTCCTTCGGACGTGTTTGGTAGTGATAACGATACATCGCTAACGATCGGCAACAACCTCCCAGCGAAATCCGTCGACGACTACCGTGGAGCCGATGGTGAGCACTTCGGTAGGCACCGTCGGGGCGTTCCTGGCCCAGCGGCCGCGCTCCGAAGCGTTGCGGGCGTGAGCGCCGAGACACCCGGGCTGGTGTGCGGACACCACCACCTGTACTCGGCCCTGGCTCGTGGCATGCCGGCACCCCCGTCGACACCGACCGACTTCGGGCAGATCCTCGAGCAGATCTGGTGGCGCCTCGACACCGCCCTCGACCTCGACATGCTGCGCGCCAG
>JBEVOM010000164.1:0-2507 GCA_040507575.1 Ilumatobacteraceae bacterium
TTGCGAGGAAATAACACGTGCGTTTGACCGGTCGGCTGGTTACGGTTCCGGCGGCGCGGCGGTCAGGGTGTAGTTCCATTCGCCGTGCCAGTCGTGGCGGGTGATGGCGCGCGATTCCAGTTCACGAATCTGCCTGTCGCTGATCTTGATTCCCTTGGGGTATTCGGCGTGGTCGAGTTCGGCGTGCACGGTCAGCCCGGTGCGGGTGATGGTCGCCGCGATCAGGTTGACCACGACCTCGTGGCTGGCCAGGGTCTGGCCGCGCCAGTTCGACGAGATGTGGGAGAACAGCCGGTGCTCGATCTTGTTCCACTTGGAGGTGCCGGGTGGGAAGTGGCAGACCGTGATCGCGAGCCCGGCCTCGGCGGCCAGCGCGGCGAGTTCGGTCTTCCACAGCCGGGTGCGATAGCCGTTGGAGCCGCCCGCGTCGGCGGTGATCAGCAGCTTCTCAGCGTGCGGGTAACGGTCGGCGCCGACCGCCTGCCACCAGCGGCGGATGGTGGCCACGGCGAACGCGGCGGTGTCGTGGTCGGCGCCGACGGACACCCAGCCGGAGTCGGCGGCGATGTCGTAGACCCCGTACGGGATCGCCTTGCCCAGCTGTTGGTCCGGGAAGTCGTGAGTCTTCACCCGCTCCGGGTTTCCGCTCGGCCGCCACTGGCTGCCGCCGTTCTTGTACTGCCCGACGAGTTCCTTCTTCTTAGTGTCCACGCTGATCACCGGCTGCCCCGCCGAATGATGCTCGCGCACTTGGTCGTTGACATAGCGGAACTGGGCGTCGCGGTCCGGGTGCTGGGTGCCCTCGATCTGCTTGGCCGCGGCCTGCAGGCTGTAGCCGGCGTCGTGCAACAGCCGCCGCACCAGCCATTCGCTGCACCGGTGCCCCCGACCGGTCAGCGCCGCCGACAGCTGCCGCGTCGACTTGATCGTCCACCGCAGCGGCGACTCCGGGTCGCCGCGGGTGTCCGGGTCGACCAGGCGCTCCAGCGCCGACGTCAGCTCCGCATCCACCGTCTCGGCTCGCTTGCGCCCCGCACCGGCCCGGCGAACCCGGCCCGAATCGGTTGCGCCGCTGTCGAGTTCGTCCACACCCCGAGTCACCGTCGATCGTGCCGCCCCGGTCGCGCGCGCCACCATCGTGATCCCGCCCCGCCCGGCCTCACCCGCCTCCACCGCCATCCACAGCCTGCGTTGCCGCTCATCCAGCACCGGCGACAGCAGCGCAAACTTGCGCGATACCTCGCTTTCACGATCAGCGGCCGTCACCACATCACACAGAGTAAGACAGAAATCACGAACGTAGCGTTAATTTACTCGCGTGTCCTAAGCTGCTCAAGGGCCTGCGCTATGTGCCGCGGGTGATCGTCACCGACAAGCTGGCCAGCTATCGGGTCGCTCACCGCGAGCTGGTGCCGTCGGTGACCCATCGCCGCTCGAAATACTTGAACAACCGGGCAGAGAACTCCCATCAACCGACCAGAGTCCGGGAACGGGTGATGAAACGCTTCGCCTCACCTGGGCAGGCCCAACGGTTCCTGTTTGCGTTCAGCCACATCCGGGCGCATTTTCGTCCCCGTCGTCATCTGATGAGTGCACCCCAATGGCGATCCGAGATGGCCACTCGCTTCGCGGTCTGGGACGAAATCACTGCCGCTGCAGCGGCATGAAAAACGCAGTCAGCCACTATATTCCGCTACCGAATCACTCACATCGACTGCGTCACAAGCATTCCCAAATAACTTGACGATGCCCATTGGGTTGCTCCGAACCAGACGTGCAGCCGCTCGGCGGCCAGCGCCATCACAGGTACCAATAGATATCCGCCGGGCCCTTCGATGGCGAACTTTGGCGCTGAGTAGCCTCCAGCGGCCAAAGCGCCCATAGCGCCCATAGCGCCGAAGTAGGAGGACGTCATCATGATCAGCCCGATCCCCCGCTCTTGCATGGGGCGCGTCCGTGATTTTTCTCGATGAACTCGATGAACGAGAGAGCGTCGGGCTGTTGGGCAGCTGTCCGCGGTTGGCGTGGGGCCTCGGCGGTTCGGCTGGCGTCGATTTGGTCCTGGGTCCTCGTCAGGGCTGGCCGTGGTGGCTAGAGTCAGGATCCGGGTCACGCACCGACGCGGGACCTGCCCGCGGACGACGGAAGTATCGCGGTGCCTGAACCGCAGGGGCGTGAGCGGACCGTCGATCATCGTGGTGCTCGATTCGGCGAAGGGGGTTTGCGACGATGACGGATCTCTCGCACATCCGGCATAGAGGCCTGGCCGACAAGGTGATGTCGGCCGAGGAGGCCGCCGCGCTGATCGGGCCCGGCTCCAATGTCGGGATGAGCGGGTTCACCGGCGCGGGCTACCCGAAGGCGGTGCCGACCGCGTTGGCTTCCCGGATCACCGAGGCGAGCGCGCGCGGCGAACGTTTCAGGGTCGGTGTCTGGACGGGCGCCTCCACCGCTCCCGAACTCGACGGAGCGTTGGCGTCGGTCGACGGCATCGACCTGCGGATGCC
>JBEVOM010000025.1:0-11483 GCA_040507575.1 Ilumatobacteraceae bacterium
GTCGCGCCCGGGTCACCCGCGGCGCTGGCCGGGCTCACCCCCGGCGACGAGGTGGCGCGCCTCAACGGCCAGGTCCCGCGTGACGTCATCGAGTGGAAACTGCTGACCGACGAGCCCGAGCTCGAGCTCGACGTCGTGCGCGGTGGCATCGAGTTGATCGTCGACGTGTCGAAGGGCGACGGCGAGCCGCTCGGCGTCGAGGTCCAGAGCGCGGTCTTCGACCGGGTCCGCACGTGCGACAACCACTGCGAGTTCTGCTTCATCTACCAGCTCCCGAAGGGCCTGCGCCGGAGCCTGTACCTCAAGGACGACGACTACCGGTTGAGCTTCCTGTACGGGAACTTCACGACGCTGACCCGCTTCACGGAGTCCGACCTCGAGCGGGTCGTCACCGAAGGCCTCTCGCCGCTGCACGTCAGCATCCACGCGACCGACCCCGAGCTGCGGGCCCAGATGTTGCGCAACCCGCGTGGCGCGACGAGTCTGCGCTGGTTGCGGGCGCTGCTCGACCACGGGATCGAGGTGCGCGGCCAGGTCGTCGTGTGCCCAGGCGTCAACGACGGACGGGCGCTCGACGACACGCTGGCCGGGATCCTCGACCGGTATCCCGAGCTGTCGTCGGTGGCGGTCGTGCCGCTCGGGATCTCGCGGTTCAACCCGGAAGCCGGGATGCGGGCCCACACGCAGTCCGAGGCCGAGGCGGTGCTCGACGCCGTGGCCGACTGGCAGGACGTCTATCGCGTCGCGCTCGGCCGGCGGCTCGTGCAGGCCGCCGACGAGTACTACCTGATGGCCGGCCGGCCCTTCCCGGCCGCCGAGACCTACGAGGGCTTCACCATGCACGAGGACGGCATCGGGATGGCCCGCACGTTCGCGCTCGAGTTCAGCGGCGCCACGGCGTCCGTGACCGGCCCACAGCGTGGGTTCTTCGCGGCTGTCGACTCCGGCGCCTGCGCACCGGCGCCGACGAACCCCGCCGCGTACACCGGATTGCGTTCCGCCGTTGCCGCCTCGCCCGTCGTGCTGCGCCCGCGGCGCGACGCGCCGATCGGGATCCTGTCGGGCGAGCTGGGGGCCCGCGTGCTGGCGCCGCTCGTGGGCGGGCTCGGGCGCGACGACGTGCGGATCATCCCGGTGGTCAACGACTTCTTCGGCGGCAACACTGGTGTCACCGGCCTGATGACGGGCGCCGACCTCACCCGGGTGCTGGCCGCCGAGCCGGCCGGGCACCGCTACCTGCTGCCCGACGTGTGCCTGTCGGACGAGGGCCGCTTCCTCGACGGCGGCACCGTCGACGACCTCCCCCGTCCCGTCGAGGTCGTGGCGACCGACGGTGCGGCCCTGCGCGACGCGTTGGAGCCGGTGTGAGCGCCGGGGAGCTGCCGGTCGTCGCCGTCGTCGGGCGACCCAACGTCGGCAAGAGCACGCTGTTCAACCGCATCATCGGCGAGCAGGCAGCCATCGTCGAGGACCGCCCTGGCATCACCCGTGATCGCAAGGAGCTGGAAGCCGAGTGGCTCGGCGTGCCGTTCCGGATCATCGACACCGGTGGGTGGATGCCGGGCGGCAGCGACCTCGAGGTCAAGGTCAGCCGGCAGGTCGAGGCGGCTGTCGCCGGCGCCGACGTCGTGTTGTTCGTCGTCGACGCGGCGATCGGGATGACCGACGACGACGAGGCGATCGCCAGTTGGCTGCGCCGCGGCACGCACGACGTGATCCTCGTCGCCAACAAGTCCGACAACGACCGCCGCGAGGACGAACGCTGGGAGTTCATGGCTCTCGGCCTCGGCGAGCCGTATCCGATCAGCGCCCTCCACGGGCGCCGCGCCGGGGATCTGCTCGACGTCGTCATCGACCGCTTCGCGCCGAGCAACGAGCCCGCGCTGGAACTGCTCGACCCGCCCGACCCGCCCGACGGCGTCGGCGAGCCGGCCGGGCGCGACGGCGAGCCGTGGACGCCCGACGAGCCGCGCCCGCCGCGGGTGGCGATCGTGGGCCGGCCCAACGTCGGCAAGAGCACGCTGTTCAACCGGCTCGTGGGGGAGGACCGCTCGGTCGTCCACGACCTGGCCGGCACTACGCGCGACGCCATCGACACGCTGGTCGAGACCGAGGACGGTCCGATCGTCTTCGTCGATACCGCCGGCATGCGGCGCCGGGCCCGCATCGACGACGCTGCCGAGTACTACTCGTTCGTGCGGGCGCTGCGCGCCATCGACGATGCCGACATCGCGCTGCTGGTCATCGATGCCACCGAAGGGGTCACCGGGCAGGACCAGCGCCTGGCCGAGCGCATCGACGCGTCCGGGTGCCCGATCGTGATCCTGCTGAACAAGTGGGAGCTGATCACCGATCCCGACGAGCGCATCGTCGTGCTGGCCGAGCTGTCCCGCAAGTTGGCGTTCATCGGCGACGCGCCCGTGCTGAAGATCTCGGCCCTGACCGGCAAGGGTGTCCACCGGCTGCGGCCGGTGCTGCAGGACGCCATCCTGCAGTACCACCGGCGGGTGCCGACGAGGGATGTCAACAAGGTGATCGCCGCAGCTCAGCAGCACCAGCCGGCCGCCGGCGGGGCCAAGGTCCTCTACGCCGTGCAGGGCGCCACGGATCCGCCGACGTTCACGCTGTTCTCGAACCGCGAGCTCGCGCCCACCTACGTGCGGTACCTCGAACGGTCGATCCGCGAGGCGTTCGGGTTCGGCTCGACACCGCTGAAGCTGCGCGTCCGGCGGCGTCAGGGCTGACCGACATGCCGTGGTGCGATGACTGCGAGAAGTACTGGGCGCCGTCGGCGATGACGCCCGAGGGGCAGTGCCCGACCTGCGGCAACGACCTCGAGGCGCCCGAGACCCCGAACGGCGAGGTGGACGAGAAAGCGCCGTGGCACTTCAAGCTCCTCGTCGTCGCCCTTGTGGTGTACCTCGGGTACCGCTTCTTCGAGATGTTCATCGCCTAGCTGGAGCGGCACGTCCGGGTGCCGCCGCCGACCGTGACCGGACGTCAGTCGAGCGCGGCGAGGAACGGACGGACGGCATCGAGGAACCCGGGCGTGTTGCCCCCGTGCACGTTGTGACCCACGTCGGGCACCGTCACGAGCTGCCCGGCCGGGAGTGCGGCGACGAAGCGCTCGGCGGCGTCCGGCTCCAGCACGTCGGACTCCCCGCCCCGCACCAGCAGGACGGGACAGTCGATCGCGCCGACGCTCTCGAGCGTGATCTCGCTCAGCGTCCCGCGAAGGCGGCGGTGGTCGACCTTGCTGACGTACTTGCCGTCGGCTCGGACGAGCAGGTTGTACTTCACGGTGCGAGCGATGTGCTCGCGGGTCCGGAACGGGTCGTAGCGCACCACGTTGTCGAGGAACACGTCGAGGTCGTCGAACTCGACGTTGTGGGTGACGAAGTCGCCGATCACCTTCGTGCCCTTCGCCGACAGCTCAGGGCCGACGTCGACGAGGACCACCGCCCGCGCCACCTCCGGCTCGCGCAGGACGGTCTGCAGGGTCACGCGGCCACCCATCGAGTGCCCGAAGACGATGGGCTTGACGAGCTGCTGATCGGCGATGAATGCCAGCACGTCGGCGGCCATGGCGTCCATCGAGTAGTCGAGCTCGCGGCTCCACTCGGTGTCGCCGTGGCCCCGCTGATCGAGCGCGTAGACGTGGTAGCGATCCGACAGGTGGAGGCTGACGAGATCCCACGAGTGCGACGACTGGTTGCCGCCGTGCAACAGCAGCACCGGCGGCGCGGCCGGGTCGCCCCACTCGGTGAAGTGGAACCGCATGCCGCGCAGGACCGTCTGGCGGGACACGTACCGCACCGACGGCTCGTGCGGGATCCCCAGGTCGAACGCGCTCTGCAGGAGGCTGGCGAACTCCGCGGATTGCCGCATGTCCATCGGTGCAAGGTCGTCCGCGAACTCGTTCAGGTACACGGCCCGAGCCTAGGAGGTCCCCCCCGTCGGCGACCGGGCCGGGACGAACGTCGACCCGTCCACCGGCGCCCACGGCTGTTCACGGGAGCCACCGGGTAGCATCGCCCCCGACATACGGGCTGTGGCGCAGCTTGGTTAGCGCGCTTGACTGGGGGTCAAGAGGCCGGGAGTTCAAATCTCCCCAGCCCGACCAGAAACCCCCTGGTAGGGACCACAATTTGGAGTGGTACCCCCAGGGGGTAAGGGGCCCGAAACGGACCGAAGGCAGCCACAACGGGCCGAGGCAGTCGAGCAAGTGACGGCGTACACGACGACACTGCAGACCGAGCTACATCAGGTCGGCTACTACGACGGTCCCATCGACGGAATCTACGGCCCGCTCACCGTCGATGCCGTGAAAGGGCTACAGGCCGACAGCGACCTTCCCGAGACCGGGTTCGTCGACCGGGCCGCCGCCGCGGCGCTCGACGATCGGTTGGCCGACCTCGACCCGCAAGCGGCGGCCGCCGACCTCACCCACACGGCCGCGGTCCAGACTGTGCTCACGCTGGCCGGCTCTTGGCACGGCCCCATCGACGGCTGGCCGCTCTACCTCTTCGCCGGCGACTCCGCCCCAGGCGACAGCAGCGGCCAGGGTCAAGGCGGCGTGTGGTACGTGCTCGATCCGACCGGCAACGCGATCGACAACGACTGACCGCGTCGGCGATCGACGGCGAACGCACAACACCGTCAGCCCGCTCAGGCCTCGGCGTCCGGCAACGTTGCTGGTGTCCGGCCGGTGACGATGGCGTGCCGGTGGCGGCGGAACGTGCTCGGTCGACCCCGGGGCGCGGGTTCCAGCCCGGGTCGATGCTGCTCGCTCTGGACGTAGCGCCGACCCCCGGGACGTGCGGTGATGCCGTGGAGCACGACGCTCAGGAGCACCGTCCAGGCCACCGTGGCCACGGCCCGTCGCACCTCCGGTGCGGTCGCTCCCAACTCCTCGATCGCCAGCAACGCGAACACGACCGATGCAAGGCCCCGAGGACCGAACCAACCGATGAACACAACACTGGGCCGGTCGATTCCCGAGCGCGCGAGACTCAGTGCGACCGGGAGCATGCGGACGATCGTCAGACTTGCCACGGCGTACACGACGGCCCGCCCGTCCAGATCCTCGACCGCGAGCGGCACGAGGGTCGCGCCGAACAGGAACCAGACGACCAGAGCGAGAAGCTCGCCGCCCAGTGCGGGGAGCTCGATTGCTTCGTCGCGATCGACGACCTCCTCATCGAGCATCGCCCCGAAGGCGACGCCGGCGACGAAGGCGGCGAGAAAGCCGTTGGTGTCGAATGCCAAGGCAGCGGCAAACGCGACGATGGCAACTGCCAGGGTGGCCAGCCGCCGCGCGCCACCCACCATCCAGGCGCGCCGAGCGGCGGTCGAGATCAGTACCGCCCCGCCCATCCCGACTCCGATTCCGGTGATGATCCCGCCGCCCAGCGCCCGCACCTGGGCTCCGATCTCGACTGACACGCTGTCGCTCACGATGCCGAGTTGACTAGCCGAAACCGCCAGCATGAACACCACCACCGGCGTGGCGATGCCGTCATTGAGCCCGCTCTCGACGTTGAGGGCGCGCCGAACGCGCAGAGGGATGCGCTCGTCGTTGATCACCTCGACGCTCAGGGCGGCGTCCGTCGGAGCCAGCGCGGCACCCACGAAGCCGGCGAGTGCCCACGGGAGGCCAACGATGATCCACCCGGCGAACACACCGCCGAGCACCATTGACAGCACGAGACCGATCGCGAGCAGCCGCACTGGGATCGAGAGATCGCGGCGAAGCTCAGCAAGGCTCACCCGGACGGCGTCAGAGAACAGCACGAGGGCCAACGTCACCTCGGCCACGACGTGGACGGCGGCGGCGTCGACGTTGACGGTCAACGCTCCCCAGTCCGGGTTCGCCAGCACGTACCCGGCGAGCGCGAAGACGAACGGTCCAGTGATGTCGTGCCGCGCCAGCACACCCGAGACGGCCGCCCAGCCGAGCATCAGGAGCGCCAGCACGGCAATGGTTGATTCGGTCACGGCGCGATGCTCGCGTGCCGACTCCAGTTGCGATGACCCGCGCCAGGGCGCAGGCCGAAACGGGCCAGGACGTAGCCCAGCCTGGATCTCGGCCGGATCCTTCGTGATCGATCCATCCGCGGCCGGCCTCCGTTGGATCACCGCTCAGGATCACGTGTCCAGCCGCGATGATCATCTCTCGTTCGAGCATCGAGTTGCCGGCAGATGACAGGAGTGAGCGGAATTCGCCGTATGTCGACGGCCAGTAGTCGTCGCGGTGCACGAGCCGTATTTCCGGTTCCTCGATGCTGGTTTGATCGCCTCGACGCTGGAACGCTCGATGATGGCGTCGCGCTGCCTGAGGGGAGCCGAACGCTCAGTGGGTGCTGTCGAACCGGCGGCGACCGAGCAGGACGAGCGCCATGCCGCCGAGCACAACGACCACTGCGACGGCAACACCGTCGACCGTGTCGGTGCCGGTCTGGGGGAGCACGCCGTTCGGGTCGATGGTGGTCGTCGGAGCCAGCGACGTCGTCGTCGTGCCCGACGCGACCGTGGTCGTGGTGGTCGACGAGGACGTGGTGGTCGTCGACGACGAGGTTGTGGTCGTCGACGACGAGGTCGTGGTGGTGGCTTCGGTCGTCGTTGTCGTCGGCAAAGTGGTGGTGGTGGTGGTCGTCGTGGTCGTGCTGGTCGTGGTGGTCGTGGTCTCCTGCAGGAACTCGGCCTCGGCGGAGGCGTTCGCCTGCACTTCGGTGCTCTGCGCCAGGATCAGCGTTTGCGCATCGTCTGCGATCATGTTGCCGCTGTACAGATAGGCGTTGCCGCTCGGTACCAAAGCCTCAGCATGGGCGATGAGCGTGGCCGCGCCGATCGTGGTGCTGCGAAGCCAGATGGGCTGCCCGTTTGGCACACTCGTTCCGTTGGCGATGGGCGCGGTCGCCGCGGCGTCCGAGAACATCTCAGCGCCGGTCGCCGCGACCACCGCTCCGTCGGGGTCGTCGGTCACCACGACGTACGGCCCGATCACCGTTCCCGCCGGTCCGCTCGTCGTCGCCGGTGCCGTGATCTGCAGACTCGGCGGCGCAGGCGCCGGCAGTGGCGGCAGGAGACGCACTGTGTTGACGATCTCCGTCACCGCCGCGAGCAGCGGATCACCTGACGCCAGTACGTAGTTGTCGGAGAAGTACCAGATTGCCGCCTGTACCGCGGCAGCCTGATCGGCCGTGTTGTTGATCCCATTGACACCGATCGCCGGTGCCGCCGGATTGCTCGGGTAGTACGTGTTGAGCAACCGCGCCACGAATCCCACGTTGGTGACGTTCGCCTCGTCCCATGTGCCCAAGTTGTACCCGTAGCCCGTGCTCGTGGGAGTCAGGATGTCGATGCAGTACATCTGCAGGACCGGGCTGCCACCTGACGGCGCGGCGAGGATGATCCCAGCGAAGCCCTCGTTCAGCGGTGTGAAGCCGATGGTGTCCGGCGGATATGCCACCGCCGGGTTCGAGTCGGCGACTGCGTTGATCAGGCCGCTGACGCCGTGGCCCGGTCCGGTACCGGTCATGAGGATCTCAGACGGTGGTGGATCCGCGCGCGGGGTCCCACCGAGGAGGGGATCCCAGACCGCTAACGCCGGTCCGGCCGCGAGCGCCACGACGCTGAACGCAATGAGTGCCAACGCCACACGCCTCGTCGAAATCATCACGACCTCCGACCCGAACGCCGCCCTCGCCAAACGCTAACACCGGCACGCTTCGGCCCCGACCGGATGGCGTCGGATGACCCTGAGGGGGGCCCGTTGAGTGGTCCAGGCGCTATGCGGCTTCTGGTTGCTTGATGGTCCAGGCCTGGGCGAACTCGGTGGGGGTGAGGTCGCCGTGGGCGGTGTGGGGTCGGCGACGCCGTTGAACCGGCACCAATCGGCAACGGCATGGGCGATGAACTCGGGACCGTCGAATGTCGAACCGCACGAACCCCGGGGCACCCCGCTGAGCGGCGAGGCGGTCGAGCAGAGCGACCGGGCGCACACTCGTCGTCGACGGCGGGGATTCGGGTGCGGCGCGTCAGGTCGGGCGATCTGGGTGCGCAGGGTCGCGATATCGGGACCCTCCGCGCCCAGACATGGCTGCAGGGCCGGTGGCAACTTGCCACCCGAGATCGCCGCTCCACCTCGTCCGCATCGAGACACGTGCCGCGTCGACCTCGACGCGGGCAACGACGTCGTCCACTGACAACGCGTCCAGTTCGGCTCGATCGTCGCGGGATCGGTCATCGTCCTCGCACGATCTCCCGTGGTCGTCGCGCCGTCACGCGTTGATCGATCGTCGACCCCAGCCCTGGTCCTCGATCTGCCTGCGACACCCCTCGTGCCGCCGTCGACGAGCTCCAGGTGGGCGACGGGCGCGCGGCGCGTCCGGGACCGAACGCTGCTGACGATCTCACCGACCGGGGTGGCTCGGCCCCACCACTGGCCGGTGAGGAACCGTGCCTGCCGACGGTGCCGGTCAGGCGGGCACGGCGTAGCGGGCGAACGCCTCGGCCGATTCCCAGCGGGTGTACGCCGGGGACTGCGGCCAGCCCTCGGGCGAGTCCTGCCAGTCCTCCTGGCGGCCGTATGGCAGCAGGTCGATGAGGGGGAACGTGTGGCTGAGCTGCTCGGTGCCTCGACCCTGGGTGTTGTAGGTCCGATACACCGTGTCACCGTCCCGCAGGAAGACGTTGACCTGGAAGCCGCCGTTCGGCGGGGCACCCATGTCGGCCCCGAACGAGCTGTGTGCTGTCGAGTACCAGGTCATCTGGTTGCCGACCCGCGCCCTGTAGGCAAGGGCTTCGTCGATCGGGCCCTGGGTGACGATGACGAAGCGGGCGTCGTAGGCGTCGAGGAACTCGAGTCGGGTGAACTGACTGGTGAACCCGGTGCAACCCGGGCACTGCCACTCCTCGTCGGGGAACCACATGTGGTTGTAGACGACCAGTTGGTGCTTCCCCTCGAACACGTCGACCAGACGAACCGGGCCGTCCGCTCCGTCGAGCGTGTACTCAGGCAGGGCCACCATCGGGAGGCGACGGCGGGCGGCGGCGATGGCATCGAGCTCACGGGTCGCCGCCTTCTCCCGGACCCGCAGCTCCTCGAGGGCGGCTTCCCACGTGGCCTGGTCGACGATCGGCGGCACGGCCAGAGGCCCGCGCTCCCCGTCCGCAGCGTGGTCTGACATGGTGTGACTCCTCTCGAACGCGGCGTTCGATCCGCTCCCCGATACTGACACCTGTCGGCCGGCGAACCCATCGGTCGCCGTCGGGTGGCCTCTACGGTGCACGCAACTAGCGTCGGTCGGATGTGTGGTCGTTTCGTCTCGTCCAGCTCGCCGGAGAAGATCGCCGAGTACTTCGGGGCGACGTTCGACGGCGAGACGCTGGGCGAGAACTTCAACGTCGCCCCGACGAACGACATCTACGCCGTGGTCGCCGGGCCCGACGGGACACCGCGCCTCGAGGTGTTCCACTGGGGCCTCATCCCGGTCTGGGCCAAGGAGCGCAAGATGGGGGCGAAGATGATCAACGCCCGGGCCGAGACGCTGCGGGAGAAGCCGGCGTACAAGGGCGTGTTCAAGAAGACGCGTTGCCTCATCCCGATGGACGGCTTCTACGAGTGGAAGGCCGGCGCGGAGGGCGGCCCGGTGACCAAGGCCGGCAAGCCGGCGAAGCAGCCCATGTTCATCCACCGCCTCGACGGCGAGCCACTCGCCGTTGCCGGCCTGTGGTCGGCGTGGCGGGACAAGGAAGCTGGACCTGACGCCGACTGGCTGCACAGCGCCACCGTCGTGACGACCGCGGCGAACGGGACGATGGCGCCGGTCCACGACCGCATGCCGGTGATCCTGCCGCAATCGGCGTGGGACACGTGGCTGGACCCGGACAACAACGACATCGAGACCTTGTCAGGCCTACTGCTGCCCGCCCCCGACACGCTGCTCGACCTCCACGCGGTCAGCACCGACGTCAACAACGTCCGCAACAAGGGTGCGACCCTGATCGAGCCCGTCGACTCGCCCTGATCGTCGACCCGGACCATCACGTTCGTCTCGTGGTCCTCGGCCAGCTCGGTCCGTCCGCCGCCGGGTCCGGGGTCGGCTCGACGCCAGAGCGAGCCAGCATCTCGGCGCGGTGGCGGTGGCCGACGAACTCGTAGCCGACCACGGTCACGGCCGGCGCCAACGTCAGCGTCAGGAGGCAGGCGCCGATCGGAGCGCCCGCGCCGGCCATGGCGATCGCCGCGACGATGACCACCGCGGTGCCGGCGACGAGCCAGACGTGGAACGCGTCGATCTCGCGGGTGATCACGCTGTAGATGACGTACAAGGAGATCACGTAGACGGCGAGCGGCACGGCGGTCGTGATGACGACGACCAGTTGGCTGAGATGCGCCTCATGCTCGAGGTAGAGGGCGGCGACGTGGAGGCCGGCGCCGGTTGCGACGAGGGCGGCGAACAGCGGAAGGTGCCCGTATCCCCAGCCGAAGGACCGGTTGCGGTAGCGCTCGAGCAACTCGCCGCTCGGGATCACGAAGTACATCCACCACATCCCGAACGCCAGCCCGACGCCGGCGAGGCCGACGAGCGCGGTCTCGAACGTCCATCCGTCGGCCCGCACGACCGCGTCGAGCGCGGCGACGGTGCCGAGGATCACCTCCCCGAGCGTGACGATCGTCAGCAACCCGTACCGCTCGGCGATGTGGTGCGGGTGCCAGGGAGTGGTGACGCCGTATCGGCGCTCGGCGATGACCGGCCCGGCGAGCTCGATGACAACGAGCACCGCGGCGACGCCGAACATCACACCGATCGAGGTGTGCGCGACCAGCAGTCCGATCCAGCCGATCTGGGCGATGAGCAACGTCGTCGCGTACGTGACGGCGCAACGTCGGCGAACCACGTCGTGTCGGGCGACGCGCAGCCAGAGCGCGACGAGCCCGACGCGCATGATGACGTATCCGAGCACCATGACGCCGTTGTCGACGTGCTCGCCGTGCTCGAGCGACTCGAACATCGGTGGCAACCCGAGCGCCAACACAAGGACGCCGACCATCTGGACCATCGTGAGAAGTCGGTAGATCCAGTCATCCGTGTCGTACGCCGAGGCGAACCACGTGTTCTGGATCCAGGCCCAGATCACCGCGAACATGGCGAACCCGAAACCGATGAGCCCGGTGGCCCAGTGGCCCGCGGCGACGTAGTGAGCGGCTTCGTTGCCGGCGGCCCCGAACGCCACGACGAACGTCAGGTCGTAGAGGAGCTCGAGTGGGGTGGCGGGACGATGGAGCTCGTGCGGGTCCCGCCCGGACATCGGCACCCGGCGGTGGGCGATGGTCGTCGTCGGCACCCCGAGGATCATGTCACCGGTCGGACACCGGTGACCGATCGTCGCCGAGCGCCGGCGGTCGTTCGAGCGCTCCGGTCGTTGCCCGCCCGGCGGCGCGTTGGCGATCCGGGCGCGCAGGGTCTCGATTTCGG
>JBEVOM010000073.1:0-15027 GCA_040507575.1 Ilumatobacteraceae bacterium
CGCCGTCAGCGGGTTGACGTCACCGGGCGTGGTGCCGAGGGTGGGGACGGCGCCGTCGTGACGGTCACGCCGCTCAGGCGACGTCTTGGATCTGGCCGGCCCGCACGACGCAGTCCCGTCCGGCGGCGCTGAAGGCCTTGCTGAGGGCGCCGAGCGCACCCTTGAACGAGCCCTCCCACTCGGCCTCGAACGTGTCGCGCCCGGCACCCCTCCAGACCGTGTTCTGCAACTGGCCCGAGACCGTGCTGATGATGCTCTCGATGTCGTCCTGCTTGCTCGACAGGTACGTGCCGAACGACCGCAGTTGCTCGACGTCCGCTCCGACCATGCTCATGGTGCTGCTCCTCCGTGGGTGCCCGACTCCGGGTCGGCTACCTCTCCTGGGGGTCACGAGGAGGGGAAAAGGGAAACCGGATCTCGTCGGTCAGCAGGGCGAGGCTGTCGGGGACGAACGCGGCCTCGGCGACGAGGGCGTCCAGCCCGGGCCGATCGACCCAGCGAGCCTCGACGACCTCACCGTCGGCGAAGCGGAACGGCCCGTCGTGGACGATCCGGAACACGTGGGCCACGAGATCGACGTCGTCGTCGGCGTAGCGCCCGACCGTCACCTCGTGCGGTTCGGCGTCCGTGACGCCGACCTCCTCGGCCAGCTCGCGGCGCGCCGCCTGCTCGTAGCTCTCGCCGGACCCGACGACGCCGCCGACGGCGAGGTCCCAACGGCCCGGCCACACGTCCTTGTCCTCGCTGCGGCGGTGCACGAGCAGGCGCCCGTCCGTGGACGAGATGACGATGAACGCCGTCCGGTGGCGCAGCCGTTCCCTGCGCATGCGGCTGCGCGTCACCGTGCCGACGACCTCGTCGTCGCCGTCCACGATGTCGACGAGCTCGTCGCCCGGGTCGCCGCTCATGGAGAGGTGCCTACCATGGCGCGATGACGTTCACCCCGCTCACCGGCGGTGCGGGGCGTCGATGACCGTCGACGAGGCCGGCCTGCGGGAGCAGGCCGACGACCTCCTGCCGGCCACGATCGAGCTGCGCCGCACGCTGCACCAGTGGCCGGAGGTCGGCAACATCCTGCCGGTCACGCAGGAGCACGTGCTCGACGCGCTCGAGGGGCTGCCGCTGGCGCTCACCGTCCACGAGTCGACGAGCGGGATCGCGGCGATGCTCACCGGCAGCCGACCCGGTCCGACGATCCTGCTGCGCGGCGACATGGATGCGCTGCCGATGCCGGAGGCGAGCGGCGTCGACTTCGCGTCGCGCACCGACGGCCGGATGCACGCCTGCGGCCACGACACCCATACGGCAATGCTCGTCGGGGCCGCCGAGGTGCTGTCGACGCGGCGCGACGAGCTGGCCGGTCGCGTGCTGTTCATGTTCCAACCCGGCGAGGAGGGCCACCACGGCGCCCGCTTCATGCTGGAGGAGGGCCTTCTCGACGTGGCGCCGCTGGCCGACGGGACGCCGTCGCCGGTCACCGGCGCGTTCGCCATGCACATCACGTCGGCGCTGCCGTCGGGGTGGGTGAGCAGCCGGGTCGGTCCGATCATGGCGTCGGCCGACCGGTTGCAGATCACGGTGACCGGGCGCGGTGGGCACGCCAGCGAGCCCCACCGGGCGACCGATCCGATCCCAGTCGCCTGCGAGATGGTGCAGGCGCTGCAGACGATGGTCACCCGCACCGTCGACGTGTTCGACCCGTCGGTCATCACCGTCGGGCGGATCAGCGCCGGCACGACGAGCAACGTCATCCCGGAGACGGCGGAGATCGAGGGCACGATCCGCGCCGTCAGCGAACGCACGAGGCGCCTCGTGCACGACGGGATCCGCCGGGTCGTCGACGGCATCGCCGCCGCCCATGGGTGCGCGGTCGACGTCGACATCGAGCAGGGCTATCCCGTCACGGTCAACGACGATGACTTCGCCGACCGTGCCCTGGCCGTCGCCGGCCGGGTGGTCGGCACCGACAAGGTCGTGCGCCAGCCGCACCCGATCATGGGCGCCGAGGACTGGAGCTACGTACTGCAGCAGGTGCCCGGGGCGATGATGTTCCTCGGTGGCACCCACCTCGACCGCAACCCGGCGACGGCGGCGCCCAACCACTCCAACCGGGTGATGTTCGACGAGCAGGCGATGGCGGCCGGCATCGCCACGTACGCCGCCGTGGCGCTCGACCGGCTCAGCTGAACCCGCGCCGAGTCGCGGACGGCGGCGTCAGCGGGGTCAGGCGGAGCGTGACGAGCTCGAAGGGGCGCAGCGTGAGCGCCACGATGCCGTCGCCGACCTCGAAGCCGGTCGAGGGTTCCTCGAGCAGGTTGCACCGGCTCGCCGCGGCGATCCGCCCGCCGACGGCGACCGTGACGCTCACGCGATCGCCGCACGCCTCGTGCAGCCGCACGATCACGTCACCGGAGCCGTCGTCGGCCGGCTTCACCGCGTCGACCTCGACGCCGCGCCCGGTCACCGACACGACCCCGCCGGCCAGCGGCGACCCGGCCGCGCCACCATCGAACGAGCGCACCGGCAGGTCGAGGCGTTCGGCCTCGGCGACCACATCGGCCAGTCCGGGCCCGTGCGGATACAGGCTGATCGTCACGTCGTGGCGGCCCTGGTCGGGCCGCGGGTCCGGGAACTTCGCCGCCCGGGCCAGGCTGACCCGCACCGCGCCGTCGAACAGCGCGTGCCCGTACCGACCGTCGTTCATGACCGCGACACCGAAGCACGTCTCGGCCACATCGACGTAGCGGTGGGCGCAGACCTCGAACTTGGCGGCATCCCACGACGTCGAGCGGTGGGTCGGGCGGCGCACCATCCCGAACTGGATGCCGCACGACGCCGTGTCGGCCCACACGTCGAGCGGGAACGCCAGTGACAGCAGGTGCTCGTCGTGGTGCCAGTCGAGCTCGACACCGATGTCGAGGCGTGCCGACCCGGCTCGCAGCACGTACGTGAGCGTCGCCGTCGACGGGCCGAACGTCCGGCGCACCCGCACCGCGCCGAGCAGTGGACCGTGCTCGACGACGTCCACGGTGTCGGCGGCGAGCAGATGCTCGGGGCGGTCACGGACCCACGACTCGAGATCCCACGCGTCGTAGCGGACGGGCCGGTCGACGGCCAGCTCCAGCACGGCGCCCAGCTCACCGTCGGGCAGCAGCTCCCTGGCGTGCGCCACGTCGATCGCCGACCGCAGGTTGCCGTCGAGGTCCCACGACACGGCCAGATGCCCGTTCGTCATCGAACGGTCGGTGACGACGACGCGGTCGTCGACCGCGGCGGCGATCGACGGCGCCAGGCCGAGCCCGGGCACCCGGGCCCGGAACGCGTGGCGCCCGTCGGCCAGCACCTGCACCGGTCCGTCGCCGCCCGGCGCGACGTCGACGACGACGACCTCGTCGCGGTCGTTCGTCGCCACGTTGGCGAGCACGGGACCACTCGGTGCCAGCGTCGTCAGCGTCGCCGCGATCCGGGCCTCGAGCCGGTCGGCGATGCGGGTGTGGGCGGCCTCGGCGTCGGCGTGCACCCAGGCGATCGACGAGCCCGGCAGGATGTCGTGGAACTGCTGGGTCAGCACCTCCTGCCACGTCTCGTCGAGATCGTGGGCGTCGCCGCCCGCCGCCGTCAGCCAGAGCTCGGCCTCCCGCAAGAGCCGTTCGCACCGACGGTTGCCGCCCTTCGTGCGCAGCTGGCTGGTCAGCGTGCCCCGATGGGTCTCGAAGTACAGCTCCCCGCGCCACACCGGCACATCCGCACCGTGGCAGATCTCGTCGTCGACGGCGTCGAAGAAGTCGGCCGGCGACCCCTGCTGCATCGCCGGCATGCCGTCGAGGTCGGCCAGCCGGCCGAGCCGCTCGAGCATCTCCCGCGTCGGACCCCCGCCGCCGTCCCCGTGTCCGAACGGCATCAGCGACCACCGGCTCCACGCGTGCTCACGGAAACGGCTGACCGACCCCGCGATCTCCGCCGGCGTGATCTCGGCGTTGTACGTGTCGACGGGCGGGAAGTGGGTGAGCACCCGTGTCCCGTCGATCCCTTCCCACCAGAACGTCGAGTGGGGGAACCGGTTGACGCGGTTCCACGACAGCTTCTGGGTGACGAACCGGGTCATCCCGCCGGCCGCGAAGACCTGCGGCAGACCGGCCGGGTACCCGAACACGTCGGGGATCCACACCTCTGTGCAGCGGGTGCCGAAGTGGCGTTCGAAGAACCGCTGCCCGTGCACGATCTGGCGGACGATGCTCTCGCCCGACGGCAGGTTCATGTCCGGCTCCACCCACATCCCGCCGACCGGGATCCACTGCCCGTCGGCGACCTTCTCGGTGATCCTGGCGAACAGCTCGGGCTCCCGCTCGGCGATCCACGCGTACTGCTGGGCCTGCGAGCACGAGAACCGGTACCTCGGGTCGGCGTCCATCATCTCGACCGCCGACGCGAACGTCCGCGTGCACTTGCGGACGGTCTCGGCCAACGGCCACAGCCACGCCGTGTCGATGTGGGCGTGACCGGTGGCGACGACGCGGTGGGCGCTCGGACCGGCGGGCAGCGCCAGCACGGCGGCGAGCGCGGCGCGCGCCGCGGCCGGCACCGTGTCGCAGCCGCCCGCCGGTCGGGCGACCAGGTCCAGGGCGCTCACGATCGCGGCCCGCATGCGCGCCCGGCGCGGGTCGTCGACGGGCAGCGTTCGCATCACGCCGTCGAGGACGTCGAGGTCGTGGACGAGCGCCTCGGCGTCGGGGTCGACCACGACGAGCTCGGCCCGCCCGAAGCGGTACTGCAGCTCGTCACCGGCCGTCGCCGGCGAACCGAGCGGTGACGGTGCGAACTGGGCGAACCACGGATTCGACGCCGCTTCGACGACGAGCTCGACCGGTCCGCGGTCGCTCGGCACCGGTACCGCCTGGCGGCGCGGATGGATGCCCTGCACGGGGCGACCCTTGACATCGCGCACGAGGCCTTCGCACTGGAAGCCAGGGGAATCGATCTCGAACCCGAGGTCGATCAACGCCTCGACGCGCCGTCCTGCCCAGGCGGCCGGCACCTCGCCGGTGAGCCGGAACCACGTCGTGCCCCACGGCGGCCCCCACCGGTCACCGACGGAGAACGGAGCCAGCGCGTCGAGCGACGGCCCGGCCTCGATCACCAGTGGACGGCGGTGCGGGTGGACCAGGACGAGGACCCGCTCGGCGAGCTCGCGGCGGATGCGTTCCTCCACCAGCTCGCGGTCGTCGTGCACCGGCCCATTGTGGCCCGCCGTCGGAACGCCGTGATGGCCACGGCCGGCCACGGCGGACACCCGGTCGGCTCAGGGCTGGTTCACAGGCACGGCGGCCATGCTCGTCTCCATGACGACGGATCCGCACCTCGACGAGCTCGACGACCACGACGACGACCACGACCGAGGCCTGCAGTTCGACATGTCCACGCTGTTCGACCGTCGGCGACTGCTGGCACTGTTCGCCGGGGCCGGTGCGACCGCGCTGCTGGTGGCGTGCGGGTCCGGCGACGACGACGCAGCGACCGCATCGACGTCCGGCGGGACCAGCGGAACGACGGCGACGACCGCCGCGCCCGGCACCGCCACGGCTGCCACGGCTGCCACGGCTGCCACGGATACGAGCTGCTCGCCGATCCCGGAGGAGACGGCCGGGCCGTACCCCGGAGACGGGTCCAACGGGGTCAACGTCCTCGCCGAGAGCGGCATCGCGCGCCGCGACATCACGTCCAGCTTCGGGACGTCGACGACGCGCGCCGAGGGGATCCCGCTGACCATCACCCTGACGCTGACCGACACGGCGAACGGTTGTGCGCCGATGGCGGGTGCGGCTGTGTACCTGTGGCACTGCGACCGCGACGGCAACTACTCGATGTACTCGCCGGCCGTCGCCGACGAGAACTACCTGCGCGGCGTGCAGGAGACAGCCGCCGCCGGGACAGTCACGTTCGAGACGATCTTCCCGGCGTGCTACTCGGGCCGTTGGCCGCACGTGCACTTCGAGGTCTACCGCGACCTCGCGTCGGCGACCGCGTCGTCCGACCTGGTGGCGACGTCGCAGCTCGCCCTGCCGGCCGAGACGTGCGACCTCGTGTACGCCACGTCCGGCTACGAGGCGAGCGTGCGCAACCTGGGCCAGGTCTCGCTGGCCCGCGACAACGTGTTCGGCGACGACGGGGCCGCCCACCAGCTGGCGACGATGTCGGGTGACGTCGACACCGGCTTCGTGGCCGCGCTGGCGGTCGCGGTCTGAGCCGCCCGGGCCTTCCGGGGGTCGGGAACTCGCGCCAGGCGCGGCCCCAGCGGCTCAGTACCGGATCAGACCGCGACGACGTCGATGGCCTCGGGGCCCTTCTTGCCGGCGCGGACCGCGAACTCGACCCGCTGGCCGGTCGTCAGACCACCGGTGTGCGGGACGTTCGTGTGGTGCACGAACACGTCGGGGCCCTCGCCACCGTCGATGAACCCGTACCCGCGACGCACGTGGAAGAACGTGACGGTGCTGACCTGGCGGGCCCCGAGCGCCTCTGACGGCGCGAACAGCGCGACGTCGGCGACCTTCGGCCCGACGTTGGGCGCCGCTGCGGCCGGGGCCGGGGCCGCGGGTGTCCGTGTGCTCGGGCGGGCGACGGGCGGAGCCGGCGTCGCCGCCGAGAGCCGCTTGGCGTCGGGCGCGGTCACCCGCACGTCGATGCCGATCTGCCGACCGAGCGCCTTGGCGTCACGGGTGCCGGCGGGCTCGACGAGCGAGACGACGGTGCCCGAGGCACCGGCGCGCGCCGTGCGGCCGGAACGGTGGACGTACGTCGAGGCATCGGCCGGCGGGTCGTAGTGCACGACACCACCGACGCCGAGCACGTGGACGCCGCGAGCGGCCACGTCGGTGGCGATCAACGCGTCGACCTCACCCGAGCCGAACGACTTCAGGGCCTTGTCGCGCTGGGGCTGGCTGCGCCCGCCGTGGATCGGCGCGGCGCGCACGCCGAGCGTGCTGAGCTGCTTGGCCAGCCGGTCGGCACCGTGGCGCGTCCGGCAGAACACCATCGTCGAGCCGAGGGCCTTCACGATGTCAGCGGTGCAGCGCGGCCGCTCCATGCGGTCGACCTCCCAGAACACGTGGGTGGCGGCCGTGATGTCCGGACCCTCGGGGCCGACCTCGTGACGGACCGGCTGGCGCTGCACGGCGCTCGCCAGCTTGGCGACCGCGCCGTCGAGCGTGGCCGAGAACAGCAGCACCTGGCGGTCGGGATGGGTCTGGTCGAGCACGCGCTTGACGGCGGGCAAGAAGCCCATGTCGGCCATGCGGTCGGCCTCGTCGACGACGACCTGGCGGACGTCGCGCAGATCGATGGCGCCCATGCTGATGAGGTCCTCGAGGCGGCCCGGGCAGGCGACGACGAGCGCGACACCCCCGTCGAGCGCCTTGCGCTGGGCGCCATAGCCGACGCCACCGTAGACGGCGGCGACCTCGTGGCGACGGCTGCGGGCCAGCGGGCGCAGCTCCTTGGCGATCTGCTCGGCGAGCTCACGGGTCGGGGCCAGGACGAGCGCCGACGGGCGCCGGCGCGAACCAGGGGCCAAGCGGGCCACGAGCGGGATGCCGAAGCCCAGGGTCTTGCCCGACCCGGTCGGGGCCCGGCCGGTGACGTCGCGCCCGGCCAGGGCGTCGGGGATGACGGCAGTCTGGATCGGGAATGGAGTGGCGATGCCGGCGGCGTCGAGGCGCGCGCAGAGATCGGTGGGCACGCCGAGCGCGGCGAACCCCACGGGAGCATGTTGCATGTCGAACGACTTCCTGTTGTCTTCTCAGCGCACACGGGCCGGAACAACGGAACGTCAGCGCACCGGTCGCCGGGGGGACGGCCAGAGGTGACAACCATACCGTCCGCAACCGCCAACCCGACGGGACGTGTCGCGCCGCGCCACCGTGGGCGCCGGTCAGCCGGGTGCCATCATCTCCCGGGTGACGCTGTCGTTCCCGGTCGCGCCGATGAAGGCGACGCTCGGCGCGCTCCCCACCGATGACTCTGGATGGGCGTACGAGATCAAGTGGGACGGCTACCGCACGCTCGCGTTCGTCGACGGTGAGACCGTCCGGCTGCAGAGCTCGAACCGCATCGACGTCACGGCGAAGTACCCCGAGCTCGCCACGCTCGCGGCCGGCGTCGGGGCACGCCGCGCCGTCCTCGACGGTGAGCTGGTCGTGCTCGACGACGTCGGGCGTCCCCGCTTCGAGCTGATCCAGCGCCACGAGCGGGAGGCCGCGCTCTACGTGTTCGACGTGTTGTCGATCGACGGGAACGACACGATCGGCCTGCCGTACGAGGAGCGCCGTCGGCTCCTCGGCGAGATCCTCGGGGCCGGGTCCAACTGGGCGGTGCCGGCCCACCGACTCGGCGACGGCCCGGCGCTGCTGGCCGCCACCGTGGCCCAGGAGCTGGAGGGCGTGATGGCCAAGCGCCTCGGCACGCCCTACAAGCCGGGGGCGCGATCGAAGGACTGGCGCAAGGTCAAGAACCGCCAGCGGGCCGAGGTCGTCGTCGGCGGCTACACCACGGGCACGGGCAACCGCTCGTCGACGTTCGGGTCGCTCCTCGTCGGCCGCCGCGTCGGCGGGGCGCTCGTCTTCGCCGGCGGCGTCGGCAGCGGCTTCGGGCAGCGCCTCCTCGAAGACCTGACGGCACGCCTGCGCGGGCTGCGCACCGACCACTGCCCGTTCGACCCGCCGCCTCCGAGCGCCTACCGCCGCGGCGCGACGTGGGTCGAGCCGAAGCTTCGGGCACTCGTCGAGATGACCGAGCTCACGAACGAGGGCTACGTCCGCCAGGCCAGCTTCGTCGAGCTGGTCGAGCCGTGATCTCGCGCGACGAGGCCGCCGGGCTCGACGACGCGGATCCGCTCAGCCCGTGGCGCAGGCAGTTCGCCACGCCGGCCGGTCTCGTCTACCTCGACGGCAACTCGCTCGGGATGGCGCCCCGCGCTGCGCTGGCTCGGCTGGCCGACGTCGCCGGCACCGAGTGGGCCGAGGGCCTGATCCGGTCGTGGGATCGCTGGCTCGACCTACCCCGCCAGGTTGGTGATCGGCTGGCGCCGATCGTCGGCGCCACGCCCGGCTCCGTCGTCGTGCACGACTCCACGACCGTCAACCTGTACCAGCTCGTGCACGCCGCGCTTGCCGTCGCCGACGACGGCGGCGCGGGCGCGATCGCCGTCGACGGCGCCGACTTCCCGACCGACCGCTACGTCGTCGCCGGGATCGCCCGGTCGACCGCGCGAGCAGTTCGTCCGGCGGTGGAGGACCTCGACGGTGTCGCCGTCGTCGTGCGCTCGGCCGTCGACTACCGCACGGCCGCCCGCGCCGACATCGCGGCGGAGACGGCGCGAGCGGACGCCGCCGGCGCGGTCACGGTGTGGGACCTGTCGCACGCCGCCGGCGCCGTGGAGGTCGACCTCCCAGCGGCCGGCGTCCGCTTCGCCGTCGGCTGCACGTACAAGTTCCTCCACGGCGGCCCCGGCGCGCCCGCCTGGTCGTACGTCGACCCGGACATCGTCGGCACGCTCGATCAGCCGCTGTGGGGCTGGTTCGGCCAGCAGGCGCAGTTCGAGATGGCCGACGCGTTCGAACCCCACGGCGACATCCGGCGCCTGCTGCTCGGCACACCCGGGATCCTCGCCCTGGCGGCCGCCGAGGTCGGCATCGGTCACGTCGCCGACGCCACGATGCCGGCAATCGCGGCCAAGGGCCGGGCCCTCACCGCGCTCGCCCTCGACCTGTGCGACGAGCTCGGCTTGGAGTCCCCGACCCCCCGCGACGCCGCGGCCCGCGGGGCCCACGTCGCCGTCCGCGTCGCCGACTCCGACGCCGTCCACGCCGCGCTGACCCGGCGCGGCGTGATCACCGACGTCCGCCGCCCCGACATCGTGCGGCTCGGCTGCGCCGCGCTGACGACGCGCTACGTCGACGTCTGGGACGGCGTGCGAGCGCTCGCCGACGCCCTCGTCGCCGGCTGAGTCCCCGGACGAGTCAGGGACCAGCGGTCCGGGGCCGGCGTCGGCGACCCATGCTCGACGTCATGATGTCCTCGAACGACTTCGCCGAGCTGGCGTAGCCGCCACGGCGCTCGCGCCGGGCATCATGTCCCCATGAGCGTCGTGAAGATCAATGCCATCGCCGTCCCTCCGGGAGCCGGGCCCGAGCTGGAAGCCCGCTTCGCGGCCCGCGCCCGCAGCGTCGAGCAGATGCCGGGCTTCGAGGACTTCCAGCTCCTCCGACCGGTGGAGGGCGAGGAGCGCTACTTCGTCTACACCCGCTGGGACAGCGAGGAGTCGTTCCAGGCGTGGGTCAACAGCGCGGCGTTCCAGCACGGTCACGCCAAGGCGGAGTCGGCCGACGGCAAGCCGGTGTCGACGGGTGCCCACCTCCTGGCGTTCGAGGTCGTGCAGCACGTCGTCAAGGCCGACGTCACCGCGTCCTGACTCGCGAGCCGACCGGACCGCCGTCGCCGAGCCACCGGTAGGATCGCGGCCCCGTGGCCCTGATCGTCCAGAAGTACGGCGGCACGTCGGTCGCCGATCCCGACCGCATGCGGGCAGTCGCCGAGAACGTGCAGATCACCCGACGGCGCGGTGACGACGTCGTCGTCGTCGTGTCCGCGATGGGGAAGGCGACGGACAACCTCATCGCCCTGGCCAGTCAGGTCTCGACGACCCGGCCCGGTCGCGAGATGGACATGCTGCTCACGACCGGGGAGCGCGTCTCCGCCGCGTTGCTCACGATGGCGCTGGCCGACCTCGGCGTCGCGGCCGTCAGCTTCACGGGCAGCCAGGTCGGCATCATCACCGACACCGTCCACGGGAAGGCGAAGATCGTCGAGGTCAAGGGGGGCCGGGTCCGCGACGCGCTGGCCGCCGGCCAGGTCGCCGTCGTCGCCGGGTTCCAAGGCGTGAGCACGACCAACGAGATCACGACGATGGGCCGCGGCGCCTCGGACCTCACGGCCTCGGCGCTCGCCAAGGCGCTGGACGCCGACGCCTGCGAGATCTACACCGATGTCACCGGGGTGTTCTCCGCCGATCCCCGGATCGTGCCGCGAGCGCGCAAGCTCCCCCACGTCAGCTTCGACGAGATGCTCGAGATGGCCGGCGCCGGGTCCAAGGTCCTGGCCCTGCGGTCGGTCGAGTTCGCCCGCAACCACGGCGTCGCCCTCCACGTCCGCTCGGCGTTCACGTGGGAACCCGGCACCTGGGTGAGCGACGAGCCCGAGGCCGGGCCGAACGACAACGACGACCCCAGGGAGGGTTCGATGGAAGATCCGATCATCTCCGGTGTCGTCACCGACTCCAGCGAGTCGAAGGTCACGGTCCTCGGTGTGCCCGACCGGCCCGGCATCTCCGCCAGCCTCTTCGAACCCCTGGCCGCGGCCAGCGTGAACGTCGACATGATCGTCCAGAACACCTCTACCGAGGGCAAGACGGACATCTCGTTCACGGTCCCGTCGGCCGACATGGCCGTCGCCGAGGACATCGTCAGCCGGGTGGCCAAGGAGATCGGGGCCACCGGCGTCTCCCACGACAACGGCATCGCCAAGGTGTCGGTCGTCGGCGCGGGGATGAAGTCGTCTCCCGGCATCGCCGCCAAGATGTTCCGCACGCTGGCCGACGAGGACGTCAACATCGAGATGATCTCGACGTCGACGATCCGCATCTCGGTCGTCATCGCCAGCCCCGACCTCGAGCGCGCGGCCCGCTGCCTGCACACCGCGTTCGGCCTCGACTCCGGCGCCGACTACGCCGCCCCCCTCCCCGAACGCCGCTGACCCGCCGGTCGAGCCCAACGACGCCGACCACCAACGCGGACCACCGACCCTCCCGCGAGGCGCGCGAACAAGCTCGCTGTCGTCAACGACGCTTCGGCCCAGGCCGCAGCGAGCATGGACGGTCCGGTCGAGCGTTCGGCCGCAGGCCGGCGGCGCCAGCCGCAGCGAGACACGGTGCGGCGAAGCCGCACCACTCAGATCGGCCCGGCGGCGAACCTCCGGGCGATGTCGAGGGCGGCGATCTCGGGCTTGTCCAACGTGAGGCCGCGGCGGTGGGCGCGCGACGACAGCGCGACGTGCAGCGTGCGCACGAAGCGCCGAAGGTTGACGGTGGCGGCCCGCGACTGCGGGTCGAACGATCCGGCCCGGTCGGCCAGCCACGAGCCGAACGTGTCGATCCAGTCGCACAGCTCGTCGTCGCCGATCGTCTCGCGACCGATGACGTCGACGACGACGAGCACCAGGCGGTCCTCCTCGTCGTCCACGAAGACGGGGCCCGTGGCGCGGGTCAACAGCGTCTGCAGCGCCTGCAGCACCCGGCGGTGGTCATCGACCGTCGTCACCTGGTTGCGGACCAGGAACTTGAGGAGGTCGGCGGCGTGCGCGGTGGCGTTGATCCACCCGAGGTCGGGGACGTAGCCGCGGCGGTCGGTCTCGTCGAGCAGGTAGGCAATCCCGGCGTCGAGCAGTTCGTGCACCTCGGTGCCCGACAGGAAGTGGTCCTCGACATCGCGGTAGGCCAGCAGGGCGAGCGCCAGGGCCGAGTACGACCGGCGCACGGCGGCCCGGTCGTCGCCCGTTCCGTCGAGGCCGAGGCGGAGGTCGGGCACGAGGCGCTCGACGGCGTAGCGCAGCTCGTCGTCACCGAGGAGGTGGTCCTGCACGACCCAGCGGGCCAGGACGCTGTAGCCGACGTCGTCGCGCAGGTGCGGGTCGTCCTCGCCGAGCAGGTCGAGGAGCGACGGGAGCAGCCCCCCGGCGGTGTGCCCCGGCGGCACCTCGGCGTCGGCGTCAACGATCGATTCCCAGAGGTGGCGGTCCGTCGTCATGCTCATCGCCCTCCAGTGTTGCACCCGTCGCAAGCCCCGAGTTCCACGCCGGGAAGCCCTCCTTTACACTTACCCGATGCGTCGGCGACCCCAGCTCATCCCGTGGGACGTCGCCGGACGGGTGACCGAGCAGCAGGCCAGCGCCGACGACGTCGTGCAGGCCACGGGTTGGGTCTTCAACAACGAGACGGGTGACACGCTGACGCTCGCCGAGTTCGTCGCGACGGGGGACAACGAGGTCCCGGTGTACCTCGAGCGCTTCGGGTTGCTCGACGGTGACGACGACGAGCGCTCGCTCGTCGAGATCGGGTCGGGCATCGGGCGCATGACATGCGCGCTGACGCGGCGGTTCGGCACCGTCTATGCCTGCGACCTGGACGCCGGGTTCCTCGAGCGCTGCCGGCAGGCGGTGGCCAGCTTCGGCAAGGTCGACCGGCTGCGGACGGTGGCCGTCACCGACGGACGCACCCTGGCCATCCCCGACGACGTCGTGGATGTCGCGTTCAGCTACATCACGTTGCAGCACTGCGAGCGCGACGACGCGCTGGCCCTCGTGCGCGAAGCGGTGCGCGTCGTGCGGCCCGGCGGGCGCATCGCACTGAACTTCCGCTCCTGGTCGGGCTTCGACCCGTTCGTGCTACCGATCGGGATCGGGATGCGCGGACTGTTCCGGGTCCCGGTCGTCGGACCCTGGCTGACCCACAAGCGCCTGCCGACCCGGCTGGCCTGGCAGGCCAACCGGCTCGACCCACACCAGGTGATGCGGTCGATCCAGGACCGCGTCAGCAACGTGGTGATCTGGCGCAACCCGGCCCGCGACGCCGCCGTCTGGGGCGTGCGGGATGTCACCGCCGAGCACTTCGACGGTATCAACCGCAACCACTGGTGGCTCGTCGCCGACGTGAGGTAACGGCCCGTCGTCGAGGCCGCCGGCATCGTTAGCCTGGCTGGCCATGCGAGTTGGTGTGATCGGTGCAACGGGGCAGGTCGGCGGCGTCATGCGCCGCCTGCTGGCCGAACGGGACTTCCCCCTCGACGAGATCCGGTTCTTCGCCTCGTCGCGCTCGGCCGGGACGACGCTGCCGTGGGCCGGCGGCGAGATCACCGTCGAGGACGCCGCGTCGGCGGACCCCTCGGGTCTGGACATCGCGCTGTTCTCGGCTGGCGCGACGTCCTCGCGGGCGTTGGCCCCCCGCTTCGCCGCCGCCGGCGCGATGGTCATCGACAACTCGTCGGCATTCCGCATGGATCCCGACGTGCCGTTGATCGTGTCGGAGGTCAACCCGGAGGCCGTCGCCCAGGCCGGCAAGCGGATCATCGCCAACCCGAACTGCACGACCATGGCCGCGATGCCGGTGCTCAAGCCCTTGCACGTCGAGGCCGGCCTCGTCCGCCTGATCGCCAGCACGTACCAGGCGGTGTCGGGGGCCGGGCTGGCCGGTGTCGACGAGCTCGACAAGCAGGCCCGCCAGGTCGTGGACCGCGCCGCCGAGCTGACCCACGACGGCCGCGCCGTCGGGTTCCCGGCGCCGGAGAAGTTCGCCCGCCCGATCGCCTTCAACGTGCTGCCGCTGGCCGGCTCGCTGGTCGACGACGGGTCGTTCGAGACGGACGAGGAGCAGAAGCTCCGCAACGAGAGCCGCAAGATCCTCGGCGTCCCCGATCTGGCCGTGTCGGGGACCTGCGTGCGGGTTCCCGTCTTCACCGGGCACTCGCTGTCGATCAACGCCGAGTTCACCCGCCCGCTCTCGGTCGCCCGGGCCACCGAGCTGCTGGCGGCGGCGCCCGGCGTGCAGCTCAGCGACATCCCGACGCCGCTCGACGCCGCCGGACGTGATCCGAGCTACGTCGGCCGGCTGCGAGCCGACGACGGCGTGCCCGGGGGGCGGGGACTGGTGCTGTTCGTCAGCAGCGACAACCTGCGCAAGGGCGCGGCGCTGAACGCGGTCCAGATCGCCGAGCTGCTGCTGCGCTGATGGACCTCGTCCCGACCGTCGACATCGCTGGTTGGGACCACGGCGCCGCGTCCACCCGCGCCTCGATCGCCGCCTCGCTCGACGACGCCTGTCGGCGCATCGGGTTCTTCCAGCTGATCGGGCACGGCGTCGGGCCCGAGGTCGTGTCGGCGATGGTCGCGGCGAGCGACCGGACCGTCTCACCGCCCGTTCTGGGC
>JBEVOM010000008.1:0-2827 GCA_040507575.1 Ilumatobacteraceae bacterium
TCGCCGTTAGGTTGCGGCCGAACGCAGCGAAGCGGAGTGAGGCTGCTCTAGGCGTGCGCCGGTCGGTGCACGAAGGAGCACTGTGGGGGCTTCACGCCGACTCCTGGCAGACGACGATCGCGCTCTGGTGCGCGCGCGTTCTGAGCCGGCGACAGGCGACCTTGCACAGGCCAAGACGAACCTGACTCGTGCAGCTCGGCTGCGTCCTCGGCTGGACTACGCCCTTCCGTGGTCGGCCGCCGCGTTCCACTCGGCCGCGAGCAGCCCAAGAATGACTTCGTCGGCGAATCCTCCATTGGCCCACGCCGAGCGGCGCAGGACGCCTTCCTGGGTGAAGCCGACGCGGGTGGCCGCCTGGATCATCGCCGTGTTGTCGGCGAGGGTCTCGAGCTGCAGGCGGTGGAGTCCGCGTACGGCGAACCCGTAGCCGCACAGCACGCGAAGAACGTCGGTGCCGAGCCCTTGGTTGCGGAACGCCGGTCGCAGCGAGATCCCGACGTGCGCGGTCCGGTTGTGGGTGTCGATGCCCCAGAGCAGGGTCTCGCCGGCCAGTTCATCACTCGACAGATCGACCACCGAGAAGCAGGCGGCGTCCTCGCTGGGCTCGGCAACCGCGTACGGCGACGCCGCGGAGCCGGGGGCGATCGGACGCCAGGGGCGAGAATCGGCACGCGACCGGACGGCCACATCGTCATACAGCTCGGATTGCAGGATGGGAACGTCCGCCTCGTGCCGGGCGCGAAGCCCGACTCTGTTGCTGCGCAACACTCCGTGTTCATACCTGCCGTGGCTCACGTCCGGCAACGTCGGTGGGCGGCGAATCGAGCAGCCAGCGCGAGCGCCCGGTCACAGCATCAGCGCCGAACGACGCGCCGCGACATTCGGGCGCGGGTCCGTCTTGATCGCCGGCGGGGTCGGGAAGGCCACGATCGGAGGTGCCTCGCCGCGGGCGGACGCGAGCCGCCTGATCGGCGCAGCTCGCTCACGTGCGCGTAACCTGACCGGACGCCGCGCTCGGCCGCGACCAGCTTCGACGCGATCGCTCCGAACGATCACGGCTCGCGTTCGGTATCGCGGGAGAGCCGGCGTTGTTCGATGATGCGGGCGGCCGGGCTATTCACCGTAATCTCGAACACGGCGCCGAGCATGCCGTTCGGGAGCGCTGATCTTCGAAGATGACGCAGGCCGAGTAGGCGCGCTGGCACATCCGCCAGTGCGCAGCGGTGGCGTGACGCCACGGTCAAGGAGGCTTCAGACCCGAATCAGCTTGGCGCGTGCACGATGCCGTGCAACGAGGCGCCGGGCAGCGCGGGCCGCCCGCCGCAGCCGGTCGCCAATCGACGGCTGGGTGATGCTGTCGCAGCTGGCGGTGACGGCGCCGGCGATCAGTTCGGGCTGGCGGAACGGCGCGAAGTGACCGGCATGAACCGTGATCGTTCGAGCCCGCGGGATGAGGGCGGCGAGCTGCCATTGCTGTGCCGGGCGGACGAGCCGATCGCGCGACGTGACGATGATCACGACCGGCACGTCGACGCTCGTGATCCACTCGGTGGAGCAGAAGCGGCCGATGGCCAGCCCGGCGCCGTGGATCGCGTCGTCGTCGTGGCGTGCCAGCGCCTCGAGGAGCTGGTTGCCGATCGGCGCCACCTCCAGCAGGTGGCTGACGACCTGCTTGGTGACATGCGTCGAGCGGCGGATCGGCCCGGTCGCCCGCCACATCTCCTCCGCCGCCCGCAGCAGCGGCTGATCGACGTGCGGCGACGTAAAGTCCGCCGCGGTCGCACAGAGGACGAGTCCGTCAACGAGGTGTCGGTGGCGGCGCCAGATCAACTGGGCGACGGGTCCCCCCATCGAGTAGCCGACGAAGATCGCTCGCCGCACCCCGAGCACGGCGAGCAGCGCGGCGACGTCGTCGGCGCAGTCCTGCAGGCTGAACGTCCCGTCTGCCTGGATGCCCCGGCCGTGGCCACGATGATCGAGGGCGACGACGCGGTAGCGCGCCTCGAGCGCGGCGATCGTGCCCGACCAGTTCAGCGACCCCGTCGCGGTCCACCCGTGGAGCAGCACCACGGTCGGGGCAGATCGTGACCGATGCCGCCGGTCATAGGCGAACGTCGTTCCACGCTCAGGGACATCGATCAGCCGCCAACCGTCACCGTCACCGTCGCCATCGAGCGGCCGCGACGGCGCGAGGGACGGGAGGCTCACGTGGGTTCGTTTCCTCGGCCATCAACGGACATGCGCTGCCCATGATCGCGTCGCCACCCGCCGCTCCAGCGGCATGGGTCATGAGTCACGGCGTCGATCACGCTCAACCGACGACCACAGCGAAGACTGACGGATGGGCATCCCCCGTTGGGGCGGACACCTGACACAGGCTGGGAGGCCTGGGAAGGAGTCCGTTCATCATGGGAGATTCACGCCGGCGGTGGTCGCCGGAGTTCAAGCGGGACGCGGTGGCGTTGGTGCGGTCGTCGGGCCGTCCGATCAGCGTCATCGCCCGCGAGCTCGGCTGCGGCGAGTCGTCGCTGGGCTACTGGCTGACGAAGGACCGTCAGTCGCGAGCCGCAGCGGATCCGGAGCGGTTCGCCGCCGAGCAGGCCGAGTCGGAGGAGATCAAGCGTCTGCGTCGCCGGGTGGCGGAACTGGAGGTGGAACGCGAGATTCCTGAAACGATCTGCGGAGTACGCGTTCATCGACGCCTACCGGGCCGAGTTCTCCGTCGTGGAGCTGTGCCGGGTGGGCGGGGTGTCGACGTCAGGGTTCTACGACTGGCAAGCCCGCCAGGCGGCCGGCCCCAGCGACGCCGAGCGGCTCGAGGCCGACC
>JBEVOM010000144.1:0-3679 GCA_040507575.1 Ilumatobacteraceae bacterium
CTGACACAGCGGGCCGAGAACATCGTGCTCCCGATCGCCGCGGTGGTCATCGCGCTCCTCATCGGCGCCGTGCTGATCTGGCTGAACGGGTCCAACCCGTGGACGGCCTACAGCGCCCTGATCGAGGGCGCGCTCGGGAGCAAGGAGGCCATCGCCCGGACGCTCGCTCGGGCCACCCCAGTGACGTTGACCGGGCTCGCTGTGATCGTCGGCATGAAGGGCGGCCTGTTCAACATCGGTGCCCAGGGCCAGCTGCTGTTCGGGGCCATGTTCGCGGCGTGGGTCGGGTACCGGTTCACCGGCCTCCCGCCGGTGCTGCACGTCCCGTTCTGCCTCCTCGTCGGCGGCATCATGGGCATGCTCCCGGCGGCCCTGGCCGGCTTCCTCAAGGCCTATCGCGGGGCCCACGAGGTCATCACGACGATCATGTTGAACGTCATCCTCGTGAACCTGACGGAGTACTTCGTCGGGGCCCGAGGACCCTTCCACGACCCTGACGCCGGAGCCATCTCGCGCACGCCGCTGATCGAGCCGTCGGCCCGCATCGGAGACTTCCTCGGCCTCGACTGGCTGCCGTTCGGGTACCTCATCGCGCTCACCACGGCCATCGTGATGTGGTTCTTCCTCGGCCGAACGACCATCGGGTTCCGAATCACCACCGTCGGCCAGAACAAGGACGCGGCGACCTATGGCGGCATCTCGGCGGCGCGGATCACCGTCCTCGCCATGGCGATCAGCGGCTTCCTCGCCGGCTTCGGCGGGGCCATCGAGACGCAGAGCGTCTTCAACCGCTACGAAGCGGGCTTCAACGTCGGCCTCGGCTTCGACGGCATCACCGTCGCGCTCCTCGCCCGCGTCCAGCCGCTGCTGGCGATCCCGGCCGCCCTGCTCCTCGGCATCATGCGCGCCGGCCAGACCACCATGGCGTTCAAGGCCGGCGTCCCCCAGGAGATCATCGACGTGATCCTTGCGATCATCCTGCTGCTCGTGTGCGCCCCCATCGTCGTGCGCTGGATCCTCCGGTTGCGGCGACCTCGCGACGAGACCACCACGATCCAGCTCACATCGGGATGGGGCGGCTGATGGCCGTCAACTGGCGCAAGGTGGTGATGATCGCCCTGCCGGTGATCGTCGTCGTCGTCGTCGCCTACGCCTTCTACTACGGCAACTCCGAGGCGAAGACCGGAGCCGTCCTCAGCCGGACGTTCCGCAGCTCCACGCCGTTGATCCTCGGCGCGCTGTGCGGGCTCGTGGGCGAGCGCACGGGCGTCGTCAACATCGGCATCGAGGGCCAGCTGCTGATGTCGGCGTTCACCGGCTTCTACACGGCGGCGGCGACAGGGAACATCTGGATGGGGGTGCTCGCCGGCGTCCTGTCCGGCGCCCTCCTCGGGGCGTTCCTCGCCCTGTGCGCGGTCGCCTGGCAGATCGACCAGATCATCGCCGGGACCGTGATCAACATCTTCGTCGCCGGGATGACATCGTTCCTGTACACGCAGGGCAAGCAGAGCCCGGGCGGCCTCACCGAACGAGCGATCCCCCTCCTGTCGGACATCCCGCTGCTCGGGGACGTCCTGTTCACGAACACGCCGATCGCGTACATGGCGATCATCCTCGTGTTCGTCCTGCACGTCGCCCTGTTCCACACCCGGTGGGGCTTGCGCAGCCGATCGGTCGGCGAGCACCCGAGCGCGAGCGACACGGTGGGCATCCGCGTGGCCCGTCAGCGCTACGTCAACGTCGCGCTCGCCGGCGGCCTGGCCGGGCTGGGCGGCGCGTTCCTCAGCCTCGAGTCGGTCGGCACGTTCGAGCGGGGCATGAGCGCACAGCGCGGCTTCACGGCGCTGGCCATCATGATCTTCGGGCGTTGGAAGCCGATCCTCGCCTGGGCCGGGGCGCTGTTCTTCTCGTTCACCACGGCGATGGCGGCGCAGCTGCAGTTCGACCAGGTGATCGACGTGCCGCCGCAGTTCATCGCCATCCTCCCGTACGTCCTCGTGATCGTCGTGCTCGCCGCGTTCGCCAGCAAGGTGCGGCCGCCCGCTGCGGCCGGCAAGCCGTACGTGAAGGAGTGACGCGGTGACCGACATCGACGTCCACGCCCCGATCGACGCGCCGATGGCCCTCGAGGCCCGCCATGTGACGAAGCGGTTCCCGTCGGTCGTGGCCAACGACGACGTGAGCATCCAGCTGCGCAAGGGCGAGATCCTCGGCCTGCTCGGCGAGAACGGGGCCGGCAAGAGCACGCTCGTGAAGATGCTGTTCGGGCTGTACCGCCCCGACGGCGGCGAGATCCTGATCAAGGGCCAGCACGTGTACCTGCGCAGCCCCGGCGACGCCATCGCCCGTGGCGTGGGCATGGTCCACCAGCACTTCCAGCTCGTGCCGGTGTTCACCGTCGCCGAGAACATCATGCTCGGCGCCGAGACCCACAAGGGGCCGTTCCTCGACGTCGGCGCGGCCTCGCAACGCATCCGCGAGCTGTCGCGCCAGTACGGGTTGCGCGTCGACCCGACCGCCCTCGTCGAGGACCTCCCGGTCGGCACGCAACAGCGCGTCGAGATCCTCAAGGCGCTGTACCGCCAGGCCGACATCCTGATCCTCGACGAGCCGACGGCGGTGCTCACCCCGGCCGAGACCGACGAGCTGCTCAAGGTCATGCGCGACCTCGCAGCGAATGGGTCGGCGATCATCTTCATCACCCACAAGCTCCGCGAGGCGATGGCGGTGTGCGACACGATCACCGTGCTGCGCGGGGGACAGGTGGTCGGCACCACGACGCCCGCCGCCACCGACCGCGCCGGTCTGGCCAACATGATGGTCGGGCGCAGCGTCGTGCTGCAGGTGGAGAAGGGCGAAGGCCACCCGGCCGATGTCGTGCTCGACGTGGTCGGGCTGCACGCCAACGACGACCGGGGCCACCCCGCCGTCAGCGGACTCGACCTGCAGGTGCGAGCCGGCGAGATCCTGGGCGTCGCCGGTGTCGAGGGCAACGGGCAGCGAGAGCTCGTCGAGGCGCTCGTGGGGATGCGCCCCATCAAGCAGGGTCACGTTCTCCTGGCCGGCCGGGACATCACGCACGCCAACCCGCACACGGTCAATCGACTCGGGGTGTCGCACATCCCCGAGGACCGCGAGAAGCACGGCTTCGTCGGCAGCTACTCGGTGGCCAGCAATCTCGTGCTGGAGCGATTCGACGAGGCACCCTACGCGCGGGGCATCATGCGCGACTTCGGCGCCGTGCACGCCAACGCCACCGAGCTCGTCGAGCGCTTCGACGTGAGGCCGCGCAACATCCACAACCCGATGGACGCCCTGTCGGGTGGCAACAAGCAGAAGGTGATCGTCGCCCGCGAGCTGACCCAAGGGGCCAAGTTGGTCATCGCCGCCCAGCCGACACGGGGCGTCGACGTCGGCTCGATCGAGTTCATCCACCGCCAGCTCGTCGACCAGCGCGACGCCGGCGTGGCCGTGCTGTTGGTCTCGGCCGAGCTGGACGAGATCTTGTCGCTGTCGGATCGGGTCGCCGTCATCTACGAGGGACGGATCCAGGCCATCCTCCCGGTCGCCGAGGCCGACCGCCAGCGCATCGGCCTCCTCATGACCGGCGACCAGGAGCACGTCTGAGCGATCGCGAGCGACAGCGGAGCCCGCGGCCGACCGCCGATGCGCTGTGACG
>JBEVOM010000160.1:0-50449 GCA_040507575.1 Ilumatobacteraceae bacterium
GATCCCGCCGGCGGGCACGGCGACGGTCACCTCGAAGCTGTCGGACATGTTCGACAAGGGCCAGGCGGCCGTAGTTGTCACCACGTCGGAGGTGACGATGGACGGCGAGCCGCTCTACACCACCCGTTCGTCCGCGTTCATCCGCGGCGAGGGCGGCTGGGGCGGCGACCGCGGTCCGTCCGGGCCGCAGAACGAGCCGCCGGATCGTGCGCCTGACCACTCGATCACGTACCAGACGTCGCCCGACCAGGCGTTCGTCTACCGGCTCAACGGCGACCGCAACCCGCTGCACACCGACCCGGCGTTCGCCGCCGCCGGCGGGTTCGACAGGCCGATCCTGCACGGCCTGTGCAGCTACGGCTTCACCGGTCGGGGCCTGCTGCACCTCCTGTGCGACGCCGACCCGGCGAAGTTCCACCACATCGAGGGCCGCTTCGCGTCACCCGTCATGCCCGGCGAGGCGCTCACGATCCGGGCCTGGTCGATGGGCGACGGCGAGGCGGTGTTCACGACCTCGGTCGGCGATCGCACCGTCATCGACCAGGGCCTGCTCCGCCACAGCTGAGCATCGCGTCGGCTCGGTCCGCGGATCGGGCAGGCGGGCCGTTCAGCGGAGTGCGGCGAGGTGGGCGACGGCCTCGAGCACCGCCACGTCCTCCCGTTCGCCCGTGCGCCGGTCCTTGACCTCGACGACCCCGTCGCCGATGCCTCGACCGACGACGACGATCGTCGGGACACCGAGCAGCTCGGCGTCCTTGAACTTCACGCCGGGCGAGACCGAGTCGCGATCGTCGAGGAGGACCCGCAGGCCGGCCGCCTCGAGGTCGGCGGCCAACGCCTCGGCGGCGGGCCACGGCGCAGTGCCGGGCTTGCCGGCGATCACGACGTGCACGTCCGCCGGAGCCACCTCCCGCGGCCAGCACAGGCCGAGCTCGTCGTAGGTCGTCTCGGCGATCGCCGCCACCGCCCGCGACACGCCGATGCCGTACGACCCCATCGTGACCGTGACCGGCTTGCCGTCGGGGCCGAGCACGGTGAGTCCGAGCGCCTCGGCGTACTTGCGGCCGAGTTGGAAGATGTGCCCGATCTCGATGCCCCGGGCCAGTTCGAGCTCCTCGCCGTCGGGGGAGAGGTCACCGTCGAACACCTCGGCGACGTCGATCACGCCGTCGGGGGTGAAGTCGCGCCCGGCGACGAGCCCGACGACGTGGCGTCCGGGCGCGTTCGCGCCGGTCACCCACCGCGTCCCGGTGACGACCCGCGGGTCGACGAGGAAGCGGATCCCGGTGACGCTGGCCGCGCCCAACGCCGCCGGGCCGATGTAGCCCTTGGCCAGCGCGGGGTAGCGGGAGAAGTCCTCCTCGGTGAACGGCGTCGCTTCGGCCGGCGCGACCGCCGCCTCGAGCCGCTTCATGTCGACATCGCGGTCGCCGGGCACGCCGATGGCGAGTGGTTCGCTCGTGCCATCCGGGTGCTCGAGCAGGAGGATGACGTTCTTGAGGGTGTCGGCGGCCGTCCACTCCCGGTCGTCGAGGCGGAGGTCGTCGCGCTCGTTCAGCAGGTCGACGAGCGTCGCGATCGTCGGTGTGCCGGGCGTGTCGTGATCGATCGCGGCCGGGGCGTCGTCGTAGGGGAGCGGGTCGGGCGCCGGCGTCTGGACCGCCTCCACGTTCGCCGCGTACGACCCCGACTTGGTGCGCACGAACGTGTCCTCGCCGACGTCGAGCGGGGCGAGGAACTCCTCGCTGGCCGAGCCGCCCATGGCACCGGACATCGCCGCCACGATGACGTACGGCAGGCCGAGGCGATCGAACGTCTTGATGTAGGCGTCGCGGTGGCGCTGGTAGGACACCGCCAGCCCGGCGTCGTCGAGGTCGAAGCTGTAGGAGTCCTTCATCACGAACTCGCGGCCGCGCAGCAGGCCGGCGCGGGGCCGGGCCTCGTCGCGGTACTTGGTCTGGATCTGGTAGATGCACAGCGGCAGGTCCTTGTACGACGAGTACAGGTCCTTGACGAGCAGCGTGAACATCTCCTCGTGGGTGGGCGCCATGATGAAGTCGTTGCCGCGGCGGTCCTTGAGGCGGAACACGTTGTCGCCGTAGTCCGTCCAGCGCCCGGACAGCTCGTAGGGCTCCTTGGGCAGGAGGGCCGGGAAGTGGACCTCCTGGAAGCCTGCCGCGTCCATCTCCTCGCGGACGATGCGCTCGACGTTGCGGTACACGAGCCAGCCCAGTGGCAGCCACGTGAACGCGCCGGGGGCGGCCCGGCGGATGTACCCGGCGCGCACCATCAGGCGGTGGCTCGCGACCTCGGCGTCCGCGGGATCGTCCCGCAGCGTCCGGAGGAACAACGTCGACATGCGCAGCACCGGACGATCATGCCAGGAGCGATCGGGACTCACTGCGCCACGGGCTCAGCGCTCACCGATCACTCGCGACGCGGCGAGGCGCCTGACCCGTGCTCGCGTGACAGGTCAGGCGCTGAGCCCGGGACGCAGTGAGTCCGGACGCTCCGGAGTTGCGTCAGATCACCTCGCAGGGGAGGCCGAGGGCGAGGCGGCCGGCGTGCAGGAGCGTCGCCTCCGGGGAGAACGGGTGCAGCTTGGCGCCGCGGATGTCGCGGTAGGCCCGCTCGATCACCGAGCCCTTGAAGTAGGCGGACCCTCCGACGGCCTCCATGGCCAGGTCGCACACCTCGATGCCGGCGAGCGCGATCTCCCGCTTGGCGGCCATCACAGCGGCGACGGTCTCCATCGACGGCGTCGGGTCGTCGCCGACGGCGGCGAACGCCCCGTCCAGCGCCCACCCAGCGACGCGCAGCCGGGTCTGCATCAGCCCGATCTGGCGCTGCGTCGTGGGCGTGTCGGCCCGGTCGCGGACGGCCGCGACAGCCGCCTCGGCGGCCGACTCGGCGACACCCAGGTAGACGGCGGAGACGATCGGGAACGCGATGCTGCAGATCACCTGCAAGGGCGGGTCGACGACACCGTGTGGGCGGTCGGCGAGGATCCGCTCGTCGGGCACGAACACGTCGTCGATCGTGACGTCGTTGCTCGCCGTGCCCCGCATGCCCATCGTGTTCCACGTGTCGTGGACCGTGACGCCGTCGCCGAACGGCACCGCCATGTTCAGGACCCGCAACCCGCGTTCGGCGTCGTCGAGGGTGAACATGGTCGACATCACCGACCCGACCGGCGACTGGCTGGCGAACTGCTTGCGCCCGCTGACGCGGAAGCCGCCGTCGACCTTCACCGCCGTGCCCCGCGGCGTCGTGAAGTCGCCACCGCCCGTCGAGACGAGCACGGTCTCGCCACCGGCGACCCGCGTGAGCGTCGCCTCGGCGCCGGGGAGGCCGCGACGCATCCGCCAGGCCGTGAACGCCGTGACGTGGTGGTGCATCGACAGGGCGAGCGCGGTCGAGCCGCAGTGCTTGGCGAGCTCGCGATCGACGAGGGCGACCTCGCGGATCGTGGCCCCCATCCCGCCCAGCTCCGACGGTACGGCGAGCGTCAGCATCCCGCCGGCCCGGAGGGCCTCGAAGGACTCGGACACCCAGGTGCCCTCGGAATCGTGCCGGGCAGCGTGCTCGCGCAGGGTGGGCCCGAAGGTCGCGGCCCACGAAACCAGTTCGTCCGCCCGAGACGTCGTGTCTTCCAGTTGCATGGTCATGACGACGACACTGGACCCAGGCGCCGATCGCATCTAGTCCAGGATCGGAACTTCGCCAGTCTCGAAAAGGGACTTCCGGTCGGTCGATCGAGGCGCGACGATGCCGGAATGGGAGATCACATCCGCTACTGCCCGGTCTCGATGGGCAGCGACGTCATCGCCGACCGCTGGACGCCGCTCATCGTGCGCGAGCTCGTGCTCGGCAACACGCGCTTCAACGACATCGCACGCGGCCTCCCGGGCATCTCGAGGTCACTCCTCGTACGCAGGCTCGGCCACCTCGAGCGCGCCGGTGTGATCGAGCGTTGGCCGTCGCCGACCGGCAAGGGTCACGAGTACCTGCTGACGTCGGCCGGGCGTGACCTGGAGAAGGTCCTGATGGCGCTGGGGCGGTGGTCCATCGAGTGGCTCTACAACGAGCTCCGTCCGCGGGACATCGACGCCACGACGCTGATGTGGTGGATGCACCGGCTCGTCGTGCCCGAGAAGCTCCCGACCGGGCGCGTCGTGGCCGAGTTCGTGCACACCGCGCCGGTCCGAACGACCATCTGGATGGTGATCGACCGGGGGGAGGTGTCGGTGTGCATGCAGCACCCCGGCTACGAATCCGACGTCGTCGTCACGTGTCCGACGACTGCCTTGTCGGGCATCTTCAGCGGCATCGACACCTGGGACCGCGAGGTCGCCAAGGGCACGATCGTGCTCGCCGGCCCGCCCCGGCTCACCCGCGCCCTGCCGACGTGGTTCCGCGGGGGCCTGTTCCCGGACGAGATGCGCGAGGCCGAGCACCGCAAGCTCGAAGCGGCCCGGTGACCGCCCGCTGACGCGGCCGACCAGGGCCTCCCGGGCCCGTGTTCAGACGATATGATCGATGTCCGTTCTGTTGGTGCTGTTCGGTAACCGAGAGGCGTGGGCTCCTGGCCCACGCCTCGTTTCGTGAAAGGAGGTCGATCATGGAGAGTGAGCCCATCGCCGGATCCGCGGCTGCCAGCCCCGTGCTGGCGCGCGTGCGCGAGCTCGTCACCCCGATCGCCTCCGACCTCGGCCTGGACGTCTACGACGTCGAACAGCGCGGCGGCACGCTGCGCGTCACCCTCGACACCCCGCCCGGGTCGACAGGTGGCGTCACCCTCGATGACCTGGCGCTGGCCAGTCGTCTCGTCTCCCGCGAGCTCGACAGCCACGATCCCGTTCCCGGCCGCTACACGCTGGAGGTCACCAGCCCCGGTGTCGAGCGCTCGCTGCGCACGCCGGCGCACTTCCAGCGCGAGGTGGGCAAGATCGTCGCCATCAGGTTGTCCGACGTCGTGCACGACGAGCGCCGGATCACCGGCACGCTGGTCGCGGCAGACGAGGACACGGCGACCGTCTCGGTCGACGGTCCCGAGGGCCCCGTCGAGCGCACGGTGCGCTTCGACCAGATCGACCGGGCGAAGACCGTCTTCGAGTGGGGACCTGCCCCCAAGCCCGGCTCCTCGGCGAGCCCCAAGCGCAAGAAGGAGCATTCGACGTGAGTGAGCGGAACGAGCGAACAATCGAGACGACCCTCGCTCATCGGAGCGGCCGCGCCCCGGGACGGCACACGTCGGAAGAAAGGACGGCGCGCCGATGAGCAACGTCGACATGTCAGAAGCGATCCGCATGCTGGCCCAGGAGAAGGGGCTGTCGGAGGACTCGCTGCTGCACGTCCTCGTGGACGCGCTGGCGTCGGCGTACAAGCGCCGGCCGGGTGCCGCCGACGAGGTGGTCGTCGAGGTCGACCCCCAGACGATGGAGTTCACGTTCACGGCCTACGACCTGGACGAGGACGGCAACTGGGTCAACGAGCGCGACGACACGCCCCGACGCGAGGAGCTCGGGCGCATCGCCGCGCAGACGTTCCGCCAGGTCATGAGCCAGCGGATCCGCGAGGTCGAGCGCGATCGCAAGTTCGAGGAGTACGCCAACCGCGAGGGCGACATCGTCACCGGGATCATCCAGCAGACCGACACGCGCTACACGCTGCTCGACCTCGGCCGGGTCGAGGCCCTGCTGCCACAGGCCGAGCAGGTGCCCTTCGAGCGCCCGCAGCCCGGCGATCGCTGCAAGGCCTACATCGTCGAGGTACGGCGCACGGCCAAGGGTCCCCAGATCGTCGTCAGCCGCACCCACCCCGGGCTCATCAAGCGGCTCTTCGAGCTCGAGGTGCCCGAGATCGCCGACGGCATCGTCGAGATCAAGGCATGCGCCCGCGAGCCGGGGCACCGCACGAAGATCGCCGTGTGGTCCAACGATCACAACGTGGATCCCGTCGGCGCCTGTGTCGGCGCGCGCGGCGGTCGCGTGCGGATGGTCGTCAACGAGCTGCGCGGCGAGAAGATCGACATCGTCCCGTTCAGCGAGGACTTCCAGGACTTCGTGGCGAAGGCGCTGTCGCCGGCCAAGGTCTCGCAGGTCATCGTGAGTGACGACGGAACGCAGGCCGATGTCATCGTGCCCGACCACCAGCTCAGCTTGGCGATCGGCCGAGAAGGCCAGAACGCCCGCCTCGCCGCCCGCCTGACCGGTGTGCGCATCGACATCCGCTCCGAGACCCAGCTGGCCGAGGGCATCCCGGCCCGGCGCGACGAGCTGGACCCGGGCGTCGAGTACGAGGAGGGCCAGTGGGTCACGAACACGACGACCGGCGAGATGGAGTGGCACGCCGCTGACGGTTCCGTCATCAGCGAGGCCGAGTGGAACGCCCAGGCGGCCGCGCCGGCGCCCGAAGCCCCCGCAGCTGGCAGCGAGGTTGCCGCAGACCCGGTCGAAGCCGTCGAGGTCGAAGCGGGCGCGGCCGAGGTCGAGGCAGGCGAGGTCGAAGCGGACGAGGTCGAGGCGGACGAGATCGCTGCGGTCGACGACGAGGCGCCGCTGGCGACCGTCGATGCCGGCTCGTCGGACGACGGCGGGGAACCGCAGGTTGACGGGTGACGCCCCCGGACCGGAGCGGACCTGCATCGGGTGCCGCCGGCGCCGACCGGCGTCGGCGCTCGTACGCTGTGTCCTCACAGCCGACGGTCGGGCGGTCGTCGACCGCCTCGGCGTCGGTCGAGGGGCGTGGCTCTGCGATCCACCCGATGACTGCTTCGGGCTCGCGGTGCGCCGAAAGGCGTTCGAGCGAGCGTGGCACCGGCCGGTCGGCCGGGACGTCCTCGACGTGCTCGGCCATGAGCTGGCCGCACGGGGTGCGACGTGATGACGAGAAAGGTTGAATGACGCGGTGGCGAAGAACATGCGAGTCCACGAGCTGGCCAAAGAGCTCGGAATGATGAACCAGGAGGTCGTCGACCTCTGTGGTGTCCTCGGTGTGCCCGTGAAGAGCCACTCGTCGTCCCTCAACGAGGCGTACTCCGACATGGTCCGCCGTCGGGCGACCCGTGACGGCCTGACGCGAGACGAGCAGCCCGAGGAGCCGAAGCCCGAGAAGAAGACGGCGAAGAAGGCCGCGGCAGCAGCAGCGGCCGCCCAGGACGCCGCGCCCACCCGACCGGCGCCCGCCCAGCCGACATCCACCGAGCCGGCCCCGACCGGGCCAGCGCCCACCCCGCCGGCATCCACCGCGCCGGCATCAACCCAGCCGGCATCCACCGAGCCGGCCAACAGCGAGCCGGCGCCCGGGGCCGAGGACGCGCCGCCGGCGCCCCAACGTGTCGAGGCGACCGAGGTCACACCCCCGGCTGCACCATCGGTCTCCGACACGCCGGTCACGGCCGCGCCGGCCACGCCGCCGGTCGTCGAATCGACCGTGGCCGCGTCAGCTGTCGCGCCCGTCGAGCACGCGCCCGTACGAGCACCTGCCCCGCCGGCGCCCGCACCGACGCCGCGACCCGAGCCGGTCGCCGCCGCGCCTGCTCCCACGCCACCGGCGCCGCGACCAGCCGCCGACGAGCCAGCGCCCCAGCCGGCGCCGCGCCCGGCCGCAACGATCACGACGCCCGAGCCCGTGGTGTCGTCGCCCCGCCCGATCACGAACGACCGAGTCATCTCGTCGGGCCGCCCCGTCCCGGGCGATCACCGCCCGATCGAGGCGCCCGTGGCGCGCGCCGACGCGCCTGTCCGGACGGCACCCAGGCCGGCGCCGGTTCCGGCGGGCGCCCCGTCGCGACCGATGTCGCCGTCGGGTCGTCCGATCCCGCCGCCCCCCGGCCGACCCTTGTCGCCGTCCGGCCGACCGATCCCTCCGCCGCCGGGCAGCGCCCGCCCGTCCGGCCCGCAGACGCGCTCCGGCGGGCCCACCGGCCCGCGCCCCGGCGGCCCGCGCCCGGGTGGCTTCGGTGGCCCCCGGCCCGGCGGTGGCCCCGGCGGTCCCGGTGGTCCCCGGCCCGGCGGTGGTCCCGGTGGTCCTCCGGGCGCCCGCCCCGGTGGTCCCCCCGGTGGTGGCCCCGGCCGGCCGAGCGGTCAACGTCGCCCACCACGTCGCGGCCGGAGCCGCCGGCGCCGTCGCGACCGCGAGGAGCTCCAGCCGCAGTACACGAACTACACCCGCAGCGATGCGCCGGTGCCGGACGGCACCGTCGTCATCGAGCGCGGCGTGTCGGCCCAGGAGTTCGGCCCCAAGCTGAACCGCACATCCGCCGACGTCATCCGGTTCCTGCTGAACAACGGCGAGATGATCACGGCGACGATGGACCTCTCGGACGAGCAGATGGAGCTGTTCGCCCTCGAGCTCGGCGCCGACATCATGCTCGTCGAGCCCGGCCAGCAAGAGGAGATCGGGCTGCAGGCGCTGTTCGACGACAGTGACGACGACGCCGACCTCGAGCCCCGCCCGCCGGTCGTCACGATCATGGGCCATGTCGACCACGGCAAGACGACCGTCCTGGACAAGATCAGGCATGCCAACGTCGTCGCCGGCGAGGCCGGCGGGATCACCCAGCACATCGGTGCCTACATGGTCGAGCAGAACGGCGGCAAGATCACGTTCCTCGACACGCCCGGGCACGCCGCGTTCACCCAGATGCGAGCCCGTGGCGCCGACGCCACGGACATCGTCGTGCTCGTCGTCGCCGCTGACGACGGCGTGATGCCCCAGACGATCGAGGCGATCAACCACGCCAAGGCGGCCGAGGTTCCGATCATCGTGGCCGTCAACAAGATCGACAAGGACAACGCCGATCCCCAACGCGTGCTCTCCCAGCTCGCCGAACACGAGCTCGTCCCCGAGGCGTGGGGCGGCGACACGATCGTCGTCGAGATGTCGGCCACCCAGGAACTGGGCATCGACGACCTCCTCGAGCAGCTGCTCGTGGTCGCCGAGCTCGAAGAGCTCCAGGCGAACCCGCACGGTCGCGCCAAGGGTGTCGTGCTGGAGGCGAAGCTCGACGTCGGGCGGGGGCCCGTGGCCACCGTGCTCGTCGACAAGGGCGAGCTGAAGGTCGGCGATCCGATCGTGGCCGGCGCGGCCTGGGGTCGGGTCCGGGCGATGATCAACGACAAGGGCGAGCAGGTCAAGAGCGCTGGCCCCTCGACGCCGGTGCAGGTCCTCGGACTGGCTGCCGTGCCCGAGGCCGGCGACGAGTTCCGGGCCGCCCCGGACGAGAAGACCGCCCGCATCGTCGGCGAAGCCCGCGACTATCGCCTGCGGATGAAGCACCAGCGTGGTGACGCCAGGGTCAAGACCGGCACCAAGCTGGAGGACATCTTCGCCCAGATCCAGTCGGGCGAGACCGCGACGCTGAACATCGTCCTCAAGGCCGACGTCCACGGCTCGCTCGAGGCAGTCACCGAGAGCCTGCGCAAGCTGGACCGCCCGGAGGTCGAGCTGACGTTCGTGCACCGCGCCGTCGGCGGCATCACCGAGAACGACATCGCCCTCGCCGCCGCCACGAACGCCACGATCATCGGCTTCAACGTGCGACCGGACCGCAAGGCCCGTCAGCTCGCCGACTCCGAGGGCGTCGAGATCCGCACCTACGAGATCATCTACAAGCTGCTGGAAGACATCGAGCAGGCGATGGTCGGCATGCTGGCGCCGGAGTTCGAAGAAGTCGTCACCGGCGAGGCCGAGGTCCGCGAGATCTTCCGCGTCCCGCGGGTCGGTGCGATCGCCGGCTGCTTCGTGCGATCGGGCGTCATCACCCGTGGCTCCAAGGTCCGCTTCCTGCGCGACGGGACGATCATCTGGAAGGGCTCGATCGCCTCGCTGCGGCGGTTCAAGGACGACGCCCGCGAGGTCCGCGAGGGCTTCGAGTGCGGCATCGGGCTGTCCGACTTCCAGGACCTCAAGCCGGGCGACCTCATCGAGACCTTCGACGAGGTCGAGATCGTCCGCACCTGACGCCTGACCCCGGAGGTCGACCAGCATGAGCGAGCAACCCCCCGACGATCTCGAGTTCTTCCTCGACCCGACCTGCCCGTGGTGCTGGTTGACCTCCCGATGGGTCACCAACGTGCAGGGCGAGAAGCCGTACCGGGTCGCGTGGCGGTTCATCTCGCTCGACATCCTCAACGAGGACAAGGAGCGCAAGCCGGAGCACCGCGCCGCCCACGTCGCCGGGAAGCGGGCGCTGCGGGTCGCCGACCAGGTCCGCATCGACCACGGCAACGACGCGGTCGGCGAGTTCTACACCGCGCTCGGCACCCAGATCCACGTCGAGGGTCGCCGCGACGCGTTCCGCAACGACACGGCGGAGCTGATCGCCGAAGCGCTGGGGACCGCCGGACTCGATCCCGCACTCGCCGCCCACCTCGACGACGAGTCCCACGACGCCCACCTGCGAGCCGAGACCGAGCTCGCCCTGTCGCGGACCGGACCCGATGTCGGGACGCCGATCCTCACGTTCGCACCCGGTCAAGAGGGCCGCGAGGGGAGCTTCTTCGGCCCGGTGATCGCCAAGGCGCCGCGCGGCGCCGAAGCGCTGCGCCTGTGGGACGCCGTCGAGACGCTCGCCACGACCCAGGTCGCCGAGCTCAAGCGCAGCCTGCGCAGCCGTCCCGACTTCACCTGACCCCTCGCCGCACCCCGCTCATCCGAGTGTTGGAGGGCGTCGGAGTGTCGGGCGGGGGGCATCCGGGCGTCGAACACTCGGTCGACGCCGAACACTCGGATGGAGCGGACACTCGGATGGGAGCGACCGTTAGCCTCATCGGGATGAGTGGTCGCAGCTCGGGTGGGCACCGGTATCCCCGCAGTGCACGGTTGAACGAGACGTTGCGCGAGGTGATCGCCGAGGAGTTGGTGCGGATCGACGACGAGCGCCTGGCGCTCGTCACGATCACCAACATCGACGTCGACAACGAGCTCAACCGGGCCAACGTCTTCTTCGATTCGCTGGACGGTGAGGACGGCGACGCCACGATCCTCGAGGTGCTCGAGGAGCACCGGCGGCGGATCCAGTCGTCGATCAACCGTCAGATGCGGGCCAAGAAGACGCCGATCCTCGTGTTCAAGCCCGACGAGGTCATCCGGTCGGCCCAGCGCATCGACGAGATCCTGCGCAACGCCGGCGGCCGCACGCCCGACGATTGATGGCCAAGCGTCGGCCGCCCACGGTCAGCGGACTGACCGTCGTCGACAAACCGGCCGGGGTCACCAGCCACGACGTCGTCGGCATGCTCCGGCGCCGCTTCTCGGAGCGCCGCATCGGCCACGCCGGCACGCTCGACCCCAGCGCGACCGGTGTGCTGGTCGTCGGCGTCGGCGCCGTCACACGCCTGCTGCGGTTCGTCGGCGACGGGACCAAGCGGTACACGGGTGAGGTGGTGCTCGGCACCGAGACCGACTCCCTCGACGCCGACGGCGTGGTCGTCGCGAGCCACGACATGGTCGGCGTCACCGTCGACGACGCCCGGCGCATCGTTGCTGCTCACCTGCTCGGCGACATCGAGCAGGTGCCGCCGATGGTGTCGGCGATCCGCGTCGACGGTCGTCGTCTGCACGAGCTGGCTCGCGAGGGCATCGAGGTCGACCGGGCACCGCGGCCGGTACGCATCGATCGCTTCGACGTGACGGCGACGGCGGCTCCCGGCGTGTTGGCGATCGACGTCACCTGTTCCGGCGGGACCTACGTGCGGACCCTGGCCGCCGACCTCGGCCACCTGCTCGGCGGCGGCGCCCACCTGCGCAACCTGCGTCGCACCGAGGTCGGGCCCTACACGCTGAGCGAAGCCGCGCCCCCCGACGACTGCGTGCTGCTCGACCCGCTCGAAGCGGTGCGCGGCATGTCCGTGATCGACGTCGACGCCGACGTCGCGGCCCTCGTCGCCAACGGTCGCGTGCTCGACGCGCCAGGCGGCACCGGTCCGTGGGCGCTCGCTGGGCCCGGACGCCGACTGCTCGCCGTCTACGAGCCGTTCCGCTCCGGGACGGCAAAACCGGCTGTCGTGCTGGCCTGACCGTCGCCGCGCGGCGGTCGGCCGGACCGGCCTGACCGGGGTCGTCGGCACAGCCGGCGGGTAGCGTCACCGGCCGTGCAGGTCATCACCGACGTCGAGCACCCACCGTGGCCCGGCGAGCGCAGCGTGGTCACGATCGGCGCGTACGACGGCGTGCACCTCGGGCACCAGGCGGTGATCGCCGAGGTGCGCCGGCTGGCGGCGCGGGAGGGCGCCCGCTCGGTGGTGCTGACGTTCGACCGCCACCCGGCCACGATCGTGCGGCCCGAATCGGCGCCGCAGCTGCTGACGTCCAACGAGCAGCGGCTGGAGCTCTTGGCCGACACCGGCATCGACGGCGCCGTCGTGCTCCACTTCGACGAGGCGCAGTCGAAGGAGACGCCGGAGTCCTTCATCGAGCGGGTGCTCATCGCGGCGCTCGCCGTGAAGGTGGTCGTCGTCGGTGAGGACTTCCACTTCGGCAGCCACCGCGACGGCAACGTCCGCCTGCTCGACTCCTTCGGCGCCGATCACGACTTCGTCGTCGAACCGGTCGACCTCGTGGCCCGGGCCGACGGCGTCGAGGAGCCGATCAGCAGCACGGCCATCCGTCGAGCGCTGGCCGGGGGCGACGTCGAGCTGGCGGCGCGACTGCTCGGACGGCCCCACGAGGTGCGCGGCAAGGTGGTGCTCGGCGACCAGCGCGGCCGCCTGCTCGGGTTCCCGACCGCCAACGTCGAGGTGCCGAACGCGATCTGCCTCCCGGCCGACGGCGTGTACGCCGGCTGGTACGAGCGGGCCAGCGGTGCCGTCCACCCGTGCGCCATCAACCTCGGTCGACGCCCGACGTTCTACGAGCACGCCGACCACTCCCTCCTCGAGGCCCACCTCCTCGATTTCGCCGACGACCTCTACGGCGAGCAGGCCAAGGTCCGCTTCGGCCACTTCCTGCGCAGCGAGCGCAAGTTCGACGGCATCGACGCCATCAAGATCCAGCTCGCACACGACGTCGAGCACGCCCGCGAGCTGCTGGGCTGACCGGGCGGTCCGGCGCCGCTACGTCGTCAGGATCTCGGCGCGCAGCTCGCGCTTGAGGAACTTGCCGTTGGCGTTGCGGGGGAGCGGCGTGTCACGGAACCAGATCGACGACGGGATCTTGTGCGTCGCGATGCGGCCGGCGAGGAACGTCCGGAGTTCGGCGGCGCCCAACGACGTGCCGGCCTGGGGCACCACGACGGCAGCGACGGCCTCGCCGAGCCGTTCATCCGGCACCCCGAACACGGCCGCCTCGGCGACACCATCGTGCTGGTAGATCGCGGCCTCGACCTCGGCGCAGTACACGTTCTCGCCGCCCCGCAGGACCATGTCCTTGGCCCGGTCGACGATGTACACGAACCCGTCCTCGTCGATGCGGGCGATGTCACCGGTCCCGAACCACCCGTCACGGATGGCGTCGGCGGTGGCCTCGGGTCGGTTGAGGTAGCCCTTCACGACGATCGGCCCGCGCACGCACAGCTCTCCGGTCGCCGCCGGGTCAGGCGCCAGGTCCTCGCCCATCTCGTCGACGAGCTTGGCGTCGACCGTCGGCACCACCGGCCCGCACGACGCCGGCTTGAGGAGGTACCACCGGGATCCGTTGGCCGTCACGATGCCGCTCGTCTCCGTGAGCCCGTAGCCGGTCGTCGGTCGCCCGTTGGTCAGCGACCGGTCGATCTTGTCGACGAGGTCGGGTTGTAGGGGCGCGCCGCCGCCACCCATCCCGGTGAGGCTGGACGTGTCGCGGCGCGCCCAGTCCGGGTGGTTGATCAGCTCGCGGCTCATGGTCGGGACGCCGGAGAAGTTGGTCACCCGCTCCCGCTCGATCAGCTCGAGGGCCCGGCCCGGATCCCACTTGTAGGTGAGCACGAGGCGACCGCCGATCAGCGTCGCCGGGTGGAGCAGGCAGTTGCACGCGGTGACGTGGAACAGCGGGGTCGGGGCCATGAACACCACCTGCTCGGGTGCTGCCGGCGGATCGATCGGCGCCTCGAGGTCACCGGCAGCGATCGCCCGGGCGTCGGCGGCCGCCGAGACGAACGTCCAGAACGCGAGGTGCATCACGTTGTGGACGCTCCCGCGGTGGGTCAGCTGGGCGCCTTTCGGGAACCCGGTCGTGCCCGACGTGTAGAAGATCGTGACGTCGTCGTCGGGATCGATGTCGGCCGGCGGGAGGTCGGCCGGCGCCCGGTCGGGGTGGATGACGTCGGACCAGCGCGACGCGTCGTCGGGCAGCGGGCGCTCGGAGCGCACGGAGATGACGTGCAGCGGCGCCGTGGCCCGCAGGGTGTCCAGGACCGGCAGCACGCGCTCGAGGCGCTCGTCGTCGGCGATCAGGACCTTCGGTCGGGAGTCGGAGAGCCCGAACTCCATCTCCGGCGAGGTCCACCACGCGTTCAGCCCGACGACGGCAGCACCGAGCGCGCTGATCGCCCAGTAGCCGACGACCCACTCCGGGTAGTTGCGCATCGCCAGCGCCACGCGGTCACCCTGCCCGACGCCGTGCACGTCGCGCAGGTGGTGGGCGAGTGCCCGCACGGACGCCGCGATCTCGGCGTAGGTGAAGCGCTCGTCCTCGTACACGACGTACGTGCGATCGGCGTAGCCAGCGGCCATCTCCCACACGGCTCGCATCGACGGTGGCGCGCCGTCGAAGACCCGCATCGGGACGCCCCGCACCACCGCGTCCGCCATGGCGAAGGGAGCGCCGGGCGATGTCATCTCGTTCCAGGCGGCCCGCAGGTGTTCGATCACGGCAGGCATGATGCCCAGGTGGCCGAGCGAGAATCCACTCCCACCTGACGCCGGGGTCATCGACAGGTGCGCCCCGTGAGCGCGTCGGACATCAGACGGGACGCCGCCAGAGGATCCCGGCGGCGGTCGCGGCGTACAGCACGTCGCCGATCGCGGTCATCCCGACGATGTCCTGGGCGTGGCCGTAGCGCCGCCACCCGACGTCGCCGGCAACCGGCGGGCGCCAGTGCAGGTTGCCGTCGTGGGTCGCCGCGAGCAGCATGCCGTCGGCGGCGGCCAGACCGGCGACCTGCTGGGCGTGTCCGAGTCCCTCCCACCCGACGTCGTGGTCGACGGGGTCGCGCCGCCACAGCAGGTCGTTCGTGGTCGCGGCGAACAGGCGGCCCTCCATCGCGGTCATCGCAGCGACCTGTTGGGCGTGGCCGATGTGGGCCCACCCGCGGTCGTAGCCGTGCATGCCGCGGCGCCACAGCTTCCCGTCCGTGGTCGCGGCATAGAGCGTGCCGTCGCACACCGCCAACCCGCACACGCCGGTGGCGTGCCCCATGGACCGCCACGGCACGACGACGCCCGCTGCGTCCGGCGTCGTCGGGCGCCACCACAGCAGGTCGTTCGACGTCGCCGCGAACAACCGGTCCCGCCAGCTGGCCATCGCCACGACGGACGTGGCGTGACCGATCGGCACCCAGCCGACGTCGAGCAACTGGACCTGGGCGTCGAGGAACGTGCGCTCGGCGTCGAGTGTCAGCGGGCCGCGGTGCCCGTACCAGACGAACGCGTGGCCGCCCTCGTAGTTGGCGTTGCACCCCGGGAAGTCGGTGCACAGCGGGGTCTCCAGCACCCGCCGGCCGGGGAGGTACGAGAGCTGGCTGTTGCAGTATGCGGCGGTCGTGACCCGCCGGTACGGCCACAGCCCGCGCACCGCGGCGGCGAGGTCCATCACGACCTCGTGACCGCTCGCCGCGAGGTACCACGCGTCGCGGCCCGTGCCGATCCGGATCGCCTGCAGCGGCGTCGGCAGCGTTGCCGGTACGGCGTCACCTTGGGCTTGCATCCAGCGGGCCCACCGGCCGACCTCGTCGGCGCGCGTGATCGTGGCGGCGACCACACCGGGGCGGATCGGCTGCAGTGGCAGCTCGACGGAGGAGGCCCACGCGTCGAGCGGCCCATCGAGCGGGTCCATGGGGCCGAGCAGCACCGACCCGACCTCGGCGCCGAGCGTCGCGCCGGCGGTCGCCGCGTCGCCGAGCACCGGGTCACACGTCCCGGCGTAGCCCTGCACGAAGAGCGCGGTGCCCCCGGTCGCGGTCTCGATGGCGGTGCGGGCCGGACCGATGAAGTCCGAGGAGATGACGTTGACGCTCCCGCGGCAGACCGGGTGGCAGGCGGTCGTGAACAGCACGGCGATCGTCGAGCCGTCCGTGGTGGAGGTTGCCCTGACGACGTCGAGCGTCGGGTCCATCGGCGCGCCGACCGGGTGGCGGTCGTAGGCGATGGAGCTCGTCGCCCTGCCGAACTCGAGCGTCGCCGCGCTGAGGTCGGCGACGGCGGCATCGACGGCGGCGACCGCGGCGTCCTCGACGAGCGCCACGTACTCAGGATCGGCGTGGTCGACGCCCGGCTGCCACGTCGGGATCGACGTGAAGACGGGCGCCGTGTGGGTGTGGCTGACGTTCACGCACACGTACTCGCCGGCGATCCCGTGGGCCCCGGTGACGCGCAGGCGGATGCGCTCGGTCGAAGACGGGTGCAGCGCGCCGACGTCGATCGTGACGATGACTGCCGTCGCCCCGGCACCGTCGCGCACCGCCAGCGCGCGCACCTCCAACGGGTCGGCGACACCGGTGCACGGTGTGGTGCGCACGCCGAACCCCCAGAGCCAGATCCGCCCGGAGTCGATCCACGCCGCCGGCGGGGTGATGTCGATCCTGGCGACCCCGACCTCGTAGCCCATCGTCATCCCTCCCGTGAGCGTGCGTCCCCTGAAGGTGAGCGTGGCGTCCGGCGACGGATACGTCGCCGCGTCAGGTCCGGCGCGACCAGGCGCCGACGAGCGTCGGCAGGATCTGGATGCGGCCGCAGCCGACCGCATCGGCCCGCAGCCGGTCCTCGAGCGTGTCGATGTCGACCTCGCCCGGCTGCACGGCGCCGACCCGCTCGAGCATCGGCAGCAGGCTGCGGAACGTCTCGGCGACGTACCCGTAGCCCGGCCAGTCGGGCCCACCGCCGGCCGGCGCCTCGACCCTGAGCTGCGGCGCCGCGAGGCCGGCGTCCACGAACGTGCGGTGCAACCGCAGGCCCATGTCCATCGTCGGCCCGGGCGCGCCGGCGGGCGGCTGCATGAGCCCGGCGATGCGGTCGTGCAGCGCCGATGGCGGGAAGGCGCGGACCGGGTCGCGCAGGTCGAGGCTCTCGAGCATGGCCACGATCCCGCCGGGGCGCAGCAGCGTGGCGACGCGGGCCAGCAGCGCGGCCGGCCGCTCGACGTACATCAGGACCCAGCGACCGACGACGGCGTCGATCTCGACGTCGAGGTCGAGGTCGACGGCACCGATGTCCCCCGGGATGAGATCGACGTTCGTCCAGCCGGCGGCGGCGACGCGAGCACGGGCCGTCGCGAGGATCGCCGGGTTGATGTCGACGCCGATGACGCGCCCTTCTGGTCCGACCAGGTCGGCGAGCAGCAGCACGACGTCGCCGGCCCCGCTCCCGAGGTCGAGCACGCGCATGCCGCGGGTGATGCCGGCCGCCACGAGGTGCTGGCGGGTGATCGGTCCGTACAGCTGGTGCTGGCGGATCAGCCGGGTCGTCTCGGCGTCGGAGCGTCCGAGGGCGTAGGTGTCGAGGCCGGCGTCGAGGCCGGTGTCGAGGCCGGTGTCGAGGTCGTCGTGCGAGATCGTCGGCGTTGTCACGACGATCGAGCATGCGCGAGCTCGGCCCACGGGGCATGGAGACGCCGTGGTGAAGCGGTGGAGATCCCGGTCAGCCGGGCCAGATGACCGCGGCACCGTCGTACACGCCGGCGATCGGGGTGTCGTCGACGTACGGCGCGACGTCTGGCGCCATGCCGCCGAACAGCCCGACGGCGGCATAGGCGTCGACCTCGTCCTGGAGCGCGGCGACGTCCGGGATCCCGATGCCGGTGCCGGTCGGCGTGTCGGTCGTCAGCAGCTCCGAGTCGGTCTGCCACCGGAACGCCTCTCCCTCCAGCGACAGGAAGCTGGGGTTGCCGTTGGCCTCGACGAGGTCGATCGCCGTCTGCGTCGCGGCGGCCGGGTCGGCGATGGCGTCCTCCAGGCCGCGCATCGTGGCCCGCAGGAAGTCCTGGAGCGCGGTCGGGTGCTCGTCGGCGAACGAGCGGCTGGTCACGAGCACGCCGAACGAGCCCGGGATGTCGTACGCGGTCGGGTCGAAGAGGTCGAACTGCTCGCCGGCCCGCTCGAGCTGTCCGGGTTCGTTGCTCTTGTAGCCGGGGAAGCCGACGATGCCGTCGAGGGCCCAGTGGGCCAGCGGGTCGAAGCCGTCGAGCAGGACCGTCTGGTAGTCGTCACCCTCGTCGAGACCGGCCCCGGCGAGCATCGCGGCGACGCTCGGTGGGATCTTGCCCTTGACGCCGATCGTCGTGCCGGCCAGGTCCTCGAGGTCGGCCGCGACGCCGGGGTGCAGGATCAAGCTGTCGATCGCGGTTCGGCCCTCCACGGCGACGGCGAGGAGGTCGGCGTCGTTGTCCGCCGAGAAGTCGACGACCTCGCTGAACGACCCGCCCGATGCGATCTGGGCTTCGCCGGCGGCCAAGAGCGGGTAGTTGGCGGTCGAGAAGCTCGGCGTCAGCTCGACGTCGAGGCACAGGTCGTCGAAGTACCCGGCGTCCTCGGCGACGACCACGTCGATGATGGACGCCGTCGCGGCGAAGTCGAATCCGGAGAGGTACGTGATGGTGCCCGCGGCCTCGTTCTCGGCGCAGCGCTCGGACGGGAACGGTTCGCCGGCGACGACCTCGGTGGCCGCCCCGGCGGCGCCTGCCGTCGTGGCGGCACTGGTGGCCGTCGTCGCATCCGGTGCTGCGGTGCCGGCGGGTGCATCGGTGACGGTGGGCGAGGCATCGTCACCGTCGTCGCCGCAGGCGAACAGGATTGGGACGAGGGCGATCAATGCGACGAGTGCACGCTGGCGCGTCATGGAGGATCCTCCTGGGATCGACTAGGTCTTGGATGTGCTGCCAGCGCACCGGGCCGGTCGGTGAGCGAGAAGGTCCGGACGGCCCGTTCGGTTCGTGCGTCGCTCACAGTAGCGACGCCGACCGGCGTGACGTCGGGTCCCGCCGACATGCCGCTGGTCACACGCATGCGCGTTGCGGCTCATCCCGTGCCGTGTCGGGCCCGGTCCCGCTGGGACACGTGCCAGCGCAGAGCGACGCGTTCGATCCCCGACAGCGCGCCGAGGAACAGGACGCCCAGGGCGACGGTCGCCAGGATCGTCGCCCAGAGGACCTCGGCGTTCTGGCTGCCGGCCCCGCCCGAGCGCCGTCCGAGGTAGCCGAGCCCGGATGCGGCCAGGTTGCCCCCTTCTCCGTAGTACGCCGCGGCGAGCGCCAGGCCGACGGTGTAGCGGGCGGAGGAGAGGATCGACGGGAGCGCGGACGGCAGGCGCAGGCGGCGCATGATCTCGACGCGACCGGCGTCCACCGACGCCAGCAGCTCACGGGCCGCCGGGTCGGCCGAGCGCATCCCGGCCACCGTCGCGAACACGAACGCCGGCGTCGTGACGAACGCGACGAGGAAGACCACCGGCCAGTCACCGCTCCCGAGCCAGAGCACGATCGACGTGAAGTAGGCCACCCAGGGCGCGACGAGGATCCCGATGAGCACCGGTTGGGCGGCTTGCTCGAGCCAACGCGACGATGCCAGCACGGCGCCGATGAGCACGGCGACGACGAGCGAGATCGCCGTGCCCACGGCGGCGTGCCGGGCGGTGACCAGCACCGCGTCGAGGTACAGCCGGGGATGTCCGACGAGCTCGCCGACGATCGTCGACGGTGGCAGCAGGATGTACCGCTGCACGTCGAACAGCCGGACGTACAGCTCCCAGAGCCCGCCGAAGACGGCGATGCCGGCCAGCCCGGCGAGCACGATGCGACGGGTGGTCACCGGCCGGCCCCCTCGTGCAGCAGCGCTCGCAGGCGTGTCTCGACGGCGAAGAACGCGGGGTCGTCCTCCAGCGACGGATGGCGCGGCCGAGCGAGGTCGACGGACTCGACGCCGACGATTCGTCCGGGTCGCGCCGACAGCACGACGACGCGGTCCGAGATGAACACCGACTCGGCGATCGAGTGGGTGACGAACAGCACGGTCGTCGCCAGCGGCTCGCACAGGCGGGCGAGGAGGTGACGCATGTCGGTACGGGTGATCTCGTCGAGCGCCGCGAACGGCTCGTCCATCAGCAGCAACGGCGCACCGAGCGCCATGGCCCGAACGAGCGCGACGCGCTGCTGCATGCCGCCCGACAGCTCGTGTGGGTAGGCGTCGGCGAAGGGGGCCAGGCCGACCTCGGCGAGCAGGTCGACAGGGTCGGGGCCGGCCGTGGGGCGGGACCGGTTGACGTCGAGCAGCAGCCGGGCGTTCGCCGCGACGGTGCGCCAGGGCAACAGCGCCGGCGACTGCGGGACGAACCCGATCCGTTTGGCCGAGCGGGCGATGTGGGGGCTGGCGCCGGCGACCGTCACGGTGCCCGCTGTCGGTTCGTCGAGGCCACCGACGATCCGCAGCAGCGTCGTCTTGCCGCTGCCGCTCGGGCCGAGCACGGTGACGATCTCACCGGGCTCGACGACGAGATCGACCGGCGCCAACGCCTCGATCCGGCCGAACGTCTTGGTGACGCCCGCGAGTTCGATGGCGCCCGTCACGCGTGAGGAGCGTACCGAGCAGTCCCATTCCGGCACCGGCGCAGTCGTCGAACGGTTGTGCCCGGTCGGCGGCGCCCGTAGCCTTGCCCGGTCCGTTGCAGCTGTGTCGCCATGGCTTCGGCGTGATGCCGTCGCACCGTCCGGTGCCCGGCGAGGCCACCGAACGGAAGTGTGGACCCCATGGCTGCTGCCGAGATCGTCAAGCAGGAAACCATCAGCGAGCACCGGTTGCACGAGACCGACACCGGCTCGCCCGAGGTGCAGATCGCGCTCCTCTCGAAGCGCATCAGCCACCTCACCGAGCACCTCAAGGCGCACCCGAAGGATCACCACAGCCGGCGCGGCCTGCTGATGCTGGTCGGGCGCCGTCGCCGCATGCTCGACTACGTCCGCTCGATCGACGTGGCCCGCTACCGCGACATCATCGCCAAGCTCGGCCTGCGTCGCTGACCCGCGTCATCTCGTTTCGGTCCGGATATTGGTCGCACGTGCGACCAATATCCGGACTGAAACGCATGGACGCTCGTGCGTTCGTGACGGCGGTAGCCTGTTCGCCAACAACAGCGAGCGGCCCAAGGTTCGGTTGTCAGTCGCCCCTTCCGTGATCTGCGTGGCAGATCGGCGGGATCGCCGACTGGGAACCGAACGGCCGCTCCTCGACAGCGCCCGGGCGATCGCCCGGCGCGAAAGGAGCCATTCGTGGCCAACCCCATCCGCGTCAGCGGGCCCGTGTCCGGGACCGACAAGACGCTTTCGTTCGAGACCGGCAAGCTTGCGCCGCAGAGCCAGGGCGCCGTCGTCGCCACCCTCGGTGGCACGACCGTCCTGACCACGGCCAACGCCGCCAGCGACGTCCGCCCAGGCGTCGACTTCTTCCCGCTGACGGTCGACGTCGAGGAGCGTTCGTACGCCATCGGCAAGATCCCCGGCTCGTTCTTCCGCCGTGAGGGTCGCCCGTCCGAGGACGCCATCCTCACGTGTCGCCTGACCGATCGCCCGCTGCGCCCGTCGTTCCCGAAGGGCTTCCGCAACGAGACCCAGGTCGTCACGAACGTCCTCGGCGCCGATCACGAGCAGCCCTACGACGTGTTGTCGATCAACGCCGCGTCGGCAGCCCTGATGATCAGCGGGATCCCGTTCGACGGCCCGATCGGCGCCGTTCGCATCGCGTACTCGCAGGGTGGGGACTGGATCCCGCACCCGACGTACGCCGAAGGCAACGAGGGCACGTTCGAGCTCGTCGTCGCCGGCCGCGAGCTCGACAACGGCGACGTCGCCGTCATGATGGTCGAGGCCGGTGGCACCGAGAAGAGCTTCGAGTACTACGCCACCGGCGCCAAGGTCGTCGACGAGGCTGTCCTGGCCAGCGGCCTCGAGGCCTGCAAGGTCTGGATCAAGGAGTCCATCGCGCTGCAGCGGCAACTCGTCGCCAGCGTGATCGCGACCAACGGTCCGATCACGCCGCTCGAGTTCACACCCGTCATCGACTACGGCGACGACGTGTTCGCCGCCGTCGAGCGGGTGTCCACCGACAAGTTGGCCACGGCCGTGACCATCTCCGCCAAGGCCGACCGCAACGCCGCGACCGACGAGGTCGTCGCCGCCGCGTTCGCCGAGCTGGCCGGGCCGGACGGCGAGTTCGCCGGTCGCGAGAAGGAGATCAAGGAGGCCGTCCGCTCGCTGACCAAGAAGCTGGTCCGCAAGCGCATCGTCGACGAGGGCCTGCGCATCGACGGTCGCGGCGTGACCGACCTCCGTCCTGTCTCGGCCGAGGTCGGCCTGCTCCCGACGGCGCACGGCTCGGGCCTGTTCCAGCGTGGTGAGACCCAGGTCCTCGACGTCTGCACCCTGGCCATGCCGCGCATGAACCAGCTCGTGGACACGCTGAACCCGGAGACCACCAAGCGGTTCCTCCACCACTACAACATGCCGCCGTGGGCCAACGGCGAGACCGGGCGCGTCGGTTCGCCGAAGCGCCGCGAGATCGGCCACGGCGCCCTCGCCGGCCGGGCCATCTACCCGGTCATCCCGAACCAGGAGGAGTTCGCGTACACGCTGCGCCTCGTCTCCGAGGTGCTGAGCTCGAACGGCTCGACCTCGATGGGTTCGGTGTGCGCCTCCAGCCTGTCGCTGATGGACGCCGGCGTGCCGATCAAGGCGCCTGTCGCCGGCATCGCCATGGGCCTCGTGTTCGCCGACGGCAAGTACACGACGCTGACCGACATCCTCGGTGCCGAGGATGCGTTCGGCGACATGGACTTCAAGGTCGCCGGTACCGCCGACGCCATCACCGCGCTGCAGCTCGACACCAAGATCGACGGCATCCCCGCCGACGTCCTGACCGCCGCGCTGGCCCAGGCCAAGGTGGCCCGCCTGCAGATCCTCGACGTCATGAACGCCACGTTGGCGTCACCGAGGAACGAGGTCGCCCCGTCGGCCCCGAAGATCACGACGATCCACATCCCGATCGACAAGGTCGGCGAGGTCATCGGACCCAAGGGCAAGGTCATCAACACGATCCAGTCCGAGACCGGCGCCGACATCAGCGTCGACGACGACGGCGCCCAGGGCATCGTCACCATCGGTGCGGTCGAGGCGTGGCGCATGGAGGAGGCGAAGGCGGCCATCCTCGCCATCGTCGACCCGCCGAAGGCCGAGCTCGGCAAGGTCTACAACGGCCGCGTCGTCAACATCACCAAGTTCGGTGCGTTCGTCAACATCCTCCCGGGTCGTGACGGTCTCGTGCACATCTCGAAGCTCGGCCGCGGCAAGCGGATCAACGCCGTGGAGGACGTGCTCCAGCTCGGCCAGGAGCTCGAGGTCCGCGTCGACGAGATCGACGACAAGGGCAAGGTCAGCCTGAGCCCGGTCGGTGACGGCCCCGACGCCGACGCGCCTGTCGCCGGCAACGGTTCCGATGCCGCTCCGGAGCGCGTCAGCGCCGAGCCATCGGGCAACGGCGGCGGCGACGTCGTCAGCGTGTCCTTCGAGGACGCGTTCGATGCCGAGCTCGCCGGCGAGCTCGGGGACCTCGGTCCGGCCAGCGCCGGCGCCCCAGCCGGTGACAGCCGTGGCGGCGCACGCGACGGCGGGCGTGGACGCAGCGGTGGCGACCGTACCGGTGACCGCGATCGCGGTCGTCGGCGCCATCGCTGACCGTCCACGTGAGCAACGGCGTCCTCGACCGGTGAACCGACAACGCGGGGCGGCCGACGGATCGAGCCGCACCATCGGTCGGGACGCGTCGCCCGACTCGATCGGGCGTCGATGAGCGAGCGGCTCACGCAGCTCGCCAGCGGCCTGACCATCGCCACCGACCACGTCCCTGGGGCGCGGTCGGTGGCGATCGGCGTCTGGGTGGCCGTCGGCTCCCGTGACGAACCGACGGAGTTGGCCGGCGTGTCCCACTTCCTCGAGCACCTGCTGTTCAAGGGCACGGCGACGCGCTCGGCCACCGACATCTCACGGGCCGTCGACCGCGTCGGCGGTGACATCAACGCGTTCACGTCGAAGGAGTACACCGCGTACTACTGCCGGATGCCCAAGCGTCACGGCCCAGCCGGCCTCGAGCTGCTCGGGGACGTCCTGACGCACTCCCTGATCGCCGACGACGACGTCGACAGCGAGCGCCAGGTGATCCTGGAGGAGCTGGCGATGGACGACGACTCGCCCGACGACGTCGCCCTGCGCGCGCTGGCCCGCCAGCTCTTCGGCGACCACGGGCTGGGGCGGGACACCGCTGGTCAGCGCTCGACCGTCAAGTCGATCCGCCCGCCCGACGTCCGTGAGTTCTTCGCCGCCCACTACCGCACCGGCGGGACCACGGTCACGGTGGCCGGTGACGTCGATCACGACGAGGTCGTCGAGGCCGTCGCCGACGCGTTCGCCGCGATGCCCGACGGTGACGGCCGCGTGCGCCGTGACGCGCCCGGCCCGGCCGAGGGTGACGTCGCCATCGACGACGACACCGAGCAGGTCCACCTCGCCATCGGGGGGCGGGCGATGGCCCGCGACGATCCCGACCGGGAAGCCCTCGACGTCGTCAACCACACGTTCGGCGGAGGGCTGTCGAGCCGGCTGTTCGACGAGATCCGCGAACGGCGCGGCCTCGCCTACAGCGTCTACTCGGCGACGTCGGCGTACGCCGACGCCGGCGCCTGGTCCGTGTACGCCGGGTCGATGCCCGAGCACGCAGGCGAGGTCGCCCGACTCGTCACGGCCGAGCTCGACCGGCTGGTCGCCGACGCGATCACCGACGACGAGCTGGCGGTCGCCACCGGCTACCTCACGGGCGCCTACGAGATGGGGCTCGAGGACACCGGCGCCCGCATGTCGCGGCTCGGAGGGATGCTGGCCACGCTCGGGCGGGTCATCCCCGTCGACGAGCAGCTGGCCCGGTGGGAGCAGGTGACCCACGCCGATGTCCGCCGGGTCATCGACCGTGTCTACGGCGCGGCCCGCCCGGTCACCGTCGCCGTCGGTCCGCCGTCCTGAGCGACGGGCGCGCGCCGACGCGCCGGGACCCCTTCCGGGCCCGCGCGTCGACCGGGCTCAGGGAACCGCGAGCCGCTTCATAGGATCAGGCGGTGCCTGCCCGCGACGACGATCCGACCAGCGGGATCCTGCGGCTGCGGTTGCCGGTGCTCCAGGCGCCGATGTTCCTCGTGTCGTCGGCGACGCTTGCCGCGGCGTGCTGCCGGGCCGGGCTGGTCGGTTCGTTCCAGCTCGGCAACCCGACGTCGACCGAGGAGCTCGATGAGTGGCTCGTCGAGCTCGGGCGTGACCGGATCGCGGCCGACGGGCGCGGTGACCCGTTCGGGCCGTACTGCGTGAACATCAACGCCGCGTCGCTCGGTCGGCCCGCGTACGACGAGCGCTTCGAGCGGTGCGCCGCCCACGGGGTGCCGCTGGTGCTCAGCAGCACCGGCGATCCGACGGAGATCGTCGCTCGCGTCCACGCCTGGGGCGGTCGGGTGATCCATGACGTGACCACGATGCGCTTCGCCGAGCGGGCGATCGCCGCCGACGTCGACGGTCTGATGCTGACATGCGCCGGCGCCGGCGGACACACCGGGACGTTGTCCCCGTTCGCGTTCCTGCCCCAGGTGCGCCAGCGGTTCGACGGGCTCGTCGTGCTGGCCGGCGGCATCGCCGACGGCGCCGGCATCCGGGGCGCACTTTCACTCGGCGCCGACATGGTCTGCATGGGGACCCGGTTCGTCGCCACCCGGGAGTCGGTGGCGCCGGACGGCTACAAGCAGATGATCGCCGCGTCCGAGACCGCTGACGTGCTGGAGACGGACGCCATCGCCGGGCTCAGCGCGAACTGGCTCGTGCCGTCCATCGTCGCCAACGGTCTCGACCCTGCCGCGCTCCCCCGCCCGACCGCCCGGTTCCGGCCCGATCTCCCCGATGGGGTGCGGGCCTGGAAGACGGTCTGGAGCGCCGGCCACAGCGCCGGCCTCATCCACGACGTCCCGACGGTCGCCGAGCTCGCCGACAGGTTGGTCGGCGAGACGGGTGACGGGCTCGTCGCCGGCTGGCAGCAGCGCATCCGCGACCGCCTCGGCTGATCGGTGCACCGGCACGGGCCCGTCGCCAGGGCACCGCGGTGCGCATCCCGCCCGCGGGGCGGTCGACGACGTTCGTCACAGCGCGCCTGGCGGCTGGCTGTCAACGCCGTCGTCCTCCTTGCTGGTGCTGCGCCAGGTGATCGCGACGCCGTCGAGCGGTCCCGTCGACTGCCGATCGGCCGACAAGCGGTGTCTCGTCGCCGTCGGAGCGGTGTCCGATGACGACCGCTCGGGTGGCGCGTCGGTCGGGGCGCCTATTCCGGCCTGACGTGCGTCCTGTCGGAGGTTGCCGACAGACTGCGTCGATGGTCTTCGAGAGCGCGCATGTCAGCACCACGATCGACCGCCCGATGAGCGACGTCTACGAGTTCGCCTCCGACCCGCGCAACCTGACGGCGTGGGCGACCGGTCTGGCCGAGGGGACGGTGGAGCACATCGACGGTGCGTGGGCGATCGACTCGCCGATGGGACGGGTCACCGTCACGTTCGCGCCGCCCAACCCGTTCGGCGTGCTCGACCACGACGTGACGCTGCCGTTCGGTGACATCGTGCACAACCCGATGCGGGTCAGCGCCAACGCCGACGGATGCGACGTCGTGTTCACGGTGCACCGACGCGACGGTGTCGGCGAAGCCGACTTCGTCGCCGACACCGAGACCGTGGCGAGGGACCTGGCCGCGCTGCGGGCCCTGCTCGAGCGCCGCTGATCCGGTCGAACCGCGCTGCCGAGGGTGGCCGGGTGATCTTCATCGTCGTCAAGTTCAAGACGAACCGGACTGGTCGGACCGGTGGCTCGATCACGTCCGGTCGTTCACCGAGGCGACGCGTGCCGAGCCGGGCAACCTGTGGTTCGAGTGGTCGCGTCGCGTCGACGACCCGGACGAGTTCGTGCTCGTCGAGGCGTTCGAGGACGACGCGGCTGGCGCGCACGTCGGCGATCCGGGCGCGCCGGGTCTCGATATCGAGACCTGGCGCGTCCAGATGACCGGTGCCACGATCGGCGGTCGGCAGCCCTGCGGCTAGGTTCGGCGCGATGAAGGTCGGCGTCAGTGGGGCAGGCGGACGGATGGGCGCGACGGTGTGCCGAGCCGTTGCGCTCGACCCCGACCTCGAGCTCGTCGCGGCGGTCGACCCGGGGGCCGCCGGCGCGGAGATCGAGGGCGTCGCGATCAGCGCCGAACCGAAGGCGTTCGCCGACGCCGGCGCCGAGGTCGTCGTCGACTTCACGGTTGCCGCAGCGGCCCGGCGGACGGTGCCGTGGCTGGCGATGCACGGCATCCACGCCGTCGTCGGCACGACCGGGTTCACCGACGACGACCTCGGCGCGTTCGCCGAGGAGTTCGGCAACGGCGGGCCGAACTGCATCGTCGCCGCCAACTTCTCGATCACGGCGGTGCTGATGATGCGCTTCGCCGAGGTGGCTGCGCCGTACTTCGACACGGCCGAGATCATCGAGCTGCACCACGACGCCAAGGCCGACGCGCCGTCCGGGACCGCACTGGCGACCGCCGAGCGCATGGCGACGGCGTCGGATCGCTGGGCCCCCGACCCGACGCAGGTCGAGGTCCTCCCCGGTGCCCGGGGCGGCCTCGGACCCGGGGGCATTCGCATCCATGCCGTGCGCATGCGCGGCATGGTCGCCCACCAGGAGGTCGTGCTCGGCGCGCTCGGCCAGACCCTCACGCTGCGCCAGGACAGCTATGACCGCGACAGCTTCATGCCCGGTGTGATCCTGGCCTGCAAGCACGTTGCCGACCATCCGGGGCTGACGGTCGGCCTCGATGCCATCCTCGGGATCTGACGCGATCGCTCCGCTCAGCCGAGCGCGGTGAGCGCGGCGTCGTAGTTCGGCTCCTGGGCGATCTCCGGGACCTGCTCGGTGTACGTGACGTTGCCGTCGGCGTCGACGACGACGACGGCCCGCGACATCAGGCCGGCCATCGGGCCGTCGCTGATGGTGACGCCGTAGGCGGCTCCGAAGTCGCTGCGGAACGTCGATGCCGAGGTCACGTTCTCGATGCCCTCGGCACCGCAGAAGCGGGCCTGGGCGAACGGGAGGTCGGCCGACACGTTGAGGACGGCGACGTCGTCGCGGGCACCGGCCCGTTCGTTGAACGCCCGCACGCTGGCCTGACAGACGCCGGTGTCGATGCTCGGGAAGATGTTGAGCACGAGGCTCTTGCCGGCGAAGTCGGCCACGCTCACGTCGCCGAGGTTGCCGCCGGTCAGCGTGAACGAGGGTGCCGGTGAGCCGACCGCGGGGAGGTCTCCGACGGTGTGGATGGTGTTGCCGCGCAACGTGATCTCTGCCATGCGCGGATCTTGCCACGGTCCGGTGATCCCGTACCCATGCTGGTCATGATCCGTCGCCGCGGCGGAGGTTCCGGACGTTGACGCCGATGACGGCGGCGAGCGAGATCCCGAGCGCCCACCACTGGTAGCGCTGGAGGAATCCGAGGACGTCGAGCAGCTGGTCCTCGAACGCCTTGGCGAGGAACCACATCAGGGCCAGGCGTCCCGCGATGCCGACACCGAGGAGGATGGCCAGGCGCAGTGGTGGCGTGCGGTGGATCCCGGTCAGGACACCGACGATGTTGCTGCCGGCGAAGAACGGCACCAAGCCGACCTCGGCCTTGGCGAAACCGCTGTTGAAGGTGTCGAGCGACGACCTCGACATGCCGAGGTAGCGGGTGAACCAGGACAGCGCCTGCTCGCGGTAGGCCCGGCCGACGACGTGGCAGACGAGGAAGGCCGCGGCGATGCGCGCCGCGCCGATCACGACGTACCAGAACGGCGAGATGCCGCCGGCCACCGCGAGGACGAGGTAGCGCTGGCGTGACGACAGCGCCATCAGCCCTTCGGGATTGGTGTTCGCCCAGCGGGCCCAGACGACGTTGGCGACGTTCGTGCAGACGACGAGCCCGACGAAGGCGACGAGCGTCAGCGGCGCCCACCGCGGCGGAGCGTGTGGAGGCGGGACCGGCGCGACGATCGGTTCCGACGGTGCAAGGTCGTCACCGGTCGGATCCTGCACCGGGGCGACGCTATCGAGGTGCCGCGCACCTCCGCCTCAGCCGGTGGTCGCCGGCGCCGCCGCGTCCGCGCACTCGCGGGCCGCGTCGCTGGCCGACTGCACTTCCGCGCTCATGGGCTGCTCGGCCAACTGGCTGACGATCAGCTCGGCGGCGAGGTCGTTCGTCAACTCGTCGCGCACGCAGTTGGCCTGGGCCTGCGACGGTGCGCCGCTGACGAGGCCTTCGACGAGATCGCCGCAGCCGCTCAACGACGAGGTGAGGTCCGGGATCGCCGCCTCGTCGATCGCCAGACCGACCTCCGACAGCGTCGGTGCGTTGGTGAACTCCTCCGGGGTCACGCCCGAGGCGGTGATGCGGTCCATGCCGATCGTGTCGATCAGGGCCTGGGACACGCAGCGCGACATCTCCTCGTCCCCGAGGACCAGCGCAGCAGCCGAGGCATCGACGAACGCCTCCTCGTCGGCTGGTCCGGCCGCGCTCCCCTCCGTCGTGCCATCGGTCGGCACGGCTGTCCCCGTCTCGTCCGGAGTGCTGACGAGCGTGGCGCTCCCGCCGTCCGTCGTCGCCGTGTCGTCGTCATCATCACCGCTGCACGACGTGAACGTGAAGGCCGCGACGAGCGGGAGCGCGAGCAGGCTGGCCGCGGCGCGGATCCGGCGGTTGGACGTCATGGAGGGGGCGGTCATGGCCGCCGTTCTACCCGATCCACCGTCGGCGAGACGGGGGAGCGGTCACGGCTGTCCGCTTCGCCTATCGTCGCCCACCATGCAGGGGCTGATGCAGGACGTGCCGTTGACCGTGACCACCCTGTTCGAGCGGGCCGAGCAGGTGTTCCCCCACAAGGGGGTGACGACGGCGACGGCGACCGGCCGTCACCACGTCACCTACGGGGACTGGGCAGCGCGCACCCGGCGCCTCGGCGGCGTGCTCGACACGCTCGGCATCTCGCCGGACGGCCGGGTGGCCACGTTCGCCTGGAACACGTCCCGACACCTCGAGCTGTACTTCGCCGCGCCGTGCACCGGGCGGGTCCTGCACACCCTCAACATCCGCCTCTTCCCCGAGCAGCTGACGTACATCGTGAACCATGCCGACGACGAAGTGATCTTCGTCGACCGCTCGCTCCTCGGACTGCTCGCCCCGCTCCTGGCGACGTTCGAGCGGCTGCGCCACCTCGTCGTGATGGACGATGGCGGGCCGGCCACCTCGAGCGCGCCCGACGTGCCCGGCGACCTCGCGGGGCACGAGCTGTTGGGCTACGAAGACCTCCTGGCCGACGCCGCACCGGTCGAGTTCCGCGTCGACGACGAGAACCGTGCCGCCAGCATGTGCTACACGAGCGGCACGACGGGCAACCCCAAGGGCGTGGTGTACAGCCACCGCTCGACGTTCCTCCACACGATGGCCACGATGATGGTCGACACCCTCGGCGTGCGCGAGTCCGATCGCATCTTGCCGGTGGTCCCGATGTTCCACGCCAACGCGTGGGGCCTGGCCCACTCCGGCGTGGCGTCCGGCGCCGACCTGATCATGCCGGGTGCCGACCTCTCCGGGCCGGCGATCGCCGACCTCGTCGTGGAGGAGCGGGTCACCGTCGCTGCCGGGGTGCCGACGATCTGGATGCAGGTCCTGCCCCAGCTGGAGGGTCGCGACACGTCGCACCTGCGGGCGATCCCGTGTGGCGGATCGGCCGTGCCCAGGGCGCTCTCGGTGGCCTATCGCAAGCAGATCGGGCTGCCGATCCTGCAGGCGTGGGGCATGACCGAGACGAGTCCGGTCGTGTCGACGTGCCGTCTCGACGGCGACCAGGAGGACCTGCCGGTCGACGAGCAGGACGACCTGCGCACCGGCGTCGGACGCGCCGCGCTGGGCGTCGAGTGCCGGATCGTCGAGCCAGGCACGATCGAACCGAGCCCCCACGACGGCGAGACGAGCGGTGAGCTGCAATGCCGCGGCAACTGGATCGCGAGGACGTACTACGACGACCCGCGAGCCGCCGAGAGCTTCACCGAGGACGGATGGCTGCGGACCGGCGACGTCGCCACGATGGACGCCCGCGGTCGCATGCGGCTCGTCGACCGCACGAAGGACCTCATCAAGTCGGGCGGTGAGTGGATCAGCTCGGTCGAGCTGGAGAACGAGCTGATGGCCCACCCGAAGATCCGTGAGGCTGCCGTCATCGGCATCCCGGACCCGAAGTGGTCCGAGCGGCCGCTGGCGTGCGTCGTCGTCGAGCCCGGCGCCGAGCTGTCGGTCAGCGACGTGCTCGACTTCCTGGCCCCCCGCGTCGCCAAGTGGCAGCTCCCGGACGACGTCGTGTTCATCGACGAGGTGCCCAAGACGAGCGTCGGCAAGTTCTCGAAGAAGACGTTGCGCGAACGGTTCGCCGACCACGTGATCACACCAGAGTGAGCGGCTGGCACCGCGCCGTCGCCGGTGTGGCCGCAGTGACCCTGATCGGCGTCGTCGGGTGCGCTGACGACGGGCCGAGCGTGCCGATCGTGCACGGGGCATCGACTGGCGACGACCCCACTGGCGTCGTCGTCGAGATCCGCGCCGTCGACAACACGTTCGACGCCGACCGCGTGACCATCGCCCCCGGCACGACGGTGACGTGGATCAACGCTGGGCACAACGACCACGACGTCCTTGCCATCGACGGCGTGTTCGGGGTCGACAAGCTGTCCTTCCGCCCCGGCCAGAGTTACAGCCATGTCTTCGACACGCCGGGGGAGTACCCCTACTACTGCGAGCTCCACGGGATCCCGACCGCCGGCATGATCGGCGTCGTCGTGGTCGAGGCGCCGACGGTCGACACGACGTCGGGCTAGCGGTCGCCGTCCACGGTCAGCGCTCCAGGAGATGCAGGCGTCCAGCGTCGAGTTGCAGGATGCGGTCGGCCGAATCGAATGCGATCTCGTTGTGCGTCGCCAGCAACGACGCAGTCCCGGTCGCCGCCAGGTCGACGAGGAGCGCCATCATCTCCTCGGCCCAGGCCCGGTTCTGGTGGGCGATCGGCTCGTCGGCCAGCAGGAGCGCCGGCTGTACGACGGCGGCCCGGGCGAGCGCGGTTCGCTGTTGCTCGCCGAGCGAGATCTCGCTGGGGAAGCGATCGGCGAGGCCCTCGAGGCCGAGTCGGCCCATCAGCGCTGCCGGGACCTCGCTGCCCGACCCGCCGCCGAGCCGGCCCGGCAGGGTGATGTTCTCGAGCACGGTCAGCTCGTCGAGCAGCCCGAGCGACTGCGGCACGATGGCGAGGTCACGCCACGACAAGGTGTCGGGCGCGGCGGGTGAGCCGAGCACGACGACCGTGCCGGCGTCGGGCTGCTCCCAACCCGTGACGATGGTCAGCAGCGTGGTCTTGCCCGAGCCCGAGCGTCCGGCGACGGCGACGATCTCACCGCGCTCGACGGCGAGGTCGGTGCCGTCGAGCACCCGGCGACTTCCGCCCGAGGCAGTGAACGCCTTCTTGATGCCCCGCATCTCGACCACGTTCACGGCGCCACGACCCGCCCATCGCTGATCGTGACGACGTGGTCGGCGGCGGCGACGAGCTCGGGGTCGTGGGACGTGACGACGAGCGTCGCGCCACGGTCGACGAGGTCGCGCATCGTCGCGATCAACGCCGCGCCGGCCATCGCGTCGAGCTCTGCCGTCGGCTCGTCGGCGAGGAGCAGCCGGGGTCGGCCGATCGCCGCCGCCGCGAACGCGACCCGCTGCTGTTCGCCACCGGACAGCTGCGCGGGCAGGCTCGCCGTGCGTTCGGCGAGGCCGACCGTCGCCAGGAGGGTGAGCGCATCCCGCGTCTCGGCGCCGCGCAGCGTGGCCGCCAGCTCCACCTGTTCGACGGCCCGCAGGTAGGGGAGCACGTTGTCGGCCGGGTCCTGCAGCACGACACCCATCTGGCGGCGACGCACCCGGCGCCTCGCCCCGTCACGGAGGCGGGCGAGGTCGGTGCCGTCGAGCACGACGCGGCCGGCGCGCGGGCGCAGCAGCCCGGCGAGGACGCGCAGCAGCGTCGACTTGCCGGAGCCGGACGGGCCGGCGATGACCGACAGCGCCTGGCGCTCGAACGTGGCATCGACGTCGACGAGCGCATGGGCCACGCCGGCCGCCGTGCGGTAGTCGACGCAGACACCGGAGCACTCGACGCCCGGCGCCGGTGCGCGGACGTCAGGTACCTGCACGGAGCACCTCCAGGGGATCGTCACGGTCGACCCGTCGTTGGGCGAGCGCCGCGGCGACGACGGCGACGACGACGGACGCCGCGGCCAACGCGGCGACCACGGCGAAGGCCGGCCGCAGCAACGGCGCGGGACGGTAACCGGGCACCGGGTCGATGCGGTCGTAGGCCAGCCAGGCGCCGACGACCGCCACGGCGAGGCCGATCCAGCACCCCGCGACGATCCCGGCGCACAGCTCGAGGAGCAGGGCGCGGCGGTGCTGGCCCCGGGTCAGGCCCATGCGACGGGCGAACGCATAGCCGAGCACCCGGTCGCGGCGGCGGGCGTCGAGGTAGATGGCGACGCCGGCGAGCACGAGGATCCCGGCCGCCCAGCCGAGCGATCGCATGTAGCCGAACGTCCAGGACACGGTGAGGAACGAGGTGCGGTCGGCGATGTCGTCGACGCGCCGATCCTCCCTGAAGGTCGCGCCGGCTGCCTCGAGGTCCGACAGGGCGCGGTCGCGGTCGCCGCGGATCCAGACCTCGGTGACGTCCCCGTGCAGGTCGAGGGCGTCGAGGGCCGATGCGGCCACGAACACCGTCGGCTGGGGGCGGTTCATCCCGGGGAACGCGCTGGCCCGCGCGACCGGCGCGAACGACACCTCGGTGGTGCCCGTCGTGCGGATCACGGCGTCGACAGGCCCGTCGACATCGAGCCCGACGATCACCGCCGGGATCGCGCCGCCGTCCGCCGGAGGGACCGCCATCCGCTCGAGGATGGTCGCGAGCGGCGGTTCGGCGAACGACGCATCCCAGAACGCGACATCTCCGAACGTCGCCGGGTCGATCGCCATCACGCGGACTCCGTTGTCGCGGCCGCCGATCCAGGCCGTGCGGTAGGTCTCCACGACGGTGGATGGCTGGGTGAGCCCGGTCGGGACGGGATCGCGGAACGGGAGGCGCACCGCGATGTCGCTGCCGACGTACGTCAGCGCCTTGGCGTCGAGCGTCGCGCTGAGCGAGCGGTCGAACGTCGCGGCGTACCCGAGCACGCCGGCGGCGACAGCTGACGCCGCGGCGAGGCCGACGACCGCGACCCGGTAGCGGCTGATCCGTCGCCCGCCGAGGTACAGCGCGATCGGCGCCGATCGGGTGATGGCCGGCACCACCGCGACGGACCGAGCCAGCAGCCGGCTGACGACGGCGACGACGGTGAGCAGGAACAACGTCGGGAACATCAGACCCCAGACGTCCACCGTGCTGACATCGGCCCCTCGGTCCACGGGCACACCCCACTCGCCCAGGCGGTGGTACGAGACGACGGTGGCGGCGACGAGCAGCAGTTCCCACGGGACGGCGACGAGCCATGCCCGCTGTCGCCGCCGACCCTCGATGTTCCGGGCGCGCGTTGCGACGACGAGCGCGACCGTGAAGACAGCGAGCGCGAGCGCCCCGACACCGGTCCCGAGCGCCTGCGTGATCGCGGTGCCCTCGACGACGCGGGCCGGGCCGAGCCACGACACCATCCCTCCGGCGACGAGGACGCCGGCGGCGGCGCCGACGACGAGCGGTATCGACAGCTCCAGGACGGCTTTGACCCCGAGTCCGGCCGGCGACACCCCGCGCACGGTGAGCAACCGCACCTCACGACGTCGACGGTCGAACCACAGCGACGCTGCCGCGGCGACGAGCCCGCCGCCCGCGATCGCGGCGAACGCGGCCAACGGCCAGATGACACCCCCGACCGAGGTCTGGATCGCCCGGCTGCGGGCGGCGACGAACGGCAGGTGCGACTGGAAGAAGTCCTCGACGAACGCGGCGGCGTCGTGCCCGTCGGCCTGCTCGCGAGACGCTGAACCGGGTGCGCACCACACCAGTTCGTCGACCGTCGGACCTCGGCAGGCGAGGTCCTGGACGAGCTCGTCGACGTCGGCCACGCTGTCGCCGGCGCGCAGCGCTGCCTCCCAACCCGTGAGGACCCGCGGCACACCGAGGTCGGTGGCCAGCGCAGCCATCGTGCCGCGGTCGGCCAGCAGCACCGGAGGCGGCAGGTCGGCGTCGGGCCCGACGGGGAGCAGGACGTCGCTGTCGGCGCACCAGAAGTCGGCGATGTCCGGGCCGGCGAGGTCGCGGTACACGCCGGCGACCGGCATGCGGGCGGCGTCGTCGCCGAACGTGGCTGCATCGCCGATCTGGAGCCCGGTGACGGCCGCGGCCCGGTCGCTGATCCAGAGTCCCGGGCCGGGCTCGCCGTCGACAACATCGATGTGGTCGAGGAAGTCGTCGAGCGCGAGGACGGAGGCATCGGTGGCGGCTGGCGCACCGTCGGGGGCCGGATCGTCACCGTGCAGTCGCACGAGGTCGAGCCGGGCCCAGTGACGGCCGGGCCCGAGGGTGTCGCCCAGCGGGACGAACGGATCGGGGATCGGATCCCGGACCCCGGATGGTGTCGCGGCGAAGCGGTAGGTGGCGCCGGTGTCGCGAGCACAGCGCTCGGCAGCCTGGACCTGCACCGAGCCGGTGCCGACGGACGACAGGAACAGCGGCCCGCTGGCCAGCGCCGCGGCGACGACGGCGCTGGCACCCGCGACGGTGGCCAGCACGCCCGGACGTCGCCGCAGGAGCAGCGGGGCGCGGCGCCACGGCGCCGACGCCGCCGTCCTCAGGGCATCGCCGATGCGCCCACCGCTCACCCCGTGGTGCGGTCGACGCTCAGCGGCGCGTCGTCACGGGTCATCGATGCGAAGGTACCTGATCGGTGGAAGAACACCGCTCCCGATGACGTTCAGCGGGCCTGCTCACGGATGAGCGCGTCCCAGCCCCGCTCGCGGTACAACCGGTCGAAGTTGGGCTGCCCGGTCGTCGACGTCACGCCGCCGTCCACGACCAGCGCGATGCCCGTGATGTATGACGCGTCCTGGGAGGCGAGGAACGTCACGGCACCGGCGATCTCGTCGGGCTGACCGACCCGACCCATCGGTACGAGCCGCGCGTACTCGTCCATGATCGCGGCGTCGCGCATGTGCGAGCGGAGCATCGGGGTGCCGATGCCACCCGGGCACACGCAGTTCACCCGGATGCCCTCTGCGGCGTGGTCGGCCGCCATGTTGCGGGTGAGGTTGACGACGCCGGCCTTGGCGACGTTGTAGGCCAGGAGTCCCGGATCGGCGAGGAGGCCGGAGATCGAGGCGGTGTTGACGATGCACCCGCGGGTCAGGCGCAGGTGAGGGAGTGCGGTCCGGCTCCCGATGAAGACGGCGTCGAGGTCGACGTTCAGCGTGCGCCGCCACTCCGCGATCGAGATCTCGTCGGCGTGCCCGAAGCACCCGATGCCGGCATTGTTCACGAGCACGTGCAGTGCCCCGAACGTCGCCGCCGTGTCGTCGACGAACGCGGTCAACTGGTCCTCGTCGCCGACATCGACCGCGCGGATCAGCAGGTGGGAGTCGTCGAGCCCGAGCTCAGCCGTCGACGACGCCAGGCGATCACCGTCGACATCAGCGAGCGCGATCCGGGCGCCCTCGGCGGCGAATCGGGCGGCTGCGGCCGCGCCGATGCCGGAGGCGGCTCCCGTGATGAGCACGACGTCGCCGTCGAAGCGGCGCATCGACCCGAGCGGCTCGGTCATCGGCCCAGGAGCGTCCGCAGCGCATCGGCCACGCCGGGCCCGGTCAGACCGTAGTGGCGGTAGAGCTGGGTGGGCGGGGCGACGAGCGCATAGTCGTCGGGCAGCGAGTGGCGCCGGAAGCGCACGCCGAGCCCGGCTTCGGCGAGCACCTCGGCGACGGCGCCGCCGAGCCCGCCGTGCGGGTTGTGCTCTTCGACGGTGAGCACGGCGCCGGTCTCGGTCGCCGCGGCGAGGATCGCGTCGGCGTCGAGCGGCTTGACGTACACCGCATCGAGCACGCGCACGTCGACGCCTTCTGCGGCGAGCAACGCGGCTGCCTCGAGCGCCGCCGTGACGCCTTGCCCGGTGGCGATCACCGTGGCGTCGGCGCCGTTGCGCAGCGTTGCGAACCGGCCCGGTTCGAACGTCGGCACGTCGTCGTAGACCGCTCGCTCGGCGCCTCGTCCGATGCGGATGTAGACGGGTCCGTCGACGTCGACGGTCGCCCGCAGGATGCCGCGGATGGCGTTCCCGTCGCACGGCGTCACGACCGTCATCCCGCCGATGGCGCGGGTCACGGCGAGATCCTCGACGGCGTGGTGGGACGTGCCGTAGAAGCCCATCGAGATGCCGGCGTGGTGGCTGAGCACGCGCACCGGCAGCTTCGTGTACGCGAGATCGGTGCGCAGGTGCTCGGCGCACAGCAACGACGCGAACGAGGCGAACGTCGAGACGTACGGGACGAGCCCTGACGCAGCCATCCCGGCGGCCACCGACATCATGTTCTGCTCGGCGATCCCGGTGTTGAAGAACCGCCGTGGGTGGCGGGCCTGGAACACGTTCGTGCCGTTCGAGAGCGCGAGGTCGGCGGTCAGCACGACGATGTCGTCGCGCTCGTCGGCCATCGCGCTCAGCTCGTCGCCCATCGTCAGGGCGGACAGCTTCGGGAGCGACGTCTCGATGTTCCAGCTGGCGGCGTCGAGGGGGGTCACCGGACGCTCCCGCCGACGGCCAGACGAGATTGGATCTCGTCCACGGCGACGGCCTTGTCGGCCGGGCCGAGGTAGCCGAGGTGCCAGAACGGCGTCGCCTCCATGAACGTCACGCCCTTGCCCTTCTTCGTGCGGGCCACGATCACGTGGGGCCCGGATGCGTGCTGCGCGTCGGTCAGCGCGTCCACGATCGCAACCATGTCGTGGCCGTCGATCTCGACCGCCGACCAGCCGAACGCCTCGAACTTGGCGACGACCGGCTCGATGTTCATGATGTCGGCGACGTCACCGTCGAGGCCCATGCCGTTGGCGTCGACGATCGCCACGAGGTTGTCGAGGCCGTAGTGAGAAGCCGACATGGCGGCCTCCCAGACCTGGCCCTCGTTGAGCTCGCCGTCGCCGAGCAGCACCCACGTGAGGAAGTCCCGATCGGCCAGCCGGCCGGCGAGGGCCATCCCGACCCCGACGGACAGGTTGTGGCCGATCGAGCCCGAGCTGAAGTCGATGCCCGGCACCTTGTTCATGTCGGGGTGGTCGCCGAGCGGGCTGCCGAGACGTGTGTAGGTGTCCAACCACTCGGTCGGGAAGTAGCCGAGGTCGGCCAGGATCGGGTACTGCCCGATCGCGGCGTGGCCCTTGCCGAGGAGGAAGCGGTCCCGGTCGTCCCAGCGCGGGCGTCCCGGGTCGATGCGCAGCGCCTTGTAGTACAGGGCGGCGAACAGCTCGGCGCACGAGAACACGCTGGAGTAGTGACCGCTGCGGGCGATCTCGACGAGCCGGATGGTCTCCAGGCGGATCCAGTCGGCGCGCTGCACCAGGTCGTGCAGATCGACCTCGCGGTTGCGCTCGAGCACCGCCAGCTCACTCCGTGGCGTCACGGTCACCCCTCTGTCCGTTGTCGTCCGGTCCGTGTCCGACGCTGACGTGTCCGGCGTCCGGCGTCCGGCGTCCGGCGTCCGGCGTCCGGCGTCCGGCGTCCGGCGTCCGGCGTCCCAGGATGACGTGTCCCCTCGGCTGACTGGAAATCGGCGGTATGACACCATGGCCCATGCGCGCCATCCGGTACCACGGTCGCGAAGACGTCAGGCTCGAGGAGCTCCCGGATCCGACTCCGGGTCCCGGCGACGTGCTGCTGCGAGTGCACGCCAACGGGGTGTGCGGCAGCGATCTGCACGAGTACTACCACGGCCCCTTCTTCACGTCGCCGCGCCCGCACCCGCTGACCGGCCAGACGCTGCCGGTGGTACTCGGCCACGAGTTCGGGGGCACCGTGGTCGACGTGGGATCCGACGTCGACGACATCGAGCCGAGCTGCCTCGTCGCCGTCGAGCCGATCGAGACGTGCGGCGTCTGTGCCAGTTGCCGCAACGGCCACCGCCACCTCTGCCGTTCGATCGCGTTCCACGGCTATCACCGCGACGGAGGCGGACTGGCCGAGCTCACGTGCGTTCCCCGGTCGATGGTCCACCCGGTGCCAGCAGGCGTCGGGCGGCTGCACGCCGCGCTCGTCGAGCCACTTGCCGTCGCCTGCCGAGCGGCCCACCGCACCCGGGCGGGCGAGGGCGACATCGTCGTGGTGCACGGCGCCGGACCGATCGGCATCGGCGCCCTGCTCACGTTCCGTCGCGAGGGCGTGAGGGTCATCATGTCCGACCCGGCGGAGATGCGGCGGCGGGTCGCGGCCAGCCTCGGCGCGATCCTCGTGGTCGACCCGACGACCGACGACGTCGTCGCGGCGGCCCGCGACCTCACCGACGGTCTCGGCGCGGCAGGGGCGGTCGACGCCGCGGGGGTGGGCCCGGCGTTCAAGGCTGCCGTCGCCGGCACCCGCCCCGATGGGACGGTCGTGGTGGTCGCCCACCACCACGACGGGCCGGTCCCGCTGCGCTCGAACAACCTCATCTTCACCGAGGTCAACGTCACCGGGAGCAACATCTACCGGGACGAGTTCGACCTCGTGCTCGACGCCATCGCGACGGGCGGGTACCCGCTGGACGAGTGGGTCACGACCGTGCCGTTCGACCGCCTCGTGACCGGCGCGTTCGAGCCGCTGGCCCACCAGGAAGCCCTCAAGGTCGTCGTCGACGTCGACGGCACGGCCACGCGCTGACCGCGTTCCCATCACGAACCGTGCCACGGCACGCCGACGGCCGCCGGCACAGATCGGCTCGCGCGCCGGGGTCGCGGCGGTCAGGAGGGGGCGGCGGGCAGCGCGACGCGCCCGTCCTCATCGAGGACCTCGTTGCGTCCGATCACTCGCGCCGCGAGCGCGCCGAGCAGCAACGAGCCGAGCGCCCAGGTCCACAGGACCGCGACCCCGGTGCCGAGACCGGCCGCCGAGCGACCCTCGAAGAAGAACAGGCTGCGGAGCGCGTCGGTCAGGAACCGCAACGGGAGGAACGAGCCGAGGGCGTCGAAGAACGTGGGTAGGGCCTCGGCGGGGTAGACGCCGCGCGCCGACGGCACGCCGAAGATGGTCGTGATCAGGACGACGAGGACCTCGCCGGCGACACCGAAGGCGGTCACGCACAACAGCGTCAACCAGCCGATGGCCAACACCCCGAGCCCGCAGATCGGAACCGTCGACCACGGTCGGTCGGCCTGCGCGCCGAGCACACCGATCGCCATCCAAGGGATCACGAAGGCCGACCCGATCGCGAGCACGCCGACGAGCGCGGCCTCCTGCCAGAACCGGGCGGTCGATCCCAGCGGGACCCGCCGCACGACGAGCTCGTGGCCGAGGGCCTCCAGCCGGTCGCGCCCGGCCACCGACCCGACCGCGATGTGGATCGCGATGGCACCCACGAGGCCGGTCAACGTCGTCATGACCGCCACGTACAACGGCGGCAGGCCACGACCGCCCGATGTGGACAGGACCGGGATGTCGGTGGGTTGCTGGAGGATCGGCACGGCGACGGCGCGGGCGGAGGCCGGCGCGATCGACGCGCCAGCGGCGGTGAGGGCGGTCCCGATCGAGGAGCTGACGGCGGCGTTGAGCCCGTCGATCGCATCCGCCGCGGCGGCGTCGACGACGGCCGGTTGGAAGCTTCCGGCACCGGGGTTGCGGATCACCTCGATGGTGGCCTGCGGAGCGTTGCCGAGCGCCGTACCGATGGCGCCGACCTGCTGCGAGAGCCCGGCGGGCACGATCAGCGCCCCGGCCAACTCGTTGTCCATGATGGCGGCGACGGCGTCCTCTCGCGACTCGAAGACCTCGAACTCCACGGCACCGGTGTTGCCGGGACCGGTCAGCAGACCGACGAACTGCTGGCCGACCGCGAGCTGCTGGCCGGCCACCTCGGTCGGCTGGTCGAGATCGACGATCCCGACGGGGAGGTCGGCGAGCTCGCCGACCGGGTCGACGAACGCGCCGACGTAGGCGAACGTCATGACTCCGGCGAGCACGATGCCGACGAGGACGGCCAGCCACGGCAGCGGGCGGGCGAGAGCGGAGCGGCCCATGCTCGCGCAACCTACCTGCGCCACGGGTGGGGACCGAGACGTCGTCGCCCGGCCTCTGCCAACATGGCGGCGCGGGATCACGAGGAGGCACGATGAGTGGAGGATCGATGGCCAAGGAGCCCAAGGACGGCTGCATCTACGTAGTGATCGAGATCCCGCGCGGCAGCCGCAACAAGTACGAGATCGACCACACCGACGGTCGCGTGTACCTCGATCGGCGCCTCTTCACCGCGACCACGTACCCCGCCGACTACGGGTTCCTGCCCCACAGCCTGAGTGGCGACGGCGATCCGCTCGACGCGCTCGTGCTGCTCGACGACCCGGTCTACCCCGGCGTGTGGGTGGAGGCCCGTCCGATCGGCGTGCTGTTCATGCAGGACGAGGCCGGGGAGGACGCCAAGCTGATCTGCGTGCCGCCCGGCGAGCCCCGCTGGGAGGGCGTCGACGAGGTCGACCACCTGCCCCACCAGCTGATGGCCGAGATCCGCCACTTCTTCGAGGTCTACAAGGCGCTCGAGCCGGGCAAGTACGCGTCGACGACGGGCGTCGGCGACCGCGCCGCGGCATGGCGCGAGATCGAGACCGCCCGGGCCAGCTACGCCAGCGAACCGGCGAGCTCGATCGGGCGGTAGCGGCGCGGCCACGCGCCGGCTGATCGCGGTTCGTCGTCAGCCCCGCGAGCGGGCCCGCTGCTCCTCGCGCCGCGCCTCGTAGCGTGCTTGCCAGCCCGGGTCGAGCACCATGCCGATGCGCGTCGCCTCCTCCGCGGACAACTCGACGGGATAGCCGAGCGTGTCGGCGAGGCGGAACGCCAAGTCGCCGTCGAACGTGGCCGACTCGTCGGCCAGCCGTTGGAGGTGGTCGACGCCCTTCTTCAGCGTCTTGGAGAACTTCATCGCCTCTTTGTCGATCGTCTCGCGGGCGACGTCCCCGCCCGCGCCCGGGCCGACGTCGGGCCAGCGCCGGCCCATCACGTCCGATACCCGGTCGGTGGCCTCGATCAGCGACTGGGCGAGGCCCTTGTCGGTCCCCTTCAACAGCTCCCCGTGGCGCACGGCCCGACGGATCAGCTTGCGCAGGACGTAGCCCTGGCGCGACGCCGACGGCTGGATGCCGGCCGCGGCGATGGCCAGGCTGGCTCGCACGTGGTCGGTGACGATCCGCAGCGAGCGCACGGCGTCGCCCTCGAGCTGGTCGGGGTCGACGCCCAGCGTGTCGCCGACGACGATCGTCAGCTCGTGCAGCTCGTCGGTCTCCCACACCGACGTGTGGTGGTCGAGGAACAACGCGAGGCGCTCGAGGCCCATGCCGGTGTCGACGTTGCGTTGGGCCAGCCGCGTGAGCTCACCCGTCGCGGAGCGATCGAACGTCATGAACACGTTGTTCCAGATCTCGACGTACTGCGGGATGTCGGCGAAGGGAGGCCGCGGCTCATCGCCGACGTACACGAAGATCTCGGTGTCCGGCCCGCACAGACCGACCGGGCCGTTCGACCACCAGTTGTCGATGAGCGGGTTGATCCGCCCCGTCGGCTCGACCCCGGCGTCGGCGAACGTCTGCTCCCAGATCGCCGTCGCCTCGTCGTCGGTCGGCAGGCCATCGCCACCCGCGAACACGGTGACGTAGATGGAGTGCGGGTCGATGCCGAACTCGCCGGTCAACAGCCCGAACGACTGCGGTATCGACGTCTCCTTGAAGTAGTCGCCGATGCTCCAGTTGCCGAGCATCTCGAACACGGTGAGGTGGGTGTTGTCGCCCACCTCGTCGACGTCGGTCGTGCGCACGCATCGCTGCACGTCGGTGAGCCGGGTCCCGGCGGGGTGCTTCGCCAGCCCTTTGAGGTACGGCGTCAGCGGGTGCATGCCGGCCGTCGTGAACAGCACGTCGTCGGTCGGCGAGCGCACCGAGTGACCCTCGATCTCGACGTGACCGTGTCGCACCATGTAGTCGATGAACGTCCGCTCGATCTGCTGGATCGTCCAGGCCATCTGCAACCCTCCTGCCGACGTTCGCCCGCCACCGCCGGCGGCGGTCGTGGTGGAGGGGGAAGGATTCGAACCTTCGTCTCGACAAGCCGTGCTCTCCCAGCTGAGCTACGCCCCCCGTGATCGTGGGGCGAAGGTAGAAGACGCTGCGGGTTCGCGCAAGGCGTGTGCTGCTCGGCGCGGACGTCCCTTGACGGTGAGACGAATTCGTCTTAGTGTCTCAACCCATGGGGACCAGTGCCGAGGCGCGCGTGCTCGACGGTGCGCGCACCTGCATGGAGCGGTGGGGCATCAGCAAGGTCACGATCGACGACATCGCCGTCGAGGCCGGCGTGTCGAGAGCGACGATCTACCGGATGTTCCCGGGTGGCAAGGACGTCTTGTTCGAGGCGCTGCGGGTGCGCCAGCTCGAGGAGTTCTTCACCCTGCTGCGCGAGCAGGTGGCCGGGGCCGACTCCCTCGAGGAGCTGATGGTGCGCACCGTCGTCGCGGCGACGCGCGAGCTGCGGGCCGACCACCACCTCGCACTGATGATGGCCGCCGAGCCCGGCGCCGTGCTCGGGCAGCTCACCGTGGAAGGCCTGCCGCGCATCGTCCGCTTCGCCAGCACGTTCCTCGTTCCGCTCGTCGAACCGTTCCTCGACGGGTCCGAGGCCCGAGCCGTCCTCGACGTGCTGGCCCGTCTGACGATCTCCTACTTCCTCTCGCCGAGTGACGTCGTCGATCTCGGCGACGAGGGATCGGCGCGTGCGTTCGTCGTCCCGCTGCTCGCCGCGTTCACCGTCACCGCCAACGCCCCCGTGCCCGTTTGAGTTCCAGGAGGAGCGATCACCCATGAGCATCACCCACCGAGGTAACGACGAGATCCTCGGCCGCGCCGAGCTCGACGACATCGAGGCGATCCTCTCGGTCACCAACTCCGACGTCGACGAGGTCCTCCACGCCGTCAAGGACAACGCCGACGCGCTGTTCACGTGGGACTACTCGCTGTCCCGCCCGCAACTGCGCAAGCTGTACGAGAAGGGCAAGACCGGGCAGTGGAACGCCACCACCGACCTGCCGTGGGACACCGAGGTCGACCTCGAGAAGGTCGTCGCCGGCGATCAGCTGGCGATCGCCGCCGGCCTCGACCCCAACCACTACGCCGGGACGGTGCTCGAGAAGTGGAACGACAAGGAGTGGCTGGCGTTCGGCATCCAGAACCGCAAGTGGACGCTGTCGCAGTTCCTCCACGGTGAACAGGGGGCCTTGCTGTGCACGGCCAAGATCACCGAGACCGTGCCGTGGTTCGACGCCAAGCTGTACGCGTCGACCCAGGTCGTCGACGAGGCCCGCCACGTCGAGGTGTTCGCCCGGTACCTCGACGAGAAGCTCGGCGGCGGCTACCAGGTCAACGCACACCTCCGGATGCTCCTCGACGACATCATCAACGACAGCCGTTGGGACATGACGTACCTGGGCATGCAGATCATGGTCGAAGGTCTGGCGCTGGCGGCGTTCGGGTTCATGCACCAGCTCACCGAGGAGCCCCTGCTGAAGAAGCTGTTGCGGTACGTCATGAGCGACGAGGCCCGCCACGTCGCGTTCGGCGTGCTGTCCCTGAAGGAGGTCTACGAGGGCATGACGGACGCCGAGATCATGGAGCGCCAGGAGTTCGCCTTCGAGGCTGCGGTCCGGATGCGCGACCGATTCATGTCCCAGGAGGTGTGGGAGCGCATGGGCGTCAACCCGCGTGACGTCCTCCCCGTCGTGATGCGCGATCCGACCCGTGACCTGTTCCAGCAGATGCTGTTCTCGAAGATCGTCCCGAACTGCAAGAAGCTCGGACTGCTCGACCGCAACGACAAGTGGTTGCGCCACCGCTTCGAGGAGATGGGCGTCATCCAGTTCGAGGATCTCGAGGACACCGGCGAGGAGTACGACAAGTTCGAGCTCGGCGCCGATGTCCCCGCGGTGGTCGCCGGCGCCTGACCCGCGACCCCGAGCCGCATGCCGTCGACCGCTGACCCGCCCGACGCCGTCGACGGGTGGGATCCGGGACAGTACGAGCGGTTCGCGGCCGAGCGGGCTCAGCCGTTCTGGGACCTCGCCGGACTGCTCGACGATCGCCCGATCCGCCGGATGGTCGATCTCGGCTGCGGGACGGGATCGTGGACCGTCGCCCTCGCCGACCGCGTCGGTGCGACCGATGTCACCGGCGTCGACTCGTCCTCCGCGATGCTCGCCGCCGCAGCCGAGCTCCCCGCACGGCCTGGGCTCACGTTCGTCCACGGCGACGTCTCGTCGTGGACGTCGCGTCCCGACCACGACCTCGTGTTCTCCAACGCCGCGCTGCAGTGGGTTCCCGACCACGTCGGCGTCGTCACGCGGTGGTGGGCGGCCGTCAGGCCGGGGGGTCAGCTCGCCGTCCAGATCCCGAGCAACGCCGACCACCCGTCGCACCGCCTGGCCGGTCGACTGGCGTCCGAGGAGCCGTTCCGCAGCGCGCTCGGTGTCGTGCCGCCCGACCAGGTCGCCGCCAACGTCCTGGCCCCCGAGCAGTACGCCATCCTCCTCGACCAGCTCGGCGCGGCCCGTCAGCACGTGCGGCTGCAGGTGTACGGGCACGCATTGCCGCGCACGTCCGATGTCGTCGAGTGGGTCAGGGGCACGACGCTGACCCGGTTCTCGCGCCGCATGTCACCCGAGTTGTTCGAGGAGTTCGTCGCCGAGTACCGCCGCCGCCTGGTCGCCGCGCTCGGCGACCGGTCGCCGTACTTCTACCCGTTCAAGCGGATCCTGTTCTGGGGCGCGAAGGGGAGCGGAGGTTGAGCGGGCACGTGGCCTAGCCTTCGGGACATGCCACGCTTCGGACGGGTCCTCACGGCGATGGTCACGCCGTTCGCCGACGACGGCTCGGTGGACGTCGACGGCGCGGTCACGCTCGCTCGCTGGCTGCAGGAGCAGGGCAACGAGGGGCTGGTCGTCGCGGGCACCACGGGGGAGTCCCCGACGCTCACCGACGCCGAGAAGCTCACGCTGTGGGAGGTCGTGACCGACGCCGTCACGATCCCGGTGCTCGCCGGCTCGGTCAGCAACGACACCGCACACTCGGTGCACCTGACGGCGGAGGCCTCGAAGCTCGGCATCGCCGGGGTCCTCGCGCTGTGCCCGTACTACAACCGACCCTCGCAGGCCGGGATCGAGGTCCACCTGCGGGCCGTGGCCGATGCCACCGACCTGCCGGTCGTCATCTACGACATCCCGATCCGCACCGGACGCAAGATCGCCACCGAGCTGCTGGCCCGTCTGGCGCACGAGGTCGACAACATCGTCGGGTTGAAGGACGCCGCCGGCCACCCGGCCGAGACCGCCCGCCTCGTCGCCGTCGCCCCCACCGACTACGAGGTGTACAGCGGCGACGACGCGCTGACGCTGGCGCTCCTCGCCGTCGGAGCTGTCGGCCTGATCGGCGTCGCCACCCACTGGTGCGCGCCTGACGTCGTCGAGCTGTTCGACCGTTGGAGCGCCGGCGACACCGCCGGTGCCCGCGCCGTCAACGCCCGGCTCCTCGAGAGCTGGGCGTTCGAAACGGGTGACGACGCCCCGAACCCGGCTCCGGCCAAGGCCATGCTGCGCCACCTCGGTCAGCCCGCCGGTCGGTGCCGACCACCGATGGACGCCGATCCACCGTGGCTCCCCGATGCCGCGGCCGAGGTCCATCGGAACCTGCTCGGCGCACGCGGGTGAGCATGCCCCGCGCGGCGGCGCCGCGCCGACGGTCGATGCCGACGGCGCCCAGAACGTGAGGATGACCCATGGCTGATCCGGTACGCATCGTGTTCCTCGGGGGGTTGGGGGAGATCGGTCGCAACTGCATGGCGATCGAGCAGGGGATCGGCGACGACCGTCGCATCCTGCTCATCGACTGCGGCCTGATGTTCCCGGGCCCCGACATGCACGGCATCGACCTCGTGCTGCCCGACTTCACGTACCTCCGTGAGAACGCGGCCCGCATCGAGGCGCTGGTCGCCACGCACGGTCACGAGGACCACGTCGGCGGCATCCAGTTCCTCCTGCGCGAGGTCAGCTTCCCGATCTACGGCTCGGCGCTGACGCTCGGTCTCGCCCGCAACCGCATCGAGGAGGCCGGGCTGCTCGGCCGCACGACGCTGAACGCCGTCGCCGACGGCAGCCGTCTCATGATCGGGCCGTTCGACGTCGAGTTCATCCCGGTCACCCACAGCGTCCCGCACGCACACGCCGTCGCCGTGCACACGCCGCAGGGCGTCGTGCTGCACACCGGCGACTTCAAGCTCGACCTGACACCCGTCGACGACCGTCGCACGGATCTCGCCCGGATCGGCCAGCTGGCCAAGACCGAGGGCATCCGCGTGCTGCTGGCCGACTCCACCAACGCCGAGGAGGCGGGGTACGCGCCGAGCGAGCGGAGCGTCGGCGGTGTCCTGCGATCCTTGTTCGCCAGCCATCGCGACCGCCGCATCATCACGGCCAGCTTCGCCAGTCACCTCCACCGCATCCAGCAGATCGCCGACGCGGCGATCGACAGCGGCCGGCGGGTGGCGACGCTCGGCATGAGCATGCGCAAGAACGTTCAGCTCGGTCTCGACCTGCGCGTCATCGACATCCCGGCCAGCGCCTTCATCGACATCGAGGAGATCGACCGCCTGCCGCCGGGTGAGGTCTGCGTGATCTCGACCGGGTCGCAGGGCGAGCCGATGTCCGCACTGGCCTTGCTGGCGCGCGGCGAGAACCGGTTCGTCAAGCTCTCCGAGCACGACACGGTGATCCTGTCCAGCCACGCCATCCCGGGCAACGAGAGCAACGTCAACCGCGTGATGGACGGTCTGCTGCGAGCCGGGGCGATCGTGGTGCACTCGGGCATCGTCGACGTCCACGCCACCGGCCACGCCCAGGCCGACGAGCTGAAGACGTACCTGTCGATCGCCCGGCCCGAGTGGTACGTCCCGATCCACGGCGAGTTCCGCCATCTCGTCGCCAACGCCCACCTGGGCGAGGTGATGGGAGTGCCCCACGACCACGTCATCGTCTGCGAGGACGGCGACGTCCTCGAGATCACCGATCGCGGCGTCGCTCAGGCCGGACGCGTCCCGGCCGGCTACCTCTACGTCGACGGGATCGTCGGCGACGTCGGCTCCGGCGTGCTGCGCGACCGCCGGGTGCTCGCCAGCGAGGGCGTCGTCGTCGTGGTCGTCACCGTCGACTCGCAGACCGGCAAGGTGCTCGTCGGCCCCGAGATCATCACCCGCGGCTGGGTGTACGCGCCCGAGGCCGAAGACCTCCTCGACGAGGCATGCGACACGATCGCCAAGGCGGTGGAGGCCGCGCTCGCGTCAGGCGTGCGCGACGTCGAGGCGTTGGAGCGCGACGTGCGCAGGGCCGCCGGGAAGTTCGTCAACGAGCGGACCCGGCGCCGGCCGATGATCGTGCCGGTGGTCATGGAGGCGTGACCGTCGGGAACGTGCGGCGGTGGCTCGTCGCCGCCGCGATGTTCGCGACCGCGGCATGCGGTGGCGACGGCGACGGGGACCCCGTGCGGCCGCTGGTCGATCAGATCACCCCCGCGATGGCCGCCGTCGACGCATCGCTGGGCGGACCGCAGCAGTACTTCGAGGTGAACGCGACGCCGCAGGTCGTCAACCTGTTCGTCGCCACCGACAACGCCACGATGGTCGTGCCATACGTGTGGGTCGGCGGCCAGCTCGGGACGCCATCGGAGCCGACGACGGCCGAGGGGGCGACGTTCGCGACCGCCGCCGTGACGCTCGACCCGTCCACCATCCTCGACGGGGTCACCGACGAGCTGCCCGACTCCGACATCGTGCTGTTCACGGTCGTCGGCGGCCCCGCCGGCGCTGTCCAGTACGGCGCCGGCGTGCAGTCCGAGAACGGCGGCACGCTGGACGTCCTGCTGGGCGCCGATGGGTCGGTGCAGTCCGTCGACGCCGGCTGACGCGCCGATGAGCCGGCCGGGTCGGCGCCGCGGTCTCGGGTCGCGTCGCCCGCTGATCGTCAGGCGCCGGTCTCGCGCGAGATTGTCGCCGGGACCCGACCACAACCAAGGAGCAAGACATGGACCTCGGCGTACAAGGCAAGGCGTTCGTCATCGTCGGGGGCAGCCGCGACATGGGGTACGAGGCGGCCCGCATCCTGTCGGCCGACGGCGCCCGACTGGCGCTCATCGGGCGGTCGGAGGCCTCGGCCGGCGATGCCGCCGAGGCGTTGGCCAAGGAGACCGGCGGGGAGACCCTCGGGCTGGGCGCCGATGCCTCTCAGCCGGGTGAGGTGGAAGTGGCGATCGAACGGGCCGCGTCGACGTTCGGTGGATTCGACGGGTTGCTGACGACGGCGGGGTGGGTCTCGACGAACGGCATGGTCACGGAGGCCAGCGACGCCGACTTCGAGGCCGTCTACCAGAACATCTTCATGTCGGTCGTGCGGAGCGTCCGGGCCGCCCTCCCGTACCTGCTGGCGTCGGGTGCCAGCTCCGTGGTGACGACGTCGGCGTACTCGATCCACGCCCCGAAGGCGTTCCTCGCCGCCTACTCGGCGCAGAAGCACGCGGTCGCCAACTTCACCAAGAACATGGCCACGACGTACGGCCCGCAGGGACTGCGGGCCAACTGCGTCTGCCCGGGAGCAGTCAAGACGGCTGTCGTCCGCAGCCTCATCGAGGAGCGTGCGGCAGCCGAAGGGCGCAGCGAGGAGGAGGTCGAACGGATCCTGCTGCTGGACGAGTGGAAGATGCCGGTGGCGCTCCAGCGCCTCGGCGAGCCCCATGAGCTCGGCGAGCTGATGGCGTTCCTCCTGTCGCCCCGGGCCGCCTACACGACGGGGGCGACGATCAACATCGACGGCGGCACCGACTTCTGAGCAGCCCGCAGCGGCAGGTCGGCGATTCTGGGCGCGCACGGT
>JBEVOM010000035.1:0-37753 GCA_040507575.1 Ilumatobacteraceae bacterium
TCGAGGTGTCGGTCGACGGGTTGCGCCACTTCGCGTACGGCTACGGCGACGACAACCCGCTGTACTGCGACGAGGAGTACGCGGCGAAGTCCCGCTGGGGTGGGCTGATCGCGCCGCCGACGTTCCTCTACACGATGGGTGAGGACGCCGCGCCGCGTCCGACGCCGCCCGAGATCAAGGCGTTGCTGAAAGGTGATCCGTTCGCCGGTCTCGGGTCGTACCAGGCCGTGATGGAGTTCGAGTGGTGGCGCCCGTTGCAGCTGCGCGACCGCTTGAAGTCGCTGCGCTTCCAGGCCGGCGTCCGCGACAAGCGCTCCGAGTTCGGTGGTCGCACCGGCCACGTCACGAACGAGACGATCTTCGCCAACCCGCAGGGCGAGCTGCACGCCACGCAGCGCGGCACGTGGATCAACGCCGAGCGTCACACCAGCCGGGAGCGCAAGAAGGAGAAGCTGACCGCCGATCCGTACACGCCCGAGCAGCTGGCCGAGATCGACGCCTGCTACGAGGCCGAGACCCGCCGCGGCAGCGAACCGCGCTACTGGGAAGACGTCAACATCGGCGACGAGTTGCAGCCCAAGGTGAAGGGCCCGCTGAAGACGACCGACATCATCGTCTGGCACCTCGGCTGGGGCATGCAGTTGACGCCGCCCGGCGCCCATCGCCTCTCCTACCTGATCCGCAAGAAGGCGCCCGGCCTGTACCCGCCGAACTCGCTGAACGTCCCCGACACCGTGCAGCGGCTGCACTGGGAGCCCGAACGGGCCCAGGAGCTGGGCCTGCCCACGTCCTACGACTACGGCGGTCTGCGCGAGACGTGGCTGTGCCACCTCGTCACCGACTGGATGGGTGACGACGCCTGGTTGTGGAAGCTGTCGTGCGAGCACCGCCGGTTCAACTTCCAGGGCGACACGACATGGCTGTCGGGCCACGTCGTCGACAAGCGCCAAGAGGACGGCCGCAACGAGGTCCACCTCGAGATCAAGTGCGTCAACCAACGCGGCGTCACCACCTCACCCGGCTTCGCCGTCGTCCTGCTGCCCACACGCGACCAGCCCGTCACCCTGCCGACCCCACCGGTCGACACGATGGAGGAGATGATCACCTACGAGATGGACCGCTTGGGCACGGCCGAAGGCTGAGCGCGGATGGGTGATGGGCCCGCGTTGACGGCGCTCGGCTTCGAGCTACCGGCTCCCCACGTCGCGCTCGTCACGCTGCGCAGGGCCGAGGTTGCGAACGCGTTGAGCCGTCAGCTGTTCGACGAGCTCGACGGTGTGCTCGACCGCATCGAACGCGACGACGACATCCGGGTGTGGATCCTCACCGGCGCGCCCCGGCCGGACGGGCGGCCGTGGTTCAGCGCCGGTGCCGACATGAAGGAGGCCGGGACCCGGCAGGGCCGTGTCGATCCGGCGAAGGTCGTCGACCGCATCGACGAGATGCTCAAGCCGTCGATCGCCGCGATCGCCGGCACCTGCACGACCGGAGCGTTGGAGGTCGTGCTGGCGTGCGACCTGCGCATCGCCGCGACCGACGCGCGGCTGAGCGACTGGCACCTCAAGCGCACCGGCCTCGGCATCGGCGCGTGGGGTGCGGCGGCGCGCTTGAGCCGACTGATCGGGGTCGACCGGGCCAAGGAGTTCATCCTCCTCGGCCAGGAGATCAGCGGGACGCGGGCGGCCGAGATCGGGCTCGTCCATCGGGCCGTGCCCGTCGAGGACCTGCTCGCCGAGGCGCTGACCATGGCCACGACGATCGCCGGGATGGCCCGCCGGGGCGTCCGCACGACGCTCGGCTACCTGGAGCTGCAGGCCGACATGGCCAAGCGCGAGGCGATCCGCTGGGGGCCGGCGACCCCGGGCTACATGGGCCTCGAGCTGCGCCCGTTCACCGACGCCGCTGGCCGGTTCTTCCGGGAGAAGGGCGATCCCGGCGAGCGTTGACAACAGTGCTTTCCGAAATAGTTCTTGTCACCTGACCCGCCTCACTGCACGGAGTCGCCGTGCACCCCTTCGCGAACATCGACCTCGCCCGCCAGGAGGTCGGCGAGCGCACTGCACGCGCCGACCGGCGGACTGAGCTCGTCGCGCCGGTCGAGCGGCGCCGGGTCACCGACGCCATGGAGATGCGGGCCCTCGCCCACCCGGTGCGGGTGGCATTGCTCGACCTGCTCGGCCGGGACGGGCCGATGACCGCGACTGCGGCCGGCGAGGCACTCGGCGAGTCACCGGCCAACGCCTCGTTCCACCTCCGCACGCTGGCCAAGCACGGCTTCGTGGAGGAAGCGCCGGGTGGCCGCGGTCGACAGCGCCCGTGGCGGCGGGTGTCGCCCGGGCACTCCTGGGACGACGACGCCGGTGACGCGGCGACCGCGGCCGTGGCCCAGAGCCTGTCGCGTCACCTGGCCCAGCGTGCGATCGACCGGCGCGAGACGTGGGAGGCCACGCGGGCGACGTACTCCCAGGGTTGGCGGGAGGCGGCGTTCACGTTCGACACGTTGGTGTACCTCACCGACGACGAACTGCGCTCGGTCGGCCAGGAGATCATGGCCATCGTCGACCGCTACGTCGAGCGGGTGGCCGATCGCACCACGCGCCCCGACGGCGCCCTGCCGGTGGCCATCGTCGCCACCGGCCACCCGCTGACGCCGACGCCGTCGGGGAACTGATCGGGCGGTACGGTCGCCGCCCGTGGGACCCGCCGACGACATCGATGTCGACGATGTCGAGCTCGTGGCGCGCGTGCTCCACGACATCGATGCGCTGACGCCCGTCGACGAGCAGGAGCGGGGCAGCATCGAGCAGTTCCGCTCCGAGGTCGCCCGCCTGCCCCGGCCGTTCGACGAGCGCGCCGATCCGGTGCACATCACGGGCTCGGCGTTCATCGTCGGCCGTCGCGGCATCGTGCTGCTGCTGCACCGTCGGCTCGGGATCTGGGTCCAGCCCGGCGGTCATGTCGATCCGGGCGAGGCGCCGTGGGATGGCGCCCGCCGCGAAGCGATCGAGGAGACCGGGCTACCCGTCGAGTTCCTCGGCGGCCGGATCGAGCTGGCGCACGTCGACGTGCACGCCGGCGGCCGGGGTCACACCCACCTCGACCTGCGCTACCTGTTCGAAGCTGGTGACGCCGACCCGACCCCGCCGCCGGAGGAGAGCCAGGACGTCCGCTGGGTCGCCTGGGCCGATGCGCCGGGCCTGGCCGAGCCGGGGATGGCCGGGGTGCTCGGCGCGCTCGCGGCTCGCTTCGGTGCGTGACGGGAGGCCGACCGGCCGGGTCCTTGGTCGAACTTGCGTTCGTCAGACAGGTGTTCGATACTTGCGTCGGTGGGTTTCAACAACCCGTCGTGGACGTGGAGCGAGCTGGAGGCGGCGCTCTCGGGCAAGAGGGGGCGCGACGGGCGCGCCGCCGGCAGCCCGTCATGGAACGCCGGTGGTGACGGGCCGGCCTGGAGCCGCAAACGCCAACCGTTCCACGCCCCCGACGATGTCGATGGCACCGAGCGGCGGGCCGGCACCGTGCCCTACGCCGAGCTCCACTGCCACTCCAACTTCTCGTTCCTCGACGGGGCGTCCCACCCCGAGGAGCTGGCCACCGAGGCGGCTCGGTTGGGGCTCGAGGCCTTGGCCCTCACCGACCACGACGGCTTCTACGGCGTCGTGCGCTTCGCCGAGGCCGCCCGGGCGGTCGGGATGCCGACCGTGTTCGGGACCGAGATCACGCTGACCCCCGGCCTCGCCCCCGACCTGCTCGTCACCCGTTCCGAGGCGGACACGACGACCCAGGTCGCCACCGGCCGGGTCCCCGACACCCACGCCCCTGACCCGCCCGGCGACCATCTCCTGCTGCTCGCAGATGGTCCCGAGGGCTACGCCCGGTTGTCGCGCACGCTGAGCCTCGGCCACCTGGCCGGGGAGAAGGGGGTGCCGCAGTTCACGTTGGCCGACGTCGCCCGCAACACCGTCGGCGACGTCTGGGTGCTGACCGGGTGCCGCAAGGGCTCGGTCCCGCGGGCGCTGGTCGACGACGGCCCGGCCGCCGCCCGACGTGAGTTGCAGCGGCTGGTCGACGCGTTCGGGCGCGACCGCGTCATCGTCGAGCTCTGGGACCACGGGGACCCGCTCGACTCGGCCCGCAACGATGCCCTGGCCGAGCTGGCCGTGCGCAGCGACGTCGGTTGCATCGCCACGACCAATGCCCACTACGCGACGCCGGCCCAGCGTCGGCTGGCCACGGCCATCGCCGCGGTCAGGGCCCGTCGCAGCCTGTCCGAGATCGATCCGTGGCTCCCGGCCGCAGCTGGCGCCCACCTCCGCTCGGGTGCCGAGCAGCGCCGCCGCTTCGCCCGCTACCCCGGGGTCGTCGGGCTGGCCGCCGAGATCGGCCGGGCCGCCGCCTTCGACCTGTCACTCGTCGCCCCGTCGCTGCCACCGTTCGAGTGCCCCGTCGAGAACGGCGTGCGCCTCAGCGAGATGGCGTACCTGCGCGACCTGGTGGCCGCCGGGGCCCGGCGCCGCTATGGCGAGCGACCCGAGCCGGGCGACACGACGTCGCTGCGGGCCAGGGCGTGGACGACGATCGACCACGAGCTGGGGATCATCGAGCAGCTCGGGTTCGCCGGCTACTTCCTCGTCGTGTGGGATCTCGTCGAGTTCTGCCGCCGGGAGGACATCTTCTGCCAGGGGCGGGGAAGCGCGGCGAACTCGGCTGTCTGCTACGCCCTCGGGGTCACGGCCGCCGATGCCGTGACGCTGGGCCTGCTGTTCGAGCGGTTCCTGTCACCCGAGCGCGACGGCCCGCCGGACATCGACATCGACATCGAGAGTGACCGCCGCGAAGAGGTCATCCAGTACGTCTACGCCAAGCACGGCCGCCACCACACGGCGCAGGTCGCCAACGTCATCACGTACCGGGCCCGCTCCGCGGTGCGCGACATGGCCAAGGCACTCGGCCACTCCCCGGGTCAGCAGGACGCGTGGTCGAAGCGGGTCGACGGGTGGGGCAACGTCGACACGACGATGCGGGAGCAGGCCGAGACCCGTCCGGCCGCATCAGACAAGGGCATCCCCGAGCCGGTCCTCGACCTCGCCCGGCAGATCGAGGACGCGCCGCGGCACCTCGGCATCCACTCCGGTGGGATGGTGATCTGCGACCGTCCGGTGATCGAGGTGTGCCCGGTCGAGTGGGGGCGGATGGAGGACCGCTCGGTGCTGCAGTGGGACAAGGACGACTGCGCGGCGGCCGGCCTCGTGAAGTTCGACCTGCTCGGGCTGGGGATGCTGTCGGCGCTGCACTATGCCGTCGACCTGATCCGTGAGCACCGCGGCTACGAGGTCGACCTGGCGACGATCCCGCAGGAGGACGAGGTCTACGCCATGCTCTGCCGGGCCGACACGGTTGGCGTGTTCCAGATCGAGTCGCGGGCCCAGATGGCGACGCTGCCCCGGCTCAAGCCGCGCGAGTTCTACGACCTCGTCGTGGAGGTGGCGCTGATCCGGCCCGGGCCGATCCAGGGTGGGTCGGTGCACCCGTACATCCGTCGGCGCAACGGCCAGGAGGAGGTCACGTACCTGCACCCGCTGCTGGAGAAGAGCCTCGCCAAGACGCTCGGCGTCCCGCTGTTCCAGGAGCAGCTGATGCAGATGGCGATCGACGTCGCCGGGTTCACGCCGGCCGAGTCCGACGAGCTGCGCCAGGCCATGGGGTCGAAGCGCTCGGCGGCGCGGATGGAACGGTTGAAGGAGCGGCTCTACACCGGCATGGCGGCCAAGGGGATCGTCGGCGACATCGCCGACGAGCTGTTCGTGAAGATGAAGGCGTTCGCCAACTACGGCTTCCCGGAGTCGCACTCGGTGTCGTTCGCCTACCTCGTGTACGCGTCGTCGTGGATCAAGCACCACGAGCCGGCGGCGTTCTGCGCGGCTCTGCTGAACGCCCAGCCGATGGGGTTCTGGAGCCCGCACACGCTGGTCCGTGACGCCCGGCGCCACGGCGTCGTCGTGCGCACCCCCGATCTCAACGCCTCCCTGGCGACGGCCACGCTGGAGCCATCCGAGTGCCAGGGGTCATCCGAGTGCCAGGGGCCGGAAAACACGCCCTCCGGCACTCCGTCGACCGTCAACGCTCGGATGGGGGGGCCGGGGGTGCGGTTGGGGATCGGGTCGGTACGGGGGATCGGGTCGGGCCTGGCCGAGGCGATCGAGGGGGAGCGGGTCGGGAACGGGCCGTACCGCGACCTCGAGGACCTCGTGCGGCGGGTGCCGACGATCGCCCTCGGTCAGTTGGAGGCGATGGCCACCGGTGGGCTGTTCGGTGAGTGCTTCGGGCTGCCGCGGCGCGAGGCGTTGTGGGCCGTCGGTGCCGTCGTCCAGTCCCGCCCCGACCGGCTCGCCGGCGTCGTCACCGGCGCCGTCGCGCCCCGCCTCCCCGGGATGTCACCGGTCGAGGAGGCCGTCGCCGACCTGTGGGCCACCGGGGTCGCTCCCGACGGCCACCCGACGACCTTCCTGCGCCAGCAGCTCACCGAGCTCGGCGTGGTGACGTCACGAGGGCTGTGGGACCAGGCCCCGGGGTCGCGGGTCGTGGTCGCCGGCGTCGTGACCCACCGCCAGCGCCCGATGACCGCGCAGGGCACGACGTTCCTCAACCTGGAGGACGAGACCGGTCTGATCAACGTCGTGGTGTCGAAGGGCTGCTGGGCCCGCTTCCGGCGGGTGGCCCGGGAGGCGCCGGCGATGACGATCCGCGGCCGCCTCGAGCGCAGCGAGGGCGTCATCAACATCGTCGCCGACCACCTCGCGCCGCTGGCCCTCCCCGGCTCCACGATCCACGCCAGCCGTGACTTCCGCTGACCGGTTTCGGTCCGGATATTAGTCGCACGTGCGACCAATATCCGGACCAGAACGAGGCCGCGAGTCCGGTGAACGGTGCGAGTCGGGCGGGACGGACCGACCAGACTGCTGGCATGACGACGGAGCAGACAGCCCTCAGTCTCGACGGCCTCGTCGACCTCGACGCGCTGACGGGCTGGCTCGACGAACACATCCCCGAGCTCGGCACCGGGCCACTGTCGGCCAGGATGATCCACGGCGGGACGAGCAACGTCATCCTGCAGCTCGAACGCGGTGCGGGCCCGATGATCCTGCGCCGCCCCCCGGCCGTCCCGCCGCCCAACAGCGAGAAGTCCGTCCTGCGCGAGGCCCGTGTCCTCGCCGCGCTCAACGGCACGGACGTGCCGCACCCGCACTGCTTCGGGCGCTGCGAGGACCCAGGTGTGATCGGCGCGCCGTTCTACGTCATGGAGCTCGTCCCCGGGTGGGCGGCCGACCTGCGCGACGGGCACATCTACCACCAGGCCCCGTTCGACGAGGCCCCGTACGAGTACGGCATCGCGTACGCCATGGTCGACGGTCTCGTCGCCCTGGGCAACGTCGACTACAAGGCGGTCGGGCTCGAGGGGTTCGGCAAGCCGGACAACTACCTCGAGCGCCAGGTCGAGCGCTGGGAGAGCCAGATCCGCAGCTACGCCGCGCTGTACGACTACCCGGGTCGCGAGCTGCCCGGATACGACGAGACGGCGGCGTGGCTGCGGGCCAACGTGCCCTCGACGTTCAAGGCCGGGATCATCCACGGCGACGTCGGCACGCCGAACGCGCTGTTCGCCGATGGTCCGCCGGCCCGCCTCACCGCGCTCATCGACTGGGAGCTGTCGACGATCGGCGACCCGCTGCTCGACCTGGCGTGGCTGTGCAACGGGTTGCGTGACGAGGACGAGCCCGACCGCATCCCGACCAAGGCGCTGTACACGGTCACCAACTTCCCGACCCGCCAGGAGCTGGCCCGGTACTACGCCGCCGGCACCGGGCGCGACATCGCCGACTTCGACTACTACATGGTGCTGGCCATGTTCAAAGGTGGCTGCATCCTCGAGTACAAGGTGGCCCAGGCGGCCAAGGGGATCCTCTCGCCCGAGACCGGCGAGTTCTTCTCCCGGCTCGTGCTGGCCGGGTTCGCCGAGGCCGGTCGACTCGTCCAGAAGCTGTCGTAGCGCTCGGAGCGCGGTATCCGGGCGCGCTGAGTCCCGAATTCCAGATCGAGCGCGCCCAGATCGTGTCGGCCCTGTCGAATCCGCGCTCGGTCGTGCGTCTGGACGGTGAGACGAGACGTCCCGAGTCGTCCGCGAGAGAGGATGGGTCATGCCCAAGTACCTGATGCTGATCGTCGAATCGGAAGCCGCGTACCAGAACTTCGGCGAGGCCGAGTTCGATGCGGTCATGGAGGCGCACTCGTCGTTCGCCCAGGAGGCCATCGAGCTGGGCGGGACGATCCTCGGCGGCGAGGCGCTGCAGCCGGTCGCGACGGCGACGTTCCTGCGGGGCACGCGCGGCGATGCCGTCGCCGCGGTCGACAACCCGTCCCCCGACGTCAAAGAGACGCTTGGCGGCTACTACCTGGTTGAAGCGACCGACGACGAGCATGCCCGCGCCATCGCGGCCCGGTGCCCGGCCCAGTACGGCTACATCGAGGTCCGGCCGATCTGGGAGGTCGGCAAGGTCTCCGAGACCTGACTGGTCCGACCATGGCGACGCACCCACCCGTGGCCGCACCCGAGGGGTCGGACAGGCGTCGGGACGAAGCCGCGCAGGCCGCCGCGGTCGCCCAGCGCCTGTACTGGGGACGGGTGCTGTCGGCCACGATGCGGATGGCCCGTGACGTCGACGTCGCCGAGGAGGCGACGGCCGACGCGTTCCTGCTGGCCCTGCGAACCTGGCCCGAGCGTGGCGTGCCCGACTCGGTCGAGGCGTGGTTGCTCACGGCGGCCAAGCGGCGGGCGATCGACCGCATCCGTCGCTCGGTGCGCTACCGCGACCGGCTGGCGCTCCTGGCCGCAGGCGCCGAGCACGTCGCCCCTGCGCCCGACGCCGACGCACCCGCCGTGCTCGACGACGAACTGCGCCTCGTCGTGCTCTGCTGCCACCCGGCGCTCGACCACGAGGCCCAGGTCGCGCTGACGTTGCGCCTCGGCTGCGGCGTCCCCACGGCGTCGATCGCTGCCGCCTTCCTCGTGTCGACACCGACGATGGCGGCTCGGCTCACCCGGGCCAAGAAGCGCATCGCCGACGCCCGTGAGGGCATCGATCTCCCCGACGACGTCGCCGTCGAGGAACGTATGCCGGCCGTGCGACGGACCGTCCACCTGGCCTACGCCATGGGGCACACCGCCGGGTCGGGCGTCACGCTCCGCGACGACGGCGTCGCCGCGCACGCCGTGCAGCTGGCGAGGGCGTTGCACGCGCTCCGGCCCGCCGACAGCGAGACCGCCGGCCTGCTGGCGCTCGTGCTGCTCACCGAGGCCCGGGCGCCGACCCGGCTCGACGTCGACGGGGCCCAGGTGCTGCTCGCTGACGCCGACCGGTCGCGATGGGACGCGGCGGCGATCGCCGAAGGTCTGGCCCTGGTCCGGGGCCATGACGGAAATCGGCGGCCCGGACCGCTGGCGCTGCAGGCCGCGATCGCCGCCGAGCACGTCGGGGCCTCGTCGTTCGCGTCGACAGACTGGACGGCGATCGTCGCCCGGTACGACGAACTGCTGACGATCGAACCGAGCCCGACCGTCGCCATCGGTCGGTGCATCGCGCTGTCCTACGTCAGTGGGCCGGCGGCCGGACTCGACGACCTCGACGGCGTGATCGCGCTCGGCGGCCTCGACCACTACCCGTACGCGCACGCGGCCCGTGCCGCGCTGCTCGAGCGCCTCGGCCGGTCGGGTGAGGCGACGGACTGCTGGCTGGCCGCCGCCGGATGCGCCAGGACGACGGCGGAGCGCGACTGGTTCGAGACCAGGGCCGGTGCAGGGCGCTGATCCGGTGCCGTCAGTCGAGCTGGCCGACGAGCACGGCGCCGGTGGTCGACGAGACGACGCCACCGGCCTGCTCCTTCGTGATCACGAGCGCCTGGACGTCGTCCTGGGCGGTGAACGGCTGGACTGCGGGCCGGTTCCCGAGCACGCCGAGCGAGATGACGTCGTCATCGCCGTAGACGCCCCAGAGCTGGTAGGTCTCGGTGTCGGGCAGGGCGGGCAAGTCGTCGGCCGAGAGGAACCCGGTGCCGTCGGGGAGCACGACGGCGTCGGCCGAGAAGTCGGCGCCGTCGGCCACCAGCTCGGTGTGGCGGCCGGCGGCATCGGCCCAGGCCCGGCCGTATGCCACCTCGACGGCACCAACGGCCGTCGGCTCGTCGGACGGGTCACGGTCGACCACGACCAGCGTGATCGCCACGGCGGCCGCCGCGGCGATCGCCGCCCCGGCGAACCCGCCGATGACCGACCGCATCCGACGCGGCTTGTCGAGCGGCAGCACCATGGCCAGCCGGGCACCCGGCACCGGAGCCGGCTCGTCGATGGATTCGGCGATGCGGTCCCACAGCCCGTCAGGCGGGCGCTCGCCGCTGACGGCGAGCAGCGCCGCCACCTCGCGGTGGGCCTCGACCTCGGCTCGGGCCGCCGGGTCGGATTCGAGGTGGGCCTCGATGCGCAGGCGCTCGTCGTCGTCGACGGCGTCGAGGGCGTACACGCCGAGCAGGTCGGGATCGAGCTCGTCAGCCATCACGCCCTCCCGTCGTCAGGCCGGCCGTCGTGAGATCCACCCGCAGGCGCTTCAGCCCGCTGCGGATCCGGCTCTTGACGGTCCCCTCCGGCTGCTCCAGCCGAGCGGCCACCTCGCGATAGGTGTAGCCACCGAAGTACGCGAGCTCGATCGCTTCCCGTTCGTCGGTCGGGAGGGCATCGAGCGACCGTCGGACGTACTCCGCGGTCGTCAGGTCGATGACCTCGTGCTCGATGTCGTACCCCGACTCGGCCGTGCGCCGGGCGTCGCGCTCCTCGCGGGTGCGCCGGGACACGTCGGCGCGCAGCGCGTCGACGGCGCGCCCGTGGGTCTGGGTCAGGAGGTAGCTGCGCATGGTGCCGCGTTCAGGGTCGAAACGGGTGGGGTCGTGCCAGAGGCGGAGGAAGACCTCCTGGACGATCTCCTCGGCGAGGGCCGGTTCGATCAACAGACGTCGGGCCAGCCCGAACACGGCACCCGCGTGCCGCCGATACGCCTCCGCCAAGGCGCTTTGGTCGTATCTCGAGATGGCCATGGCCACCGCGGCGTCGGACACCTCGGCGAAGCGATCCGGCACGGTCACTGTTCGGAGGCAGATCGCCTGCCGGATGACCGCGCCGCTGTGACGTGTGTCATGGGGTCATCGTGACGCCATCGCCCGTGCCGGCGTACCGCTCGACGAGCTCGTGACCGATGCGGGCCAGGTGCTCGCGGACCTCGGCGGGCCCGACGACCTCGACCATCGAGCCCCAGCCGGCGAGTTGCTCGGCGAGCCGATGGGCGGAGGTGGCGCCGACCTCGACCTCGAGGCGGCCATCGTCGAGCTGGCGCCGAACGTCGGCGCTCGACCCGAACTGCATCCGCAGGCCGTTCGCCGGGCCGCGGGCGATGCGCACCACGGCCCGCACCGTCGTGCGCTTCTCCTCGACCGTTTCGACGACCGACTGCCAGGTCTCGGCGAGATCGAAGCCCGCGGGTCGCACGACCGCGTCGTCGGTCATCGTGACGGCGCGGATGCGGCTCACCCGGAACGTGCGCATCCCGTCGGCGGTGTCGGCGACGAGGTACCAGACGCTGCCCTTCTCGACGAGGCCGAGCGGGTGGACGGTGCGCACGGTCTCGGCTCGCTGCCGGTCGGCGTAGCCGAGGCGCACCTGGCGCCGCTTCACCAGCGCATCCTTCAGCGCGTCGAGGTGGGCGGGCTGGTCGGCGACGGTGCCACCCCAGTGGGACGGGTCGAGCACGACGGCGGACGCTGCGGCTTCGGCCTCGGCCCGGAACGTCTCGGGCAGCGCCTGGACCAGCTTGCGCAGCGCCGCCTTGGCCTCGGGCGTCGCGGTGGACGACGGCCCGGCCACCATGAACAGCGTGCGGGCCTCGGCTGCCGTCAGCCCGCTGAGATCGGTTCGGGCCCCACCGAGCAACGACCACCCGCCCCCCTTGCCGGCCTGGGAATAGACCGGGATTCCGGCCATGGCCAGGGCCTCGAGGTCGCGGCGGGCCGTCTTCACCGACACCTCCAGCTCGTCGGCGACCTCGGCCGCGGTGACGCGGCCGCGGGCCTGGAGGACGAGGAGGGTGGCGACGAGGCGATCGGCCCGCATGGCGCCATCATCCCACCTGAAGTGGTCAGAGGGTGACCACGTTGGGCGCGGATGATGGTCCCATGGACATCCCACTCGCCCACGACCGCGACCCGACCGCCCGACCTCCGGCCGTCGCCGCCAGTGGCCTGACCAAGCGGTTCGGTGACGTGACCGCGCTCGACGGTCTCGACCTGGTGGCGCCGGCCGGGGCGGTCACCGCCGTCCTCGGACCCAATGGGGCCGGCAAGACGACGTTCGTCCGGTCGGTGGCGACCCTCCTGGCTCCGGACGCCGGCTCGTTGCACGTCGCCGGGATCGACGCCACCGCCCGGCCCGACGACGTGCGGCGGGCCATCGGCCTCGCCGGCCAGCACGCCGCCGTCGAGCCTGCCCTGACCGGCCGGGAGAACCTCGTCATGGTCGCCCGCCTCTTCGGCCACGACCGTCGCGGCGCGGGTGTCGCCGCCGACACGGTGCTCGGCCAGCTCGGCCTGACCTCCGCCGGTGGCCGGCTGGTGCGGACCTACTCCGGCGGGATGCGGCGCCGACTCGATCTCGGCGCCAGCCTCGTCGGCACCCCCCGCCTGCTCCTGCTCGACGAGCCCACGACGGGTCTCGACCCCCGCAGCCGCATCGAGCTGTGGGACGCCATCCGGGCGCTCGTCAAGGCGGGCACCGACGTGCTGCTCACGACGCAGTACCTCGAGGAGGCCGACCAGCTCGCCGACCACGTCGTCATCATCGACCGCGGCCGCTCGATCGCCACCGGCTCGCCCGACGAGCTGAAGGCGCTGGCCGGCAAGGACATGGTCGAGGTGCGGGTCCGCCACACCGAGGACCTCGGCCGGGCGCTCGACGTGCTGGCGCCGCTCGGTGACGACGAGCCGCGCGTCGACGAGCCGGCCCGGCGCGTCGCCGTCCAGGTCGTCGACGGGACGGCCCGCCTCGCCGACGCCGTGCGTGACCTCGCGGCCTCCGCGATCGACATCGACGACATCGGCCTGCGTCGGCCGACGCTCGACGAGGTCTTCCTCACGCTGACCGGTCGCCCGGCGAGCGACGAACCGGACAGCGACGACCCCGGCCTCGCCGCCTGAGCGACCGATCAACCCACGTCCGACCGATAGAACACGGAGCCTCCCATGACCGCGACCACGAGCTACGGCACCCTCGACGCCGACGACGTCACGACCAGCGACTTCACGTCCATCGTCCTGCCGCCACCGAGCGGCCGGACCGGGTTCGTCGGCACCGCGACCACGATCGCCGGCCGCACCGTGCGGCAGTTCGTCCGCACCCCGCAGCTCATCGTCGTCGGCGCCCTGACATCGACCATGTTCCTCCTCATCTTCCGCTACGTGTTCGGGGGCGCCATCGGCACCGGCGACGTGTCCTACGTCGACTTCCTGATCCCTGGTCTGGCCGCGGCGGGCGCCATGTTCGCGGGCACGGGTGCTGCGGTCGGCGTCGCCGACGATGTGTCGAGCGGGCTGTTCGACCGGTTGCGGTCGTTGCCGATCCCGCGGCCGGCCGTGTTGACGGGCCGCTCCCTCGCCGACACCGCGCTCGTCGGGTGGGGGCTGTTCGTGACCGTCGCCGTCGGGTTCCTCACCGGCTACCGGTTCCACGGCTCGGCGCTCGACGCGGTCGTCGCGGTCGCGCTGTGCGTGGCGTACGGGGCGGCCTTCACGTGGCCGTTCATCTTCATGGGCCTCGTCGCCGGCAACGCCCAGGCCGCGCAGGGCATGTCCATGCTCGTGTTCCCGTTCGTGTTCGTGTCGAGCGCCTACGTGCCCGTCGAATCGATGCCGGGCTGGCTGCAACCGATCGCCGAGCACCAGCCGATCACCCCGATGGTCGGGTCGGTGCGGGCGCTGTCGCTCGGCGACGGAGGCGAGGCCGTCCTCGGCCACAGCGCCGCCTGGTTCGCCGTCCGCTCGCTGATCTGGTGCGTCGTGATCGTCGCCGTCTTCCTCCCGCTCGCCGCCCGCCGCTTCGGCCGTCGGTGAGCCGGGGTCTCGCACGGCGGTCCGCGTCGAACCACGTGCCGACGTGGAGGTTCGACCTCCCGATCTTCCACGCCGAGCGCCGCGACCACTGGCGGGCCTGGCTCGACGCGAACCACGACTCGCAGCGCGGCGTGTGGCTGTGCTCGTGGAGGCGGCGCACCGGCAGGCCGGCCTGCCCGTATCCCGACGCGGTCGAGGAGGCGATCTGCTTCGGCTGGATCGATGCGACGACGAGCCTGCTCGACGCCGACCGGGCGTTGCAGCTCATGACGCCGCGCAAGGCGAAGAGCTCGTGGACTCGCTTGAACCGGCGACGGGCGCAGGCCATGGAAGCGGCCGGGCTCATGACCGATGCCGGACGACAGGTCATCGAGCGCGCCCAGCAGAACGGCTGGTGGACCATCTACGACCCGGTCGAGGACCTCGTTGAGCCGCCCGAGCTGGCCGCCGCGCTGGACGACTCGATCCAGGCGCGGTCGAACTGGGACGCGTTCCCGGCGAGTGCGAAGAAGGCGATGCTGTGGTGGGTCATCAGCGCGGCGAAGGACGACACCCGTCAGCGGCGGATCGTCGCGATCGTCGCCTCGGCCGCGCGAGGCGAGCGAGCCCGGGGGTGACCCGGGCGTCCGAGACGTCCGTCGCGGGTGCGCCGTCGGGCACGGCCGCGCCGCTGGAGCGTCACAGCACGTCGGTCGCCGGCGCCGCGAACTGGGCCTGGTACAGCGCGGCGTAGGCGCCACCCCGGGCCAGCAGTCCGGTGTGGTTGCCCTGCTCGACGATCTGGCCGGCGTCCATGACGAGGATGGTGTCGGCGTCGCGGATCGTCGACAGGCGGTGGGCGATCACGAAGCTCGTCCGGTTGGAGCGTAGGGCGTTCATCGCCCGCTGGATGAGGACCTCGGTGCGGGTGTCGACGGAGCTCGTCGCCTCGTCGAGGATGAGGATCGCGGGGTCGGCGAGGAACGCCCGGGCGATCGTGATGAGCTGCTTCTCGCCGGCGCTCAGCGTCGTGCCCTCGTCGTCGACGATCGTGTCGTAGCCGTTCGGCAGGGAGTGCACGAAGCGATCGACGTACGTGGCCCGGGCCGCGGCGAGGACGGCCTCCTCCCCGGCCGAGGTGTTGCCGTACGCGATGTTGTCGCGGATCGTGCCGTTGAACAGCCACGTGTCCTGCAGCACCATGCCCATCGTCGCTCGCAGCTCGTCGCGCGGCATCTCGGCGATGTTGCGACCGTCGAGGAGGATCGCCCCGCCGTCGAGCTCGTAGAACCGCATGAGCAGGTTGACGAGCGTCGTCTTTCCGGCGCCGGTCGGTCCGACGATGGCGACGGTCCGGCCGGGCTCGGCGACGAGCGAGAGATCGTGGATCAACGGCGTCTCCGGGTCGTACGAGAACGACACGCGGTCGAACTCGACCCGTCCGGCCGGGTCACCCGCGGGCGACCCGGCGACGTCGGGGCTCTGCTCGTCGGCGTCGAGCAGCTGGAAGACCCGCTCGGCCGAGGCGATGCCCGATTGCAGGATGTTGGCCATCGACGCGACCTGGGTCAGCGGTTGGGTGAACTGGCGGGAGTACTGGATGAACGCCTGGATGTCGCCGATCGTCATCGCTCCTGCCGACACCCGCAGACCGCCGATCACGGCGATGGCGACGAAGTTCAGGTTGCCCAGGAACATCATCGCCGGCTGGATGATCCCCGACGCGAACTGGGCGCCGAAGCTCGCCTGGTACAGCTCGTCGTTCTTCGCCGCGAAGCGGACCTCGACCTCACGCTGGCGATTGAACGCCTTGACCAGCGCGTGCCCGGTGAACGCTTCCTCGACCTGCGCGTTCAACGAGCCGGTGAGGCGCCATTGCTCCACGAAGCGGGGCTGGCTGCGCTTGGCGATGGTCTTGGTGAGGAACAGCGACGCCGGGACGGTGGCCAGCGCGACGAGGGCCAGCAACGGCGAGATGATCAGCATCATGACCATCACGCCGACCAGCGTGAGCGCCGACGTCAGCAGCTGGCTCAACGTCTGCTGGAGGCTCTGGGCGATGTTGTCGATGTCGTTGGTGACCCGGCTCAGCAGGTCGCCCCGGGCCTGACGGTCGACGTACCGCAGCGGCAGCGCGTTGAGCTTGTCCTCGACGTCGGCCCGCAGCCGGTACATCGTGCGCTGCACGACACCGGCCAGCACGAACGACTGCAGCCAGGCCAGCAGGGCCGAGCTGGCGTAGAGCACGATGGCGAACGCCAGGACCCGGTGGAGCTCGCCGAAGTCGATGCCGTCGGGACTGCTGATCCCGCTGACGATGATGTCGGTCGCGTCGCCGAGGATCTTCGGGCCGAGCACGACGCACGTCACGCTGACGACGCCGAGGAGCACGACGAGCGCGGCGCGGCGCCACTCCGGGTGCATGCGACGCAGCAGCCGCTTCGTCGATCCCATGAAGTCCATCGACTTCTCGGCCGGCATCCCGGCCCCGGCGATCCGGGCGCCGAACCCGCGCCGCTCCTCGGCTGCCGGCTTGTGGATCGGTGCCTCGTGGCCGTCGCCGTTGCTCGCCGGTGCGTCGCCGTCGCCGCTCATGCCGCGCTCGCACTGAACTGGGAGTCGACGATCTCCCGATAGGTGGGGCACGTGGCGAGCAGGTCGTCGTGGGTGCCGAGGCCGGCCGTCCGACCATCCTCGAGCACGAGGATCTGATCGGCCGTCGCGATCGTCGAGACCCGCTGGGCGATGACGATGACGGTCGAGTCGGCGGTGTACGGGGCGAGCGCGGCCCGCAGGCGGGCGTCGGTCGCGAGGTCGAGCGCCGAGAACGAGTCGTCGAACAGGTAGATCTCGGGCTTGCGCACGAGCGCCCGGGCGATCGCCAGCCGCTGACGCTGCCCACCCGACACGTTGGTGCCTCCCTGCTGGATCGGCGCGGCCAGTCCGCCGGGCATCGCCGACACGAAGTCGGCCGCCTGAGCCACGGTCAGTGCCTCCCACAGCTCGTCCTCGGTGGCGTCGGGCTTGCCGTAGCGCAGGTTGCTGGCGACCGTGCCCGAGAACAGGTAGGGCCGTTGCGGCACGAGCCCGATCCGGCTGCGCAGCACCTCGGCGCCGAGATCGCGGACGTCGATCCCGTCGACGAGCACGGCGCCGTCGGTGGCGTCGAACAGTCGGGGGATCAGGTTCAGGAGGGTCGTCTTGCCGGCACCGGTGCTCCCGATGATCGCCGTCGTCATCCCGGCCCTCGACCGCAACGAGATCTCGCACAGCACCGGCTCCTCGGCGCCCGGGTAGCGGAAACCGACGCCCCGCAGCTCGAGCTCGCCGTGCGTCCGGACGTCGGTCACCGCAACGAGCGGCTCCACCACGGAGGACTCGGTGTCGAGCACCTCCTGGATCCGGTCGGCCGACACCGCGGCCCGGGGGACCATGATCGCCATGAACGTGGCCATCATCACGGCCATGAGGATCTGGGTCAGGTAGCTCAAGAACGCGATCAACGCGCCGACCGACATCGAGCCGTCGGCGATCTGGTCGGCTCCCAGCCACAGCACGGCGACGCTCGAGCCGTTGAGCACGAGGCCGACGGTCGGGAACATCAACGCCATCAGCCGCCCGGCGCGCAGCGACGTGTCGGTGAGCTCGGAATTGACCTTCCCGAAGCGGCCGACCTCGTGGCGCTCGCGCACGAACGCCCGCACGACGCGGATCCCGGCGATCTGCTCGCGCAGCACCTGGTTGATCCCATCGATCCGGATCTGCATGAGCCGGAACTGCGGGACCATCCGGGAGACGATCAGGCCGACGCAGATGATCAGGACCGGGATGCTGACGAGGAGCAGCAGCGACAGTTGCGCGTCCTCCCGCACGGCCATGATCACGCCGCCGACGGCGGCGATCGGGGCGGCGACGAGCAGCGTGCACGACAGCAGCACGAGCATCTGGACCTGTTGGACGTCGTTGGTGATGCGGGTGATCAGGGTCGGTGCGCCGAACACCCCGACCTCCTGGGCGGAGAAGCCCGTGACCTGGTGGAACAGATCGTCGCGGACGTCTCGTCCGAACGCCATGGCGGTCCGGGACCCGTAGTAGACGGCGCCGATCGCGAACCCGACCTGACCCAGGGTGATGAGCAGCATCACCGCGCCCGTGCGCCAGATGTAGGCGGTGTCACCGGTCGCGATGCCGTTGTCGATGATGTTCGCGGCGAGGCTCGGCAGGTACAGCGTGGCGACGGTCTGGACCGTCTGCAGCAGCACGACGGCGACCAGCGCACGGCGAGAGCGCCTGAGGTAGGCACGAAGCAGTCCGACGAGCACGCGCCATCCATATCACGGCGCCGGAGCCGGTCCCCGGCCCGGTTCGGCCGACCGCGGCGGCGCGTAATGTTCGCGGGATGATCACGGCAGTCCACACCCTCGTCTACGCCGATGACCCGGAGCGGGCGCGAGCGTTCTTCCGGGACGTGCTCGGATGGCCGTACGTCGATGCCGGCCACGGGTGGTTGATCTTCGGCACCGGGCCGAGCGAGCTCGGTGTGCACCCGACGGAGGGCGTCGGCGAGCAGCAGCACCACCAGATCTCACTGGTGTGCGACGACATCCGCGCCACGGTCGCCGACCTCGAGGCCAAAGGCGTCGAGTTCACGCAGGCCGTGCGCGACGACGGGTTCGGGCTGACCGCGATCCTCGTCGTCCCCGGTGGCGGCGACATGTTGCTCTACGAGCCCCGGCACCCGACGGCCCACGGCATCGGGACGTGACCGCGGACGACGTCAGCCCGCCTCTCGACGACGACGTTCCATCCGTCGACGCGGACAGCGCGCTCCTCGACGACGTCACCGACCGCGAGGAGCTGCGCCAGCGCTACTACGGACTGCTGCAGGAGCTGCGCGTCGTGCTCCCCGGGGTCCAGGTCCTCCTGGCGTTCTTGCTGACCGCGCCGTTCGCCCAGCGTTTCGGCGAGATGGACGACGTGGAGCGGCGCACGTTCGGGATCGCGCTCACCAGCTCGATGTTCTCGGTGATCCTCCTCCTCAGCCCCACGTTCCTGCACCGCCTCGGTGATCGGCGGGCCCGCGCCGCACGGCTCCAGTGGAGCACCCGCCTGATGACCGTCGGCCTCGTCATGCTCGGCATCTCGCTCGTCACCGCGATGTGGGCGATCGCCCGCTTCGTGTTCGGAGCCCCGTGGGCGTGGGTCCTCATCAGCCCGATCATCGTGACGATGGTCCTGCTGTGGGTCCTGCTGCCGCTCACGCTGCACCGGCGCAGCTCCGCAGCGTGAGCGACCGTTGGCGGGGAATGCCCGTCCGGCCCCGGCACGGTCCGCGAATGTGTCGGCGATGGACGACCTCTCGCTGCTCGCACACGTCGCCGCGGCAGGCGCGGCCGTCGGTGCGGGCGCGGTCAACGCGATCGCTGGCGGCGGGACGCTCATCAGCTTCCCGGTGCTGACCGCGATCGGGGTGCCGGCGACGAACGCCAACGCCACCAACACGGTGGCGCTGTGCCCCGGCTACATCGGTGGGACGCACGCGTTGCGGCGCGAGCTGGCGGCCACAGGCGAGCCGCTGCAGGCCCGCCTGATCGTCTCCGCCGTCGGTGGCGTCGCCGGGGCCGCCGCCCTTCTCCTCACGAGCGACGACGCGTTCCGCGCCGTCGTCCCGTACCTCATCCTGCTGTCGTGCCTGCTCCTCGCCGTCCAGGACCGGGTGCGGTCGTGGCTCGACCGGCGCGGACCGTCCGGCGGTCGGCTCCCGCTGATCGAGCTGGCTGGGCTGTTCCTGGCCGCGGTCTACGGCGGGTACTTCGGAGCCGGCCTCGGGATCATGTTGATCGCCGTGCTCGGCTTGTTCTCGGCCATGCCGTTCAACCACCTCAACGCCGTGAAGCAGCCACTCGCGGCAGCCATCAACCTGGCTGCGGCGGCGTTCCTGGTCTTCTCGGGGAGGATCGAGTGGTCCCTCGTCGTCGTGATGGCCCCGTCCAGCCTCGTCGGCGGGCAGCTCGGCGGCCGGATGTCGCGTCGGCTCGATCCGCACCGCTTCCGCTGGTTCGTCGTCGCCATCGGCGTCGTGGTCGCCCTCGTGTACCTGGTGCGCTGACCCGCCGCCGCCGAGCGGTCGGGCGCGCGGTCAGGGCGTGCGCTCGCACGCGTCGCCAGGCGGCGGGGCCAGGGCGGCGCGGGCCTCGTCGATCGCCGCCGATGACCCGATGACGACGATCGCGAGGTGCGCCTCGTCGCCAGCCGCGACGATCCCGATGAACCGGGTGCCGGCGTGCTCGGCCGCGAGGCGCTCCGTCAGCGCCCGTGCGTCGGCGTCGGCCAGGACGACCGCGCCGAGCACGAACGGCTCGTCGGCCAGCTGGACGACTGCCTCGTCAGGACCCGTGTCGGGTCGGGGGCTGGGAGGCGGCACGGTGCCAGGTTCGCGGACGGCGCTCACAGTCGGATGTGCGACCCGTCAGGCGAGCATCGAGCGGTACACGTCGACGTACGCGTCGACCATCGTGGACCGGTCGAAGCGGGCGACGGCGAGCGCACGGATCGCCGCCCGGTCGAGTCCGGACGCGGCGTCGACGGCGCGGATGCTCTCGTCGAGGTCGTGGACGAGGAACCCCGTGGTGGCGTGGGTGATCAACTCGCTCATCGAACCCCGGTCGTGCGCGATCACCGGTGTGCCGCAGGCCATCGCCTCGACGACGCTGTACCCGAACGGCTCGTCGAACTCGATCAGGTGGAGCAGGGCGTGGGCCCCCCCGAGCACGGCCGAGCGGTCCTCGGCGGCGACGGGGCCGATGAACCGCACCGCGTCGCCGTCGACGTGCGGGGCCACCTCCTCGTCGAAGTACCGCCGGTCCTGGACGATGCCGGCGATGACGAGCCGCCGGGCGGCCCGCGCCGCGACCTCGATCGCCCGCGCCGTGCCCTTGTCGGGGTGGATGCGGCCGAAGAACAGCAGGTGATCGCCTGGCTCGGCGGCCAGCGCGTAGGCATCGGTGTCGATCCCGTGGTGGATCGTCGCCGCGTAGTGCAGCCGCGGGTGGCGGTCGGCGTCGCTGATGGCGACGTACGTCGTCGTCGCGTCATAGTGCTCGTAGACGGGGACGATGCGCGGGGAGGAGAAGCCGTGGATCGTCGTGACGACGGGCGTGTCGACCAGGCCGCTGTAGGTGAGCGGGAGGAAGTCGAACCCGTTGTGGATGATGTCGAAGTCGGCCGCCTGCTCGAACAGCGCGGCGATGTGCACGCACTCAGCGGCCTTCGGGTCGATCTCGTCGTCCTCGGACCAGCCGCGCCGGGTCGTGGCCCGCAGCGTCGCCGTCGTGACGGAGTCGGCGGTGGCGAACAGCGTGACGTCGTGGCCGGCGGCGACGAGGCCTTCGGCGAGCAGCGACGCGAACAGCTCCCACGGCCCGTAGTGGCGCGGCGGCGTGCGCCAGGCGATCGGCGCGAGGACGGCGATCCGCAGTGGTGGTGACGCGCAAGCCCGCCGGCCGGTGGAGGGGACAGTCGACACTAGCCCGCACGAATGCGGTGGCCGGGGGTAGTGTCCGAGGCACATCTCCTTGGAAGAGTCGCCTCGCTTGGGCTGGAGGGCCGCACCGGCTTGTCGCCCGTCGCAGGCTCGACGTCTCGACCGAGCCCGAAGTGAGGAGCTCGTCGTGTCGTCCCGCAGTTTCGTAGAACCCAACGTCGCGCCGCTCGTCGGGAGCACAGGGCGCTCGTACGGGATGTTGTCGACGTTCCCCCCCACTGCCTGCGGCATCGCCACGTTCTCGGCCGCGTTGGCGGCCGGCCTGGTGGCCAACGGCGCGACCGTCGACGTCGTGCAGTGCGGCGCCGGCGGGGCGATGGAGGACCCGCTCGTCGTGGCCGCGCTCGACGAGCAGGGACCCAACCGCTTCGACGCCGCCGTCGACGTGCTCGACGCCGCCGACGTCGTGATCGTCCAGCACGAGTACGGCATCTACGGGGGGCCCGACGGCGACGACGTGTTGACCGTGATGGACGCGGTCGCCGCACCCACCATCGTCATCGCCCACACGGTCCTGCGGCGCCCGACAGCCAACCAACGCGATGTCCTCGAACGGGTCTGCGCGGCCGCGGCCGCGGTCGTCGTGATGACCGAGAGCGCCCGTCGGCGTCTCGTCGACGAGTTCGACGTGGACGGCTCGCGGGTCGAGGTGATCCCCCATGGTGCGACCACGCCCGGCATCGACGGTGTCCGACTCGGCGACGCGGACGCGCACATGCGCCGGGGCGACACGTCGGCGCGACTCCTGACGTGGGGCCTGCTCGGTCCCGGCAAGGGCATCGAATGGGCGATCGACGCGATGGAGTCGCTGGCCGACCTCCGGCCGCGTCCCACCTACGTGATCGCCGGTGCGACGCACCCGAAGGTGCTGGCCCGCGACGGTGAGGCGTACCGGCACATGCTCATCGGGCGCACCTGGAGCACGCGCGTCGCATCGCACGTGTCGTTCGACGACACGTATCGGGACCTCGAAGGGCTGACCAAGCTGATCGACACCGCCGACGTGGTCGTGCTGCCGTACGACTCCGAGGAGCAGGTGACGTCCGGCGTGCTCGTCGATGCCGTCGCCGCCGGGCGTCCCGTCGTGTCCACTGCCTTCCCGCACGCCGTCGAGCTGCTCGCCAGCGGCGCCGGGATCGTCGTCCCGCAACGTGATCCCGACGCGCTGGCGTCGGCGATCCGCCGCGTCGTGACCGACCTCGACCTGGCCGCCTCGATGGCTGCAGAGGCCCGCCGATTGGCGCCCGAGCTGTCCTGGCCGGCGATCGCCGGTCGCTACGACCGGCTGGCCGGCCGCCTCGTCGTCCCCGAAGCGGTCCAGGCATGATCATCACACCGCCGTCGTTCGCGCACCTGGCTGCGATGAGCGACGGTGTCGGCACGTTCGAACACGCCGAGCTGATCGAACCCCGGAGGGCCGGCGGCTACTGCACCGACGACCTGGCTCGCGTCCTCGTCGTCACGGTGCGCGAGCCGCGCCCGACGCGAGCCGTGGCCGACCTCGGCCGCATGGCGTACTGGTTCCTCGCCGACGCGCAGGGCGTCGCGGGACGCGTCCACAACCGGCGCAACGAGCGCGGCCGCTGGACCGACCGTCGCGGCGTGGAGGACTGCTGGGGCCGCACCGTCTGGGCGTTCGGCAGCGCGGTGCGCCATGCGCCCGACGACTGGATGCGCCAGAGCGCGATGTCCTACTTCGATCGTGGCGCGCAGCAGCGCTCACCCCATCGACGGGCGATGGTGTTCGCCGCGCTCGGCGCCGCCGAGGTGCTCGAGGTGCACCCCCGCCACGCCCCGGCCCGGCGGCTGCTCGCCGACGCCGTCGAGGCCATCGGTCCGCTCGGTGCCGACCCCGCGTGGCCGTGGCCGGAGGCCCGCCTGACGTACGCCAACGCAGCGTTGCCCGAGGTGTTGATCGCCGCCGGCCAGCTGCTCGATCGGCCCGACGTGCTCGCCGACGGCATCGCGATGCTGCGGTGGTTGCTGACGCGCGAGACGCTCGACGGGCACCACTCGGCCACCGCGGTCGGTGGCGCCGGGCCCGGTGACCGCCCACCGGTGTACGACCAGCAACCGATCGAGGTGGCGGCGATGGCCGACGCGTGCACGAGGGCGCTCGACGCCACGGGTGCCGCCGAGTGGCGCGACGGCATCGAGCGGGCCGCCGGATGGTTCCTCGGCGCCAACGACTCCGGCGCCGTGATGTGGGACAGCCGGACGGGTGGCGGCTACGACGGGCTGGAGCGCGATGGCGTCAACCGCAACGAGGGCGCGGAGTCCACGCTCGCGCTGATCGCAACGATGCAGCGCGCCCTGGGCGCCGTGCCGACCGCGGCCTGATGCCCGATCCGCTGGCGACCCGGTTGCCGGTCCGGCTCACCCCCCGGTCCTCGCGGGTCGTCGCCGAGCTCTTCGTCCCGGGATACGCCGTTGCCGACGGCCGGGACGGCAAGGCATCCGGCGTCGTCGACCACGTCCTCGAGATGGACGACGACGAGGTGGCCGCCGTGCTGGCGACGATCACGGGGCGCTTCGAGGGTCGCCACCGGGACCTCGACGCCACCCTGCTGCACCACGCCGAGCGCTTGGCCAACCGGTTGACGCCGGGCGCGGCCCTGTCGGCGCCCCGGCAGCTGCTGCTCGGTGCCACGTTCACCCACGAGTACGCCGTCGAGGCGGCCGCGGTGTGCAACCCGTCCGTCGTCGTGTCGACCGACCAGAGCGAGCTGGAGCCGGGCGCGATCCGGTTCACGCTGAGCGTCCGCCAGATCGGCGAGGGCCACCGCTCGTCGATCGGCTTCCGCAGCGGCGTCCTCGACAGCGCCGGCACGGTGACGATCGATGAGACGGGCCCGTTCACGACCGCCGGCGTCATCGAGGACTCCGTGCTCGTCGCGTCGACGTTCCGCCAGATGGCCGATGACGACTCGGACTCGACCGACTGGGTGCTCGCCGGGCTCGGTGCGCGGTTCGAGCGCCGCGAGCTCGACACCCGGCTCGACGACCTCCGCTCGCAGCGCGATACACGCCGCAACGTGCCGGCGACGGTGCGCCGCCTGACCGAGCTGGCCGACCGTCACTACGGGGTGCGCTTCCCCGCAGCGTCGCGGCTGGACGAACGGGTGCTCGTGGCGGCGATGGCCGCCGAGTCCAACGGGCTCGAGGACGCCCGGTTCGTGCAGTTCACGGAGCCGGACGGCGCCGTCACCCACCACGCGACGTACACGGCATACGACGGCGCCGACATCGTCCAGCAGCTGCTGACCACCGATGACTTCGTGTCGTTCACGTCGCGGCCGTTGCTTGGCGCGGCGGCCACCAACAAGGGGTTGGCGCTGTTCCCCCGACGGATCGGTGGTCGGTACCACGCGCTGTCGCGCCACGACGGCGCGACGAACGCCGTCGCCAGCACCGACGATCTGACCATCTGGCGCGACGCCACGCCACTCGAGGTGGACGTGGCCGGGTGGGAGGTCATCCACGTCGGCAACTGTGGCCCGCCCGTCGAGCTCGCCGAGGGCTGGCTCGTGCTGACGCACGGCGTCGGGCCCTTCCGCACGTACTCCATCGGCGCCCTCCTCCTCGACCTCGACGAGCCGACGATCGTCATCGGCCGGACGCGCCAGCCGTTGCTCACCCCGCAGCCCGACGAACAGGACGGCTACGTCCCGAACGTCGTGTACACCTGCGGATCGCTCCGCCTCGGTGACGCCCTGCTCGTGCCCTTCGGCATCGCCGATGCGAACATCAGCTTCGCCACGTTCTCGATCGCCGAGATCCTCGCTGCGATGGACGCGCCGCGGGCCCGGCCCGCTCGTGAGCGCGCCGTCACGCGCGCCGGGGCGCGGATCGACGACTGACCCGCGCCGCCCTGGCCCGATCGGCGTCGGCGCCCACAGCGGTGCCCCGATGATCGCCCGAGACCGGGGGACCACGTCGAGGACCGCCGGATCACCGCTCGGATCGAGCCCGGCGATCCCCGCCGCGTCGAGGCCCAACAGGATCGACGGTGCGCGTCCGGGTCCGGTGCCGGTCGACGGGTTCGGACCAAGATGGCGTCATGACGTCGAGGCCGGCCTCGGAGCGCTTGTTCAGCCGCGAGTTCGCGATCCTGGCCGTCTCGACATCGTTGTTCTTCGGCGGCATGGGCGCCCTCAACCCGCTGCTGGCGAAGTTCGTCGTGGACGAGCTCCACGGCTCCGACGCGATGGCCGGCGTCGTCGTCGGATCGTTCGCCGTGTCGTCGCTCGTGCTGCGCAGCTGGTGCGGTCGGTTCGGTGACCGTCGCGGCGCGCGACCGCTGATCATCGGCGGGTGCGTGGTGGGAGCGCTCGGCATGCTGGTGTTCGTCCTCGCGTCCACCATCCCCGTGGCGATCGTCGCCCGCTTGCTGCAGGGCGCCGGTCAGGCCGCCGTGATGACCGGGTCGACGGTGCTGGCGATCGACATGGCCCCGCTGTCACGGCGGGGCGAGGCGGCGAGCTACATCCTCGTCGCGTTCCACCTCGGCCTCGGCCTCGGGCCGTTGCTCGGCGAATCCGTGCTCGACCGCAGCTCCTGGGACGGCGTCTGGTACACGCTCGGTGCGCTGACGCTCGCCGCCGGCGCCGTCGCCATGTTCCTGCCCCGCCGGCCCGGCCATCCCGACGCCGCCCCGTCGCCGCTGATCAACCGACGCGGCGTCGCGCCCGGGACCGTCGTTGCCCTCGGCATGGTGCCGTTCGTGGCGTTCAGCACGTTCGTGCCGCTCTACGGCCGCGAGGTCGGTCTCGAGGAGATCGGGCCCGTGTTCGTCGTCGGGTCGCTCGGCATCGCGCTGTCACGTGTCGCGTTCGGCAAGGCGCCCGACCTCTACGGCCCGATCCGCACGTGCACCGTCGCCATCATCGTGACGGTCATCGGATCGGTCGTCGTCTCGACGTGGTCGGCGTCGACCGGCATCTTCGTGGCCGCCGCGATCCTCGCCGGCGGCATGGCGATGCAGACACCATCGCTGATCCCGGTGGCCGTCCATGGGGTGCCGACGAGTGAGCGCTCCTCGGCGATGGCGACGTTCACCATGTTCATCGATCTCTCGGCCGCCCTCACGGGACCGGTGTTCGGGCTCCTCGCCGGGGGCGTCGGATACCAGGTCACGTTCCTCGTCGGAGGGTTCTTCGCCGTCGCCGCGCTCGTCGTGCTGCACGTCGACCTCGCCCCCCGCTGGCGCGACGCCAGCGCACTGCCGCCGACGACGCTGACCGCACGCCCGGCGTCGGGCTGATGCGGCCAGCGGCGCATCGGTCGTCAGCTCCGGGCGCCCTTGGTCTGGAACCGGATTCCGGCGTCGAGACGGATGACCTCGCCGTTGAAGTACGGGTTCTCGATGATCGCCATGGCCATCGCCGCGTACTCGTCGGGTCGGCCCATGCGCTTCGGGAACGGCACCACCGGCCCCCATTCGGCCTCGATCGTGTCGAGCGCCCGCCCGTACGCCGGCGTGGCGAAGACGCCCGGGGCGATCGTGCCGACCCGGATCCCGACGACCGACAGGTCGCGAGCGGCCGGCAGCGTCATACCGATGATGCCGCCCTTGGCGGCGCCGTAGGCGACCTGGCCGATCGTGCCCTCGTAGCCGGCGATCGACGCCGTGTTGACGATGACGCCGCGCTCACCGGTCTCTTGCGGCTCGGTCTTCGACATCGCCGCGGCCGCCAGCCGCAGCACGTTGAAGCTGCCGTTCAGGAAGATCTGGATGACCTTCGTGAAATCGGCGAACGGCAGCGGGGTGCCGTCGCGGTCGATCGTGCGCCCGCCCCCCGGACCGCCATGGGTGTCGACCGACACGCGCAGGGGACCCATCTCCGAGGCGATCGCGATGGCGTTGTTGACGCTGTTCTCGTCGAGCACGTCCGTGCTGACGAACGTCGCGCCGGCGCCGAGCTCGCCGGCCAGGGCCTTCCCGGTCTCCTCGGCGAGGTCGGCGATGACGACCTTCGACCCGGCTGCGACGAGCCGGCGGACGGTGGCCGCCCCGAGCCCGCCGGCGCCGCCGACGACGATTGCGCTGGATCCTTCGAGTTGCATGCTGTGATCTCCTGGATGGTGGGCCGATGGCTCCCGTGAGCGGCCCGATGGTGCGTCGTGGCACCCTCCCCGCCTGCGGTCGCCCGAGACGCTAGGACGGCGAGGTCGCTCAGCGCGAAGCCGAAGCCCGGCGCCGCGTCCCCGACGGTCGAGCGGCCGGACCCGGTCGGGCGTGTCATCGGTCCCCAACTGCGCATCGCACGCTGACATCGGGGAGAGTAGGACGATGTCCGCCGACGCCCGCGCCGCTGCCCCGGCGGCGGCCCGGGTGATGCGGCACCGGGAGTTCGTCGCCCTGATGGCCGCGTGCCAGGCGATGGTCGCCATCTCGATCGACGTGATGCTGCCCGCGTTCCCGGACATGCGCGAGGAGTTCGGACTCGCTTCCGACTCCACCGAGACGGCATGGGTCATCACCGCGTTCTTCCTCGGCCTGGCCGCCGGGCAGCTCTTCTACGGGCCGCTGTCGGACCGCTTCGGACGCAAGCCGCCCCTCTACACCGGCCTCGGCATCATGATCGTCGCCGCTCTCGCTTCCGTGTTCGCACCGACGCTCGGTCTGCTCATCGTCTGCCGAGTCGTGTGGGGCGTCGGTGCAGCCGCACCCCGGTCGATCGCGATGGCGATGATCCGTGACACGTTCTCGGGCAACCTGATGGCCAGGACGATGTCGCACGTGATGTCGGTGTTCGTCCTCGTCCCGGCGTTCGCGCCGGGCATGGGCTCCATCGTGCTCGTCGTCCTGCCCTGGCGTGCCGTGTTCGGGATCCCACTCGTCGCCGCCGCCGTCGTCGTGCTGTGGCTGCGCCGGATGCCCGAGACCCTGCCCGTCGACCGGCGTCGGTCGACATCGCCACGCGCCCTCGCCGAAGCGGCCGGTGCCGTCGTCCGCACCCCGCAGACGATCGGGTTCGCGATCGCCTTGACGTGCGTGTTCGGTCTCATGACGGCGTACATCGGGAGCTCGGAGATCATCATCGACGAGGTCTTCGGGCGGGAGGACCAGTTCTCGCTCATCTTCGGCGTGCTCGCCCTGTTCCTCGCCTGCGGCGCGTTCCTCAACGCCAGGCTCGTGATGAGGCTCGGCCTCACGAGGATGCTGCGGTACTCGGCCTGCTACCTCGTCGGTGCCGCGGCGTTCCTGGCGATCGTCGCAGCCGCGACCGGTGGCACGCCGCCACTGCTGCTGTTCGGCCTGGCGATGGCGGTCCTCCTGCCGGTGGTGACGGCGACAACGCCCAATGCGAACACCGCCGCGATGATGCCGCTCCCGCACGTCGCCGGAATGGCCGCAGCCCTGCTCGGCACCGTCGCCACCGGCGGCGGGGCGCTGCTCGGATCGGTGATCGACGCCCGATACGACGGGACCATCACCCCGTTCGCCAACGGGGTGCTGGTCTACTCGTGCATCGCCGCGCTCAGCATCCTCGTGCTCGGACTGCGGACCGCCAGGCGGTCGCTCGTCGCCACGCCCGATGCCGAGGGACACCTCGACCTCGTGCCGGGCGGCGACTGACGCGCCGCCATCCTCGTCGACCGGCCCCGGCCGGGAGCTGCGTCCACCGGCTCCTCGCTAGGGTGATCAGGTGGGAGCGGTCCCGGGCTCGCCAGGAACGGTGCGGACACGGGTGCGCGCTGTGGTCGTCGACATCGAAGGTACGACCAGCCCGACCGACGCCGTGCACGGGCAGCTCTTCGCCGACGCACGCGACCAGCTCGCCGGGTGGGTCGCCGCCCACCACGACGAGCCCGACGTGGCCGCCGCCTTGGACGCGGCGCGCCAGGAGGCCGGCCTGCCGGCAGGCGCGCCACTCGACGCCGTGGTCGCAGCGCTGACCCGGTGGATCGATGAAGACGTGAAGGCGACGCCACTGAAGACGATCGAGGGTCGGATCTGGGCCGAGGGCTTCGCCGTCGGTCGGTTGGATGCCCACTTCTTCGCCGACGTCGCGCCCGCCCTGCGTCGCTGGTCCGACGACGGGGTGCACCTGGCCGTGTTCTCCTCCGGAGCGACGTCGGTCCAGCGGCCGTGGTTCGGCGCCGCGGCCGACGGCGACCTGACGTCGATCGTCACCGAGTTCTTCGACACCGTGAACGCCGGCCCGAAGCAGGACGCGGCGTCGTACGAGCGGATCGCCGCCACCGTGGGAGCACGGTGGTCGACCACACCGGATCAGCTGCTGTTCCTGTCCGACGTGCCGGGCGAGCTCGACGCGGCGGCGGCCGCCGGGTGGCAGACCGTGGGAGTCCGCCGGCCGGGCGAACCCCAGGCGTCGACCGACTTCGGTGCCCACCCGACCGTGACGTCCTTCGCGGGCATTGCCGTCCTGCCGGCCGAGGCGGCCGCCCGATGACCGTGGATCTCGACACCGTCCACGACGCCGGTGCCCGGCTCGCCACTGCGGCCGCCCGGCTCAGCGAGATGGGCTGGATGCGCGGCACGTCCGGCAACCTGAGCGAGGTGCTCCAGCGCGATCCGCTGCTCCTCGCCGTCACCGCCAGCGGTGTCGACAAGGGCGAGCTCGACCGCACCGCTGTCGTCGTCGTCGACGAGCTCGGCGCGGCGGTGCCGGTCGAGGGGCTGGCGCCGAACCGGCCGTCGGCCGAGGCTGCGCTGCATGCGCTGGTCGCCGCCCACACCGGCGCCGGAGCCGTTGTGCACGTCCACGCCATGTCGGGCGTCGTCGCCGCCGAGCGCTGGCCGACCGGCGTGGTGCTGCACGACCTCGAGATGTTGAAGGGCATCGGGCGGCGGGCCGACGACGAGGTCGTGGTGCCGGTGATCATGAACAGCCAGTCGATGGCCGAGCTCGGTGAACGGTTCGTCGCCGCCCACGACGCCGCGGTGCCCGCCGTCCTCGTCGCTCGGCACGGCATGTACGCGTGGGGTGCAACCATCGTGGAGGCCCGCCACCACGCCGAGGCCCTCGAATGGGCGCTCGGCTTCGCCGTCGCCGTCGCCCCGTCCGACGGCGGCATCAGGTCACCGGCGCCCGCATCCGTCCCAACGAGCACCCTGGAGGCAATATGACGCTGCTCACCCGCTGGTCCGCCGACGCCCCGGGAGACGTCGTCGAACGCACCGCCGACCCGGCCGCCATCGCCGCCGCCCTGTCAGAGCGAGGCATCCGCTACGAGCAGTGGCCGGTCGCCGCCGCCCTGCCGACCGGCGCCGGCCAGGACGAGGTGTTCGCCGCCCATCGCCAAGACATCGATCGACTCGTCGCCGAGGGCGGGTACCAGGTGGTCGACGTCGCCCAGCTGCACCCCAGCGACGACCCGGAGTGGGCGACCACCGCGGCAACGGCCCGTGAACGCTTCCTGAGCGAGCACACCCACGCCGAGGACGAGGTCCGCTTCTTCGTCCAGGGTTCGGGGATCTTCTACCTGCACCTCGGTCACGAGGTCGTGGCCGTCCTGTGCGAGGCCGGTGACCTCCTGGCCGTGCCTGCCCTGACGAAGCACTGGTTCGACATGGGCACCCGTCCCGACTTCACCGCGATCCGGCTGTTCCTCGACCCGGACGGATGGGTCGGGTCGTTCACGGACGACCCGATCGCGTCGACCTTCGCCGACTACGACGAGCTCGTCGCCGCTCGCTGAGCCCGGCTCAGGTGTCGGCGGGCTGGACGCCGGGCTGCTCGTCGAAGCTCGGTGGCACGCCGCCGAGCCCGAGCTCGGCCATGTGCTCAGCGGCCTCGAGCGGCGACTCGTGGCGTGCCTGGTGGGGCAGGTAGCGCAGGGCGACGAACGCGGCGACGAGGGCGAGTGCGGCACCGATCGTCACTGCGAAGTGGATGCCGTCGACGAAGGCCTGCTCGGCGGCCAGCGTGAGCTGTCGCTGTGCCGCGCCGCCCAGCGTCTCGGCGGCGTCGAGCGCGCCGGCCAGGGACGAGCTCGCCAGCGGCCGCGAGGCGGCTGGGACCTGATCGAGCACGGGACCGAACGAGTGGGCGTAGCGCGATGCGGCGAGGCTGCCCAGCACGGCCACGCCGAGCGCGGCGCCGACCTCGCGGGTCGCGTCGTTCATCGCCGAGCCGGTACCGGCACGCCGCGCCGGGACGGCCGACATGATCGACGCGGTCATCGGTGACATCGCCATCGCGATGCCGCTGGCGAGCGGGACGATGCAGCCCAGCACGTAGAGGTAGGACGTGTCGAGCTCCAGGCCCCGGAACAGGATGAGGCCGAGCGCGACGAGCACCATGCCGGTGGCGACGGTGCGGTGGGCGCCGAACCGGGCGGCCAGGCGCGGCGTGGTCGATGGTGTCGGCCGTCGAGGCGAGCGTGGCGCCGATGAGGAAGACGAGCAGTCCGAGCTGGAGCGCGCCCTCGCGCCCGAACCGGTCGCCCAGCGCGCCGGCCGTGAACAGCAGCCCGGCGAAGACCAACGAGTACGCCGCGACCACCCACTGCAGCTGGGCGTTCGTCGCATGGTGGTCCTCGGAGAGCGTCGGGAGCGCGACGTTCAGGCTCGAGTTGCCGACGAACACGATGAGCAGGCTGAGGCAGAGCACGGCGAGCGTCCACCACCGTCTGGGGTCCGGGATCGTGGCGCTCACCGGCGGTGCGTCGTCGCTCATCGCCGCGCCGCGGGACGGCCGGCACTCGCCAACGAGACGGTCCGCGCCGTCCCGTCGGCGAGGATGTCCATCGCATCGGCCACGAGTGCGGCGAGATCGCGACGTCCGTCGGATTCGATCCAGATCTCGAGCGCGACGTGGAACGCCGCCGTGACCGCTGCCACCGTCACCCGCAGGGCGAGCGTCGTGCCGGCGTCGCGCCCGTACCGGTCGCGCAGTTCCTCGACGACGGAGGCCTCCCACATGTGACGCCGTTCGACGGCGCGACTGTGGAGCGAGGGCGTCGCGGCGATCACCCGCTTGCGCAGCAGCAGCGTCGGCAGCTCGCTCTCAGAGGTCGAGACCAGGGCGCGGAACACGTCGCGGACGGCCAGGCCCGGCGACGCGGCGGCAGGAGACGCCGGAGCGCCGCGACGACGAGCTCGGCCCGGCTGCCGCCCTCGCCCGAAGCGGCAGGCGATCTGGGCGCGCAGGGTCCCGATATCGAGACCCTTCCCGCCCAGATGTCGGTGCCGGCGGAGACCCGAGCGTCGCACGAGCCGAGTATCGTGACGAAGGGGGTGGCGATGAGCGCTGAGCACGTCAACGTCGAGATCGACCGGCTCGAAGCGGCCCTCCGGGCCGACGACCCGGAGTTGGTCCGGCGCTGCCGCCACTGGGAGCGGCGAGAGGCCGCGCATGTCCTCGCGGTGTTCGCGTTCATGGCGCTCGGCGCGGTGCTGCTGACGACCGGCTTCGCGATCGGCTCGCCGCTGGCGTGGTGTGCCGGCGCCGGCGCCTACGTGCTCGCCGTCGCCGCCGACCGGCTGCTGCGCGCCGCCTGACGCGCCGGACGCTCCGGCGTCAGCCACCGGGCACCCGACCGCGCGTCGGTCACCGCGTCGGGCGCGTCGGAGACCACGGGCGGCCGAGCACACGCGTGACGACCACCTCGGGGACGGGCGTCGGTCCGTCCGTCGCCCGAGCGGGGAAGTCGAAGACGCCGATCATCAGCTGGCAGGGGTAGTCCGGTGCCTGGTCGAGCCGGCGGACGACCTCGCCGTCGATCTCGAACGCCAGGGAGCCCGGCCGCCAGTCGACGCCGTAGGTGTGCAAGTCGGTGACGTCCAGCAGCACCGGGTCAGCCGCGAAGTCCTGGACCAGCGCCGGATCGCGGAACGCCTTGATCCCCATGCCGACCGCCGCTTCCCGGCCGCGGATCGCGTCGCCGAAGATCTCGGCGACGCAGATCTCGCCACTGCGCTCCGGGCGGTCCTCGATGCCCGACATCCAGAACGCGAACATCGAACGGTCCGTGACGATCCCTCTCATCGTGGCCTCGACCCGTCCGTAGCACGGTGTGTAGCCCCACGTGGTCGGCTGCTCCTCGCGCACGACGAGGCCGTCGCGGAACGGCTGGGGACCGACGGTCGACCCCACCGGTCCCGAATGGTTGCCGCTCTGGATGCACGACACCCGCAGCGGTCCGTCGTGCGATCCGGGGCACCACAACGGCTGGTCGGGCGGGATGCTGAGGTGGAGGCCGTCGGCCGCGAGCGCCCATGTCGCGGCGGCATCGGCGCGAGAGCTCCAGTGCGGGAGGTACGAGGTCACCCACACGTCGGTGTCGAGGTCGGCGAACGAGTCGTCGAGCTCTGTGCGTGCGCCGGTCATCGGCCGTTCCTCGCACCGCGTCGACTCGACACCCGACGTGCGCGTCCACCAGATCGTGGAGCGGAGCGCGTCGGTACATGCGGACGTTGGCGCGACGACCCACTGCCGCTCGACATGACTCCCTACGGCCGCCGCGAGGCGTGGGAGGACAACCCCGGTGGCTGGCCCGAGGCCCCTCGGGCCGCTCGCCGGTCGGTGGGCATGGCGCGCCGATCTGCTGGTACTGGCGCTCGGACGTCGACGGGTTCGCCACCTGGGGACCGACCAGCCGGCCGGTGCTGCAGTGGACCCGTCCGGGCGCGACCGCCGTGGAGACCCTCGGCCGCCAGGCCGACCACCACTGGCGCAGGTTCCGCCGAGCCGCACGTCGTCACGTGCGCCGCCACGATGGGCGGTCGCGATCGCCCGGCGAGACCTGACGTGGCGTGCTGTGTTCGTCCCTCGCGTCCGACGTGGCGGCCACCCCACGGCAGCCGGTCATCCTGGGTGACGACGCAGCCCTCGTCGACCAGTTCGAACAGTCGCGAGAAGTCTCCCGCAGCCATCGCTGCATACACCGCCTCGACGACGCCGATCTCGGTTCTCTTCATCGGTCGCAACCTACGCGGCGGGTCGGAGGATGACGGTGCGCGGTGGGCCGCCGAGGCCTGGCGCGCGCGCGGGGTCGACCCAGATCCGGGTACGGAGGACGTCGAGGAACGTGGCGGCGCGTTCGGCGTCGTCGAAGTCGAGTTGGACGACGATGTAGCGATCGTCGTCGATCGGTCGGCTGAGGCGTTGGGCGACCACACCGCCGTCGATGCGGAGCCGCTCGGCCCGGTCGAACGCCGCTCTCCACTGCTCGTAGCCGGTGATGGGATGTTCGATGTGCAATGTCGTCACCTCGCGATCGTGGGGCCGCTGCGTGCGACGGCACCATCCCAACTTGTTGGGACCGACGTCTCGCGTAGCGTCGTGGTCCGTGGGCGTGCTCGAGCGCATCGAGTCGATCGGTCAGCGTGACGCCGACGAACGTGAGCTGCGGGTTGCGGTGCTCGCCGAGCTGCAGTCGGCCGTCCCGTTCGATGCCTTCGCCTGGCTGCTCACTGATCCGGTGACCTGCGTCGGGTCGTCTCCGGTCGCCGAGGTGCCGGACATGTCCGACCTGCCACGCGTGATCCGTGCCAAGTACCTGTCGACCGTCAACCGGTGGACGAACCTCGCGCCGGGCGTCGCCGCCACGCTCGTCGGCTCGACCGGCGCTGATCGGCCGGGCGGTGACACGTGGTGCTCGATGCTGTCGGGGTACGGGATCTGCGATGTGGCGTCCGTGGTGCTGCGCGACGCGGCGGGCTGCTGGGGCTTCATCGACCTCTGGCGACGATCCGGCCCGTTCGACCCGGACGAGTCCCACCTACTCGGCGCGCTCGCTGGTCTCGTGATCCCGGCTTTGCGGCGGGCGCAGCTGCACACGTTCGAGATGGCGTCGACCCTCGACTTCGACGGCCCGGCCGTGTTGCTGCTCGACGATGACCTCACGGTTGTCGGGTTCACCGAGCGCAGCGAGCGCTACCTGCGGGCGCTGTTGCCGGCCGACGACGGACGCGCTGCGATCCCGGCCGCCGCGTTCAACGTCGCTGCCCAACTGCTCGCCGTCGAGGCGGGTGTCGACGACCGGCCGGCACAGGCGCGGGTCCACGTTCCTGGGCGCTCATGGATGACCACGAGCGCCGCACGAATCACACCGACCGTCGCCAGCGGACCGACGATCGCGGTGAGCATCGAACCGACACCTCCTGCCGAGCGAGCGTCGATGTACGCACTCGTCGCCGGGCTGACCGGACGCGAGACCGACGTCCTGGACACTGTCGTCGCCGGGCAGCACACCCGCCGCGCCGCCCAGATCCTGGCGATCTCGGAGCACACCCTGCAGGATCACCTCAAGTCGATCTTCGCGAAGACCCGCACCGACTCGCGCCGCCTGCTCATCGCCCGCGCCACCGGCGTCACGCAGTGACCACCATGCCTGCTGAACTTGCGGCATGCGTCTCGAGCCCCTCTACCGGATGGTCTTCGACTACCCACAGGGATGGAGCGTGGCCCTGGCCGACGAAGGGTTCGAGGGTCAGCACCTCTTCCTCGCCGACGGTCGATGTCTCGGGCGCATCAGTGGCGAGATGAAGGGCGTGAACCATCCGCGCCGCCGTGGCGACGGCACCTTCTGCCCTGACTTCCATGGCGCGATCACCACGGGCGATGGTGCCGTTGTGCTGTTCCAGTGTGGTGGGTATGGACGCGCCTACCCGCAGGGCGCCCGTCAGATCGTGTGCTGGCTCACCCACGTCAGTGATGATCCTCGCTACCGGCGGTTGAACGACGTCATCTGCGTCGGCACCGGCGAGGTCCGACCCGAGCAGCTGATCATCGACGTCGCCGAGCTGATCTGGGAGCCATCGGTCGAGGTGCCGACGAGCGCCTGACACAGCGACGGACCGAGCAGCTCACCTGCCGATCGTGCGGCGCCTGTCATCGAGGGAGCCGGTCGGTCACCGCGTAGAACAGGTGGACCACGCTCCGACCTTCGACCACGCGGACCTGCTCCAAGTGGACCGGGGACCCGTCCAGCTCGTCGAACAGCCGGATGCCGTCTCCGAGCAGGACCGGTACGAGGTGGATCCACAGCTCGTCGAGCAGCCCGAGCCGCACGCACTGCATCGCGATGTCTCCGCCGGCGACGCCGACCGGCTTGTCACCGGCGACCGCCTTGGCCTGGCGAATCGCGCTCTCCACGCCGTCGGTGACGAACGTGAACGGTCCCTGGCGGTCGCGCCACTCCGCAGGCACCTCGTGCGTCACGATGAAGCTCGGGATCCCCATCGGATCGTCACCACCCCACGCGTCGGCGTCGTCGAACGTCACGCGACCGGTCACGTTCGCACCGAGCTCGAACGCGTCGCGCACGATCGGAGCGCTCGCCGCATCCACATGGAACGTCAGCTCGTTGTTCGGCATCGACAGCTCGACGTCGCCACCCTGGTACCAGGCGTGGATCTCCTCGGTCGAGTGGTCGACACGGGCGACGAAGCCGTCGAGCGACATCGACATCTCGATCACCACCTTCGGGTTCCGCGTGCTCATCGCTGCCTCCTCGGGCCTCATCGGCCTCCTCGGTACGACCCGTCGCCGCCGCCGAAGTCATCGCCGCCTCTCTTGACAAATCTTCTTGTCAAGCGCGATGCTGCACGACGTGCGGCATGTCGACGTCATCGAGGATCCGGCGACGGCGGTCGTCGCGCTTGATCCGGTGCGCGCCCGGCTGCTCGCCGAGCTGCGCGGGGAGCCGGCGTCAGCGGCGACGCTGGCCGCTCGTGTCGGGCTCGCTCGGCAGAAGGTGAACTACCACCTCCGCACCCTCGAGTCGCACGGGCTCGTCGAGCTGGCCGAGATCCGGATGCGGGGCGGGATCTCGGAGCGCATGCTGCGCGCCACGTCCGCCACGTACGTCGTGTCCCCCGCCGCGATCGCCGGCAACGGGGCCAGGCCAGAGCAGGTCGCCGATCAGCTGTCGGCCGACTACCTCATCTCGCTCGCCGGCCGCATCGGGCACGAGGTCGGCACACAGGCGCGGCTGGCGGACGCCGCCGGCCGGCGACTGCCGACGTTCACGCTCGACGCCGAGGTGCGGTTCGCGTCCGCCGACGACCGGGCCGCGTTCGCCGACGAGGTGGCGACCGCCGTGCTCGACCTCGTC
>JBEVOM010000076.1:0-16699 GCA_040507575.1 Ilumatobacteraceae bacterium
GGGGCCGAAGCGGAACGGCCCGGCGACCCACCGTGGCGCCGGCCAGCCGGGGCAGCTCGGCGGCTCGGCGCGTGCTGGCGGTGGCGACCGGCATCCCGACCGTCACCGGCAGGCCGACGTGAGACGTCGTCACGACGTCGGCGCAAGTTCATGGCTGACCGGCGTCCAGCGCACCGGCGGTGGCCGCTTTGACGCGGCGGATCTGCTCGAGTGGGTCAGGGGCGACGATCTCGCCCGTGGTCTCGTCGACGGTGCCGGCGGCGGCGATCATCTCGGCCAGCGTCTGGGCGTCGACGGCGAGGAACTCCGTTCGCGGGGCGACACCCATGCCGAGGCTGGCGCTCTCGAGGGCCAGCCGGGTCGGCGAGCGCAGCTCGGCGCGTTGCTGGCGCAACACGTCGAACCGCTCGCGAGCGGCGGTGACCGAGCTCTCCAGCCGGTCGATCTCGAGCTGGCGCTCGGCGATCCGGGTGTGCAGCACGACCGCGGCGAGCATGAGGACGACGACCACGGTGAACAGCACGATCGCCGCGTTCGCCGCGGCCCGTGGCTTCGGCACGATGCGCAGCTCAGGACGCGACGCTGCCGGTGATGGTGCGCTCGGGTGGCGCGTCGGAGTGCGACGGGAACGGCCGTCCGTGCCGGCACCGGCCCCTCGGGCGGCCCGCTCGGCGCTCGTACGACGGGTCCCCGTGGAGCGCGGCGGGGGTGCCGCGACGCGTCGGGTCACCGGACGGCGCTCGGGCGCGTACGCCCGCTCGACCATCGCGCTCATCGGTGGTCCCGATCGTCGCCGCGCCGATCCGCGACCCGTTCAGCGACCCGCAGGCGGGCGGATGCGGCGCGGCGGTTGCCGTCGCGCTCCTCGACCGACGGGCGCTTCGGGATCCGGCGCACGAGGCGCACGGTCTGCACGGCACCACAGACGCACGGCAGCCCCGGTGGGCAGTCGCAGGCGCCGGTGGCGATGCGGAAGTGCTCCTTGACGATGCGGTCCTCACCCGAGTGGTACGACAGCACGGCGATCCGGCCACCCGGCATCGTCGCCTCGATGGCTGCGTCGAGGGCGGTGGGCAGGGCGTCGAGCTCGGCGTTCACCTCGATGCGGATGGCCTGGAACGTGCGGGTGGCCGGGTGACCGCCGGTGCGACGGGCCGGCGCCGGGATGGCGTCGACGACGACGGCGGCCAACTCGGCGGTCGTCTCGATCGGGCGGGCGGCCACGATGGCGCGGGCGATGCGTGACGCGAAGCGCTCGTCGCCGTACCGGCGGATGACGCGAGTCAGCTCGTCGACGTCGTAGCCGTTGACGACATCACTCGCCGACCACGGCGTCGAGCGGTCCATGCGCATGTCGAGCGGCCCGTCCTGACGGTACGAGAAGCCCCGTTCGGCGCGGTCGAGCTGGGGTGACGACACCCCCAGGTCGAACAGCGCACCGCTGAGACGCGGCGGCCCGTCAGGGCCGGCGCCTGGATCGGCTTCGATCGCGCGTTCGAGCTCGGGGTCGATCGTCGGGCGGGGGATCTGGTCGGTGGACATGATCAGGTGGAGGTCGTCGAACCTGGCGTGGACGGCGCGGAAGCGGTCACCGAAGGGGGCCAGCCGGGACGTCGCCGCAGCCAGTGCCTCCTCGTCGCGGTCGATGCCGATGACGGAGAGGTCGGGGCGGCTGGTCAGGATGGCCTCGGTGTGGCCGCCGGCGCCGAGCGTGGCGTCGAGCACCACGCCGGCCGGCACGGTGGCGAACACGGCGACGATCTCGTCGAGCATCACGGGGCGGTGCTCGAACGGATCGGTCACAGCGCGCACCGGCCGGTCGTCCGGGGTTCTGTCGTCCTCGCGCCTCCTTCCGTCGCAGGGGGGCGGTTGGGCGGATCGAGCGGATCGCGCATCGTCACTCCTGGCCTCCGGCGAGCTCGCCGCGTCCCGACGCGGCGACGCGCTCGTAGAGCTCCTCGGACCAGACCTCGGCCCGGTCGAGGTTGCCGGAGACGACGACCTTGGAGCTCGTCTCGAGGCGGGCGTAGGTGCGCAACTTCTCGTCGACCGTCACCCGGCCCTGCTTGTCGAGCGTGACGAGCGTGGCCGAGTGGGCCAGGGCCCGCTGGCGGGTCAGGGTCATCTCGCCGCGGCGGACCTGATCCATGACATCCCTGGCCATGGCCTCGAAGTCGGCACTCGGGAACACGTTCACACAGCGGTCGTCGCCCATCACGAGGTAGCAGGTCTCGCCGATCAGGGCCCGGAAGGCCGACGGCAGCGCAAGGCGTCCCTTGTCGTCGAGTTGACGCTCGTGAACGCCGACGAACATCGCGTCGAACCGCACCTTTCCGCTTCGCGTCCCGGTCGGCTGCCTCGTTGGGGACCCGGGACGGTCCCCACCGACCCCCACAATGGCCCCTGGAGCCCCCCTCAGTCAACCATTTCGCCCCATTTCCCCCCATATCGCGCCCCACAGGCGTCACGCCCGTCGTGATCCCGGGCGGCAACCGCCCACAGCGCCGCCCGCGGCGGAGCCCTCAGACGAGGTCGTCGCCCCGCTCCCGCGGGCCCGACGGGTCAGGATGCGCCGAGGGAAGCGGCGACGGCGCCCGGCAGCGCGGACGCCGCGGCGGCCGGGAGCACGGCCACCGCCGGCAGCGCTCCGGACGGGAGCGGCCCGGCGAGCAGTTCGACCAGGCGCCCGGGCGACCAACGCACGTGCACCATGCACTGGAACCGCGATCCAGCCCGCGTCCGGCGCTGACTGATCCCGACCAGCTTCACCCCGTCGCGGCGCACCTCGCCCGGCCCGATGCCGGCGAAGCAGACGAGCGGGCACCACGTCGACGAGCAGGCCATCCCGCCCCGGTGGACGTCGAGCGGGCCAGGCGACCCGATGCCGAGCGCGCCCAGGGCGGCGACGACGTGGTCCCCGAGCCACACCATGGATGCGCCGACGTCGTCGCTCAGCCCGACCGACGCCCGCACCGCAGTCGGCACGACGACGTCGAACCACACCGATCCACCCGGTTCGAGCAGCACCACCCCGCCCCCGCTGCGACGTCGGACCACATCCACGCCGGCCACCTCACAGGCCTCGCGAGCCACGACGTCGGCCCGCTGGGTCGAGCCCAGCGCCACCGCCGGGCGGTCGACGTCACACACCCAGACCTCGGGTCGCGCCCCGTCGTCCACTGGGAGGGCGTGGAGATCGGCGGCCGACCCGGCGAACGAACGCAGGGCGAACGTCGTCACACCATCAGGATGCAATCGCCAGGTACGGCTTCCACGCGTCGGGGACGCGGGTGACGCTGACCACGACCCACGCCGTCGCCCGTGGGGCCCGACACGGGCGGGCCAGCCTCATGCCGGCCTCGTCGGGCGTCCGGTCGCGCTTGGAGAGGTTGCACGGTCGGCATGCCGCGGCAACGTTCTCCCAGATGTGCTCGCCGCCGCGAGATCGCGGCATGACGTGATCGATCGAGTCGGCCTGACGACCGCAGTACTGACAGCGGTAGTCGTCCCGGGCGAACACGGCGCGCCGGGACAGCGCGGTCCGCCGATGGAACGGCACCTTGACCATGTACCGCAGGCGGATGACGAGCGGGCTGGGCAGCACGATGCTCGGCGAGCGCAGCTCGGAGCCGTCGGCCTCGATCACATCGGCCTTGTCAGCGAGCACGAGACACGCGGCCCGGCGCGCCGACACCACGCTGAGCGGCTCGTAGCTTGCGTTGAGGACGAGCGCGCTCCGCATCGAACCCCTCAGGGTCTCCGCTTCACGGCCACCCGCGACACCATTGGAGGTAGTTCACCACATCGGCGGGGGACGCGCGGGCCTTGGAATCGCCGTACTGGGTCAGGAGACGGAAGCGGAGGTAGTCGCCGTCAGGCACGGGCAGGAACGGGCGGCGCCGCCACCACCCCGCCGGCGTCGTGCGGCGCCACTGCCGCAACGCCACCGGCCACAGGCGCGGCCGGCGCACGACGGCGGCGACGATCGGGATCATCGGCGCGACCTGCGTCAGCCCGCGGTGACCGCGACGGCGCTCGACCACCGCGCCAGCGCGGCGGCCCCGACGAGCGGCGCTTCCGCGCCGAGACCGCTGAACTCCATCCGCACCCGGTGCTCAGTCCGGTCGGCTCCGGCGCGCACGTGGGCCAACCGGCTGCGCTGGTCGAGCTCGCGGTGCGCCGCGTCGAGCAGCGGCGCTCCGAACGCCGCCGGCACCGAGCCGGCCAGGAGCACGAGGCGGAGGTCGAACACGGCGACGGCCGAGGCGACGGCGCGGCCGATCATCATCCCCGTCCGCTCGATCACGGACGCCGGGGCCCGGCGCAACGGGCGGTTCGTCTCGTCCTCGATCGCCGACGACGACACGTACGACGTCAGGCAGCCGACGCCACCACACGGGCAGGCCAGGCCCTCGGGCTCGACCACGACGTGACCGAGCGCTCCGGCGTTGCCGAGCCGGCCCTGGAGCAGCCGGCCGCCGCAGATCACCCCGGCCTCCACGGCGTCGGACATCAACAAGACCATCACGTCGTCGACGCCGCCCGCCGCGCCGGTCCAGCGCTCAGCCAGGACGCGGGCGTGACCCACCGGACCGAGCACCGTCGGCAGGCCGGTGAGCTCGCCGACCCGCTCGCGCAGCTCGAAGCTCTGCCAGACGGGCAGGTGGAGCGGTGACACCGTGCCGGTCACCTGGTCGACGGGACCCTCGCAGCTGACGCCACAGCTCTCGAGTGGTTCGGCGTCCTCGGGCCGGGCGGCCACCACGCGCCGCACGAGCCGGTGCAGCGCCGGCCACACGTCGCGCGGTGGCGTCGCCACCCGGTCCCGCACGACCACTTCGCCCGCGTCGTCGACGACACCTGCGGCGAGCCGGTCGGTCCCGACATCGATCGCCAGGTAGGTCGCCATCACCGCGACGGTACCTCGCCTCGCCGCCACGGCCCGGCGCACACGCGCACCGGTCCGTCACCCCGGTTCCCGATCCGGCGATCGGCGTGGCAGGGTCTAGCCTTTGGCGGGTGACCGTGACCCCGAGTCGCGCCGCCGGCGGCGAGCTTCCATCCACCGATCCGTCCAACGACCGGTTCGCGTCGCTCTTCGACGCGATCACGTCGAACATGGCGCAGGTGGTGCACGGCAAGACCGAGCCCATCGAGCTCGCCCTGATGTGCATGCTCGCCGAAGGTCACCTGCTCATCGAAGACGTGCCGGGTGTCGGGAAGACGAGCCTGGCGAAGTCGCTGGCCGCCTCGATCGACTGCAGCTGGAAGCGCATCCAGTTCACGCCCGATCTGCTCCCGGCCGACCTCGTCGGGGTGAGCATCTACCAACGATCCACTGAGCAGTTCCGCTTCGCGCCCGGCCCGCTCTTCGCCAACATCGTGCTGGCCGACGAGATCAATCGGGCGTCGCCGAAGACGCAGTCGGCACTGCTCGAAGCCATGGAGGAACGCCAGATCACCGTCGACGGGTCGACGCGCGCGTTGACGCCGCCGTTCATGGTCGTCGCCACGCAGAACCCCGTCGACCAGGAAGGCACGTACCGCCTCCCCGAGAGCCAGCTCGACCGGTTCCTGCTGCGAATCACGCTCGGGTATCCGGGACGGCACGCCGAGCTGTCGATCCTCGACGGCCGCGGTGCCATCGAGTCGCTGCCCAAGCTGGCCCCGGTCGTGTCGGCCAGCGAGATCATGTCGATGATCGAGGCCGTCCGCACCGTGTTTCTCGCCGGTCCGTTGAAGGCGTACCTCGTCGATCTGGCCGAGGCCAGCCGGCGCCACCCGGCGATCGAGCTCGGGCTGTCGCCGCGCGCCACGCTGCAACTCGCCGCCGCGGCCCGTGCCCATGCAGCGGCCCGCGGCCGCAAGTACGCCACCCCGGACGACGTCAAGGCCATGGCCGTCCCGGCCCTGAGCCACCGCCTGCTCCTGCGCACCGACCGCGGGGCACGACTCGATCCGGTCGACGCGGTCGGGGAGATCCTCGCCGACGTGCCCGTCCCGACGTCGCGCTGATCGTCGTGTCCGCCCGCCTCACCCGGCAGGGCTGGATGGTGCTCGTGTCGGCCGTGGTCGCGGTCGTCATCGGGCGCATGTTCGGCGTGCTCGAGCTGTACGTGATCGGGGCCGCGATGGCGCTGGCGACGATCGTCGGCCTGCTGCTCGTCGGCGTCCGGCGCCCGAAGGTCCGGGTCGACCGCTGGATCCGTCCGTCGGTGCTCACGGCGGGCGACGTCGGGCGCGTCGAGGTGCTCGTCGCACGCGTCGGCACCGGACGCTCCCCCGGCTTCGAGCTGGTCGAGCCGGTCGGCGCGACGCGAACCGCCCGCATGGCCGTCGCCCCCCTGGCCAAGGGGACCGAGGTCAGTGCCGGATACCGCATCCCGACCGAGCGCCGCGGCGTGCTGACCGTCGGCCCGTTGACGGCGGTCCGCCACGACGTGCTCGGCCTGGCCCGCGCCGTGACGACCCTGGCCGGGGTCGATGAGGTGCTCGTGTCGCCGCGGGCGTACTCGCTGGCGATGCCGGCACTCGGCCAGGGCGTGCTCGGTCGCCACCTGATGGCGCTCGCCCAGCGCCTCGGACCCGGCGATTTCCACAGCTTGCGCGACTACGTCGACGGCGACGAGCCGCGCTCGATCCACTGGCGGGCATCGGCCCGCAGCGAGAACCTCAAGGTCCGCCAGCACACGGTCGAGGGCCTGCGACGTTGCCTCGTGCTGCTCGATCAGCACGTCCCGCTCGGCGATCACGGCGAGGAGGCATTCGAGCGCGCCGTCACCGCCGCCGCCAGTGTCGTCAACAGCGCCGACACCGCCGGCCTGAGCACCCGTTTCGTCACGACCGACGGCGTCGACCTGCGGGGACCGGACGTCGCTGCCCAGGCACTGCACCTGCTGGCCCGGATCCTCCCGAGCACCGGGCCCGTCGTACCCGTCGAGCGTGACCCCGGTGAGGGCCTCGGGCTCGTGATCGCCATCACGTCGACGTCGTCGTCGGCGGCATGGACGTCGTTGGAGCGGGTCAGCGACCCGACGTTGACCGTGATCGGCGTCTTCACGGTCGACTCGCCGACGCGGTCGGTCGGCCTGTCGATCGATGCCCGGTCGGAGTCCGCGTTCCTCGAGTCCTGGAACCGGGTGGCCGGGGCGGGCGGACGCGAGGCACGCGCCCGGCAGCGCCGCGACGCTGTCGTCGCAGCCACGGTGGGACGATGACCGGATCTCGAAGCATGCCGGCTGCCGAGCTGCGGGGACGCGAGGTGGAGCTCGACGCCGTGGCGACGGTCGGCCTGGCGGCGTACTCCTTCGTGGCCGCCCTCGGTTATGCCCGCGTCTTCGGCGACTGGCAGTTCGTCGGCGATGTGCTGCTGATCGTCATCGTCGGCCACGGGTCGTCGTTGCTGTTCCGGCACACACGGGTCCATGGTGCGATCGCGGTCGCGGCGACCATCGCCGCCGTCAGCTGGACCGTCGCGTGGCTGGCCTACCCCGAGACGTTCGCCGCCATCTTCCCGACGCCGACGACGTGGAACGTCGCATGGGCCGACCTCGGCCTGGTGCGTGACCAGTTCCAGACCGCCGTCGCCCCCGTCGAGTACGTCGGCGGCTGGTCGTTGCTGGCGATGATCGGCATCGCGTTCGCGGTGCTGGCCGCCGACACGTTCGCGTTCCGGGCCCACGCCCGCGGCGAGTCACTGGTGCCCGGTGCCGTGCTGTTCGTGTTCATCGCCGCGCTCGGCGCCGATCGCCACCGCGTCGCACTGACGCTGGCGCTCGTCGCCGCCGGGTTCGTAGCCGCCGCCCTGCTCCGGGTGCGCTTCATGGCGGTGCCCCGCACCGTGCTCGGCCGATCCCGCGGCCCGTTGTCGCTGGCGTGGCCCGCCGTGCTCGTCGCCGGCTCGGTCGTCGTGCTCGGTTCGTGGGTCATCGGGCCCCGGTTGCCCGGCGCGACGGCCGACGCGCTCGTGGACACCCACAACGAGTCCGGCGGGGTGACCGAGGTCCTCAGCCCGCTCGTCGACATCCGGGCTCGGCTCGTCAACCGTGCCGCCACCGAGCTGTTCGTCGTCGACGCCGACGCCCCGGCGTACTGGCGGGTCAGCGGACTGCCCGAGTTCGACGGCAGCACGTGGAGCCTCCCCGACCGGTCGCTGGAAGACGTCTCCGGCGAGATGGCCGCGGCACCGCCGGGTTCGGTCCAGAACCACCAGGTCATCACCGTCGCCGAGTTGGAGGGCAAGCTCGTCCCGAGCGCCGCCGAGCCGATCGCGGCGTCCGGCGACGGGCTGCGCTGGAACCCCGAGACGTCGACGATCGTGCGCACCGACCGTGCGCTCGAGCGCGGCGACGTCTTCGAGGTGACGTCGGCGATGCCGGCGTTCACGCCCGAGCTGCTCCGGGCGACGTCGTCGTCGACGCCGCCCGACCCGATCTACGTCGAGCTGCCGGCGAACTTCCCGAGCTCGGTCCGCGACATGGCGAGGGCGGTGACGAACGGGGCACCGACGGTGTACGACGCGATGCTCGCGCTCCAGACGATGTTCCAGACCCAGTTCCAGTACAGCCTCAACGTCCCCCAGGGTCACGGCAACAACGCCATCGAGGCGTTCCTGCGTCAGCGGATCGGCTACTGCGAGCAGTTCGCCGGCACGTTCGCGGCGATGGCCCGGTCGCTCGGTGTGCCGGCACGCGTGGCCGTCGGGTTCACGTACGGCGTCGCCCAGCCCGACGGCAGCCGGGTCGTGCTCGGCAAGAACGCCCACGCCTGGCCCGAGGTGTGGTTCGACGGGCTCGGGTGGGTCCCGTTCGAGCCGACGCCGGGACGCGGCGCGCCGGGTGCGGAGACCTACACCGGTCTGGCCGCCGCCCAGGACGACACGACGCCGGGCGTGCCACCGGCCGCCGAGACCGAGACCGCGCCGCCACCCCAGGGGTCGCTCCCGGCCGCCGACGCCCCGGTCGGGCCGCTGAACGACCCCGAGTTCTTCGCCCAGGAGACAGGCCCGCAGTTCCGGGCCGAGGTGCCGTCGGGCGGTGTCCGCTGGAACGTCGTGTGGATCGTCCTCGGCGTGACCGCGGCCCTGCTGCTGCTCCCGATGGTGATCCGCCGGTGGCGTCGGGCCCGTCCGAGCGCCGACGTCTCTCGACAGGTCGCCGCGTTGTGGTCGCGAGCGCTCGGCGCCGTCGAGGCCACCGGGTACCGGGTCGACCCGACGCTGACGCCGGTGGAGCAGGCGAAGGCGATCGCGCCGCGACTGCCGGTCGTCGCCCGGCCGCTGATGTCGCTCGCCACTGCCACGACGGCGGCGACGTACGGCCCCGAGGGTGGGCTCGCCGGCGTCACCGACGAGCGGGCCACGGGCGAGCCCGGCCCCCGACGGTGGTGCCGCCAGATCGAGAAGGTGGCCACCGACGAGATGACCTTCACCGGCCGCGTCGGCCGCTACTTCACCACCTGGACCTGACCGCTCACGAGCACTGGGAGGTCGGGTCTCCGCCGACACCGATATCTGGGCGCGCAGGGTCCCAATGTCGAGACCCTGCGCGCCCGGATCGCGTGCAGCGGCGGTTGCGGTCAGTCGGCGGGTTCGCGGTTGCCGCGGCGACCGCCGCCGAGCCACGCGCTGATCGGCAGCGTGCCGAGGCGCTCCCTGGCCAGCAGGCGCACCTCGCGCTCGAGCGCCACGGCGACGGCGAGCACGATCAGGAAGCCGGCGAACGCCAGCCAGTAGCTCACCGAGAGGCCCAGGACCGTGAGCACGACGGACCCGACCAGACCGATCACGAGGACGACCAGCCTCGAACGGGCCACGCGGTATCCGCGCGTCGCGAAGGTGGGGTCCTGTTCGAGCTGCTGCTCGATCTGGCGGAGGATCCGCTGTTCATGCTCGGAGAGCGGCATCACCCCACATCATCACAGGTTCGCGGGATTCCCTCAACGCGCGATGCCATCTTCCCCCGCGGGTTCTTCGCTCGCTGATCCCGGTGCCCTCGCCGGCCCGCCCTGACCGGGTCCCCACTGGTGGCTGCCGGCGCGGGCGAATCCCACGAGCGGACGCCCGTCCGGGCCCGTGACAACGCTGCTGGCCGGGCCGATCGCGGCGTCGCCGAAGCGCTTGCGGACGCCGTCTATGGCCCGGCTGGCGGCACTCCACGCCGCAGCCGGCGGGCGCGCCGAGTCGGCCGCACCGGCCGACGGCGCACGGGCATCGAGCCCGGCGAAGCGCAGCTGCTCGGCCGGCGCGGCGAAGCGGGACGCCGACACACCGAGCAGGCGGACGCCGGCCGCCAGGTCGATCCGACCGAGGAGGGGGCTGACGGCGGCGAGGATGGCGTCGGCGGTGTCAACGGCGCCGGAGACGGTCACGGCGCGGGTGACGGTGGCGAACGAACCGTCGCGGACCTTCAACGTCAGCGTCCGAGCCGCCGTGCCGCCACTGCGGAGGCGGCCTGCGACGGCATCGGCCAGGCGCACGACCTCGCGGTGGACGTCGTCGAGGTCGTGGAGGTCGTGGGCGAACGTCACCTCGTGACCGACCGACTTGGCGTCACGCTCGACCTCGACCGGCCGGTCGTCGTGTCCGGCGGCGAGGGCCATGAGGTGCTGCCCGTGGGATCGTCCGAGCGACGAGAGCGCGGCCGCAGGATCGAGGGCGGCGAGGTCGCCGACCGTCGACACCCCCATGCGCCGCAGCCGGTCCAGCGTCGCCGGCCCGACTCCCCACAGCCGCCCGACCGGGAGCGGGTGCAGGTAGGCCAGCTCCTCCCCTGCACGCACCTCGAACACGCCCGGACCGGGCCGCACCCCGTCGGACGTCGCCAGTGGCTTGGCGTCGACCGACGCCAGCTTGGCCAGGAACTTGTTCGGCGCGACCCCGACCGAGCACGACAGGGCCAGCTGGTCGGCGACGTCACGACGGATGCGGCGGGCGATCGCGACGCCGTCGCCGAGTGCCGTGCGCGCGCCGGTGACGTCGAGGAACGCCTCGTCGAGCGCGAGCGGCTCGACGAACGGGGTGACCGAGTCGAAGATGGCGTGGACCTCGCGACTCGCCGCGGCGTACGCGGCGTGGTCGCCCGACAGGAAGACCGCAGACGGGCACAGTCGCCGCGCCGTCGACGACGGCATCGCCGAGTGCACGCCGTAGCGCCGAGCTTCGTAGCTGGCCGCGGCTACGACCCCGCGCCGGCCCGATCCACCGACGACGACCGGGCGTCCCCGCAGCTCCGGTCGTCGTCGCAACTCGACGGCGACGAAGAACGCGTCCATGTCGACGTGCAGGATCGCTCGCGGGGTCGGGCTGGCCACCACCGGCACCAGTCTGGCGCCCGTGCCGCGCCGCCGCGTTCGCTGCTGGCTCAGACGGAGAAGACCGCGTCGACGACGAGCAGGACGCACGCGACGACGCCCGCCGCCGTGACGAGGCGCTGGGCCCAGCCGGCGACTGGGCGGCGCCACGACCGGCCGGGCCCCGAGCCCGGCGGGTGGGGGCCCGGCGGGTCGGGGGTGATCGCAGCCAGTCCGCTGAGCGCGCCGACCGCCAGGGCCAGGCAACCGGCGACGAACACGACGCCGAGGTCGGCGCCCGCCGACAGCCCGAGCACGATCAGCGCCGGGCCGGCGACGAGCGGCACGGCCACCGGCACGAGCGCCGCCCGCACGCCGGGCGGGCCGTCCTCGGGCATCGGTGTGCGCCGGGCCATGCGGACCAGCCCCGCGACACCGCCGACGATGCCCGCGGCCAGCCGCAGCGCCGGCCGGCTGACGCCGAGCGCCTCGAGCAGCGGACCCGACAGCGCCGCGGCCGCCAGCACGATCGCCCCCCCGAGCGCGCCACCGACGGCGGCGAGCGTCGCCGACTCCGAGCGTCGCGGGCGCGACGGGACGGCGAGTGCGACGAACAGCGGGTTGAACGTGGCGACGAGGGCGAGCCCCCACAGCCAGGCCGACGGGGCGTCGTGGCCGTGACCGTCGGGGGTCTCGACGACAGCCTGGGTCCGCAACAGGGCGGAGACGGCGTGCTGCTGGTCGTCCATCCGGGTGACGCCATCGATGAACCACGCCCCGTCGGTCCGGGGCTCGCCTGCCTCGTGGTGCTGGACGGCTGTCGCCAGACCGGCGATGCACGTCGCGCGCGCCGCCAGCGGAGCCCGCGCGTCGGCCAACCTCTCGTCGGCCTCGGCGACCCGCCACAAGCCGGTCAACGCTTCGCCGACGACGCCGTAGCCGCCGCCGCGTGGCACCTTCGTGCCGCGCACGAGCGGGCCCCAAGGGCCGGCCTGCTGGCTGACCCAGCGCACCTGGCTCCCGAACAGCCCGGCCTGCCGACGGGCGTAGGCCAGCTCGGCATCGGTCAACGGCCGCGCCGGGTCACGTTCGGGGAACGTCACCGTCTCGGCCAGTCCGTACGCCACCCAGTGGTCGGGGATCGGCGGCCAGTGACCCTCGACGTCGTCGCGGGCCGTCGCCATGTAGTTGCCGACGCGGTCGGCCACCTCGCCATAGCCGGCATCGGGGAACAGCAAATGCAGCCGGGCCAATGCCCAGTACGCCTCTCCCGTGTAGTACTTCGACCGGCTGTCCGCGACCGGCGCCATCGCGACGGTGTCGAACTGCGCGACGACGGCGCCCGACGACTCGGTCTGAGCGACGAGGAACCGCCCGAGCGACTGCATCAGGTCGTCGTTCGCGTCGTCACCGGACAGCACGCGACGCTCGGCGAGGCCGGCGACGAGCAGCGCCGTGCCGCCGACGGGCGCCCGCCCGCCGGACGCCAGCGCGGTCCAGCCGTCGTGTTCGATCAGCCGATCCTCGACCCATCCCAGCCCACGGTCGGCACTGGCGAGGGCGCCGTCGATGCCGGCCGCGGCTGACTGGTACAGACCCATGATCGCCCCGGCATGGCGCACGAGGTTGTAGTCGTCGCTCGCGCTCTGGTCGTCGGCGTCGTACTCGTACAGCCACGTGCCATCGTCGTGCTGGTTGCGGACGAACCACTGCACGGCGGCGTCGGCCGACTGCTGCAGCGACGCTGTCGTCGGTCGTGGGCAGTGCTCAGGCGGAGCCAGGGCACCGAACGTGACGATCCCGGCGAGCGCCAGGCCGATCGTGGCCAACGCGACACGCCCGGCGATCATGCGGCGGCGCCCCGACGGCGCGTGACCCGAGCGGCGGCGACCACCGGCAGCGCGAACCATGCCGTGAGCGGCAGCCGACTGGCGATGAACCACCCGGCCCGGCCGCCTTCGAGCCGGCTGCCATCGCGGTCGACGACGGCGAACGTCGCGCCTGGTGGGCCGGTGTCGACGCGGAACCGGGCCAACCAATCGAGCACGCGGAGCGCGGTGACGATGCGCCGGTGGGCCTCGGAGCTCGGGTCGACGGTGAGCGTGCGGTCGCGGGTCAACGGCACCGACCAGATCAGCAGCGCGGCGATCGCGAGGTAGGAGAAGACCTCGACATCGGCCGAGAGCTGGATGGCGACGTGGAAGCAGACGGCGACCCACACCGCGGCGTACCGGGTGCGGCGCGACCACAACCCGAGGGCGATGAACAGCTCGGTGGCGATCACGAGCTTGGCGGCGAACGTGTGGAACGTCCGCTCCGTGAGCACGTCGACGGTCCACGACGGCAGCACCGATGCCTCCAGCCGGTCGCGCACGAGGACGAGACGGTGCCAGGTCACGGTGCCCGAGAACCAATCCGGGTCGACGAGCTTGCTCAGCCCGGATGCTCCGTACACCGTCGCGGCCTCGAACCGCAGCAGCCACAGGGGCCATCCGGGTGACGTCGTCGGCCGGGGCGGTGACCGACGACGGGCTCGCAGCCATGCGTCCACGGACAGTTCCCGGCCGGACGGTGCGACGGCGAGCGCAGCCAGGATGATCACGAGGTAGGCGCGGTTGTTGTGGAAGTTGGTCGTGGACAACAGCAGGTCGTACGTGACGACGGCCCAGACGGTGGCGGTGGCGACGCGTGTCGCCAGGCCGACGGTCATCGCGATGGCCGCGACCGCACCGAGCCACAGGACGCCGACGTACAGCGCCCTCGGCAGCTCGGGGTACCACGCCGCGTAGGGTTCGTTGAAGACGTCGCGGGAGATCCGCCCGTGCCACGCATCCACCAGGATCGGCTGGAGGTGCAGCAGGGCGATCGGGCCGATGACGATCCGCAGCACGGCGAACGCCCGCATGCTGACGGGGCGGCCGAGCAGCTCGTCGATCCGCTCGACCCCCGACCGGGGACGCGGCGTAGCGGGCACGTCGGGCGTCACGGTCGCCGTCACCCGACGTCCCGATCGACGCTGCGCAGCACCTGCGTCTCGGGCGGGTCGGTGTTGTGCCAGGTCGTGACCACCGCCTCCAGGTAGCGGGTCTCGTGATCGTCCGGCGTGTTGCGGGCCACCCAGTCGAGCGCCGATGCGAGAAAGGCGACCTGGTTCTCGAGACCGGCGTCGGCGTGGCGGCGGCGGCCGGTGAACGCCAGCCCGCGATCGGGCACGAGCTGCGACCAGCGGTACCCCGCCCATCCCTCGCCGACCGGCACCCGTCGGCCGTCGACGGTCACCCGGACGACGTCGGCCTGCCAGGTGCTCGACTCCGGGAACATCTGGAAACCGAACTCCTTGTGGGCCGACGTGTAGCCGCGGGCCACGAACCCCAGCTGGGCGGCGATCACCGCGACGACCACGACGCGTCGCGCCCACACTCTGGCCGCCCCGCCCCAACCGAACATCCGGAGACATTGCCACGCCCCGCCAGCGGGAACGCGGCGGTCAGCCGGAGCGGCGGCGACGGGCGCGACGGTCGCGGCGGTCGTCGAGCCACAACCGCACGACGAGGCCGAACGCTTCGCCGACGATGTCCTGGGACAACTTCGAGGTACCGGCCCGGCGATCCTCGAACACGATCGGGAACTCGACGACCCGGCCGCCGAGGCGCACGACGCGATGGGTCATCTCGATCTGGAACCCGTACCCCTCCGCCGTGACCGTGGACAGGTCCATCGCCGCCAGCGAGGACGCCCGGTAGGCGCGGTAACCCGCCGTCGCATCGTTGACGGCCAACCCGAGCAGACCCGCGGCGTACCGGTTGCCCCAGCGCGACAGCCAGCGCCGACTCCACGACCACTGCTCGGCGCGCCCGCCGGGGACGTACCGGCTCCCGATGGCCAGGTCGGCGCCGTGCTCGACGTTCGCCAGCAACGCCGGCAGGTCAGCCGGGTCGTGGGACAGATCGGCGTCGATCTGCACGCACACGTCAGCACCGGCGGCGATCGCCACTTCGAAGCCCTCGCGGTACGCCGAGCCGAGCCCCCGCCGCCCGGTGCGCACGATCACGTCGATGCGCCCGTGCTCGGCGGCCAACTTCTCGGCCAGCTCCGCGGTGCCGTCCGGGCTGTCGTCGTCGACGACGAGGATGTCGATGTCCGGGACCGCCGCCCGCAACCCCACGACGAGCGCTTCCAGGTTCTCCACCTCGTTGTAGGTGGGGACCACAGCGACGACGTGCACGACCGGCGAGGCTACGACGCGGCCGTCGGCGAGCGGGTGCAATGGTCCGTAGCCTCGGGGCAGTGGCTCCACCACCGTCGGATCTCCCGCTCTCAGCGCTCCCCTCACCGGCGGCGCGCGCCGCCGGCTTCGTCGCCATCCTCCTGGCGGGGTTGGCCGGCGGCCTGATCGGCTACGCGCTCGTCGAGCTGCAATGTGACGGTGATTGCGGGCTCCCACTCGGCCTCGGCATCCTCACCGGTGCCGTCGTCGCCGCCGGCGGGATGGCGATCGTCGCCGTGCTCGTGCTGCGGGCACTCGGGGAGTGGCGCGAGCTGCAGGACCGCGAGACCTCGTGACGGCGGACGCGCCACCCGCCGCGCTGCTCGACGAGCTCGTCAGGCTGGCATCGGACCTCGCCGTCGTAGCCGGGGACACAGCCCGAGCCGGACGGCGCGGCGCGACGATCGGCGTGTCGACGAAGTCGACGTCGACGGACCTGGTCACGATCCACGACAAAGCGGCGGAGCTCGTCGTCGTCGACGGCATCACGGCCGCCCGATCCGCCGACGCCATCATCGGCGAGGAGGGCACCGATCGGACCGGGACGTCCGGCGTGACGTGGTACGTCGACCCCATCGACGGGACGACGAACTTCGTCTACGACCTCCCACTGTGGTCGACGTCCATCGCGGCCGGCGACGCCACCGGCATGCTCGTCGGCGTCGTCTACGCACCGGTGCTCGGAGAGCTGTTCGTGGCCGCCAGGGGGCGCGGCGCCACGCTCAACGGGACGCCGATCCGCTGCAGCGACCGCACCGACCTCGCCCTCGCGCTGGTCGGGACCGGGTTCGCGTACCGCGCCGAGACCCGGCGCGTCCAGGCCGGAGTGCTCCACGAGCTGATCGGCTCCGTTCGCGACATCCGCCGGCTGGGCTCCGCCGCGCTCGACTTGTGCTTCGCCGCCGCGGGTCGCTACGACGCCTACTACGAGACGGGCCTGAGCCCGTGGGACGCGGCCGCCGGGGAGCTGATCGCCCGCGAGGCGGGCTGCCGGACCGGCGACTTCCACGGGGGGCCGCCGGTGCCGGGCGAGCTGCTCGTCAGCACGCCCGCCATCTTCGACGCCGTGACCGCGCTCCTCGACCGCTGATCCTGGAGCCAAGCGGCACGTCGGCGATCTGGGCGCGCAGGGTCTCGATATCG
>JBEVOM010000077.1:0-25735 GCA_040507575.1 Ilumatobacteraceae bacterium
CGAAATCGAGATCCTGCGCGCCCAGATCGTCGACGTGCCGCTGCCGCGACCGGGCGCCTACGGCGTGAGGTCGCCGTCCTGGCTCTCGACGTCGGTGCCGGGGCCACCGCTCAGGATGTCGAGGCCGGGGCCGCCGAGCAGTTGGTCGTTGCCGGGCCCACCGGACACGACGTCGCCGGACGCGTTGCCGGCGAGGACGTCATTGCCGCCATCGCCGCTGAGGACGTCGGAGCTGGCCTGGCCGAGGATGGTGTCGTTGCCGACGCCGCCGGCGACGATGTCGATGCCGTCCCCGGCGCAGATCACGTCGTCGCCACCCAGGCCGAACACGAGGTCGTTGCCGCGCCCGGCGACGATCACGTCCACTCGGTTGGTGCCGATGATGGTGTCGCCCCGGTCGGTGCCGACCTTGGTGGCGGCGAGGCCGCGGCACGTCGGTCCCGGGGGCGGCGGGGTCACGAGGTCGAGGCCGATGATCAGCGGGTCGTGGTCGGAGGAGCGGTATTCATCCGGTTCGTACAGCGCGGGGTCGTTGAACTCGAGGGTGTAGTCAGCAGCCGGTGGTTCGAGGCTGTTGATGTGCCAGATGTCGGCACCGGTGACGTGCCCGGCGAGGTCGGCGTCCACGAGTGCGTGGTCGAGCTCGCCGAGCTCGCCGCCGAACACGTAGCTGAAGCGTTCGCTGGCGTCGACGAAGTCGTCGACCGGGCTCGAGTAGCCGGCGGCTGTGAGGGTCACGATCGGGTCCTCGCGCGAGTAGCTGTTGAGGTCGCCGACGATGGCGACGTTCGTCAGGTCGGCTGCCGCGACGAGGTCGAGCACGCCCCGAGCCTGGCGGACGCGCAGGTCGTTGCAGTTGCCCTGCAACCCACCGGCCTCGGTGCAGTTGGGGCTCACGGAACCCTTCGACTTGAAGTGGTTGAGCACGACGGTGAACGGCTCGCCCTCGCCGCCCGCCAACGAGAACTCCTGCACCAGCGGGGGTCGGTCGAACAGCGACTCGCCGGGGAAGCTCGGGTCGCGCGGATCGATGAGCGCGCGGTCGGCGAGCGGCCCGTCCGACGACGGTACGACCACGGCCGGCCGGTAGATCAGCGCGACCTTGATGGCGTCGGTGCCGAACGTGCCGCCGAGGAAGTTGGCGGTCGTGATGTCGGGATCGTCGATCGCGGCGTAGTGATCGGCGTCATCGGGGAGCGCCGCGTTCAGCGCCTCGACGAGCGCGTCGACGGCGTACCGCCCGACCGGAGCCGGCATGTCCCGGCCGTTGTTCTCGATCTCCAGCAGGCCGACCACGTCGGCGTCGAGCCCGAGGATGCCGGCGACGATCTTCGTCTGCTGACGCTCGAACTCCTCGGGGTTCCTCGCGCCTCGTGGCGTGTCGTTGCCGCTGAACGACCCGTCGTCCAGGCTCGTGAAGTAGTTGAGGACGTTGAACGAGGCGACCGTGACGTCACCGGTGTCCCCCAGGACGTCGTCCGGGCCGGCAGGGCGCGGGATCCCGGTCACGAACGTCGGTGGCGCGTCGTTCGGCTGGACCCGGTAGAGGCCGAAGTCGAACGTGAAGATGCCGTCGAGGACGTCGCCCGGCGCCACCTGGTCCCCGACGCGGACGAGATCGTCCTGGTCGGTGCCGGTGTGGTACGTGATCGGGTAGAGGTTCTGGGCGCTGCGGGCGTCGTCGAGCACGATGCGATCGAGGTCGTTGGCGGCCCGGATCGCCTCCGGGGTGCCGAGGACGTTGCCGTTGGTCGGGGAGTACAGCGGGTCGCCGGAGGTGATGACGAGCTCGCCGAAGCGACCGAGCGTGAACACCTCGGTCACCGTGTCGGCGTTCGGCATCGTCACCCGCATGCCCTCGTAGCGCTCCTGGGCCGGCACACCGCCCACGGCGGGCGGGAACGGCAGGGTGACCGTCGTCGGTGCGACCGCGCCGGTACCGCACACCGTGAGCGCGGTGACCGACCCCACCTCGGTGACCGTCCCGACGTTGCCGGTGCGGCCGAACTCGAGGACGCGACCGGACAGGCGGACGACATCGTCGGTCTCCACCGGGGACGTGGAGAACACCAGGACGCCGTCGGACGTCGCCGGGTCGCCGTCGCCGACCGGGTCCTGGAGGTAGAAGCCGCCGACCTCGCCGACCGCTTGGTACGTCTCGGTGACGACTCCCTCGACCCGCACGTCCCGGTTGACGAGCGGGGACGTCAGCCCGCTGCTTTGGAGCTCCATGATCGTGTTGGTGGCCGCCACCCCACAGGCGTCGACGATGACGACCGTGAGCTCGACGTCGAGGGCCGTCGTGGCGCCGACGTCGTCGGTGAGCGTGATGGCGATCGGATGACTGCCAGCCGCGACGGTTGCGTCGACCGTGACCGAGAGCTGGCGGGGTGTGCCGGGCGTGCCGGTGTCGATCGTGACGCCGGCGGGCAGCGCTCCGTCGACGGCGACGGTGGTGACGGAGACGTCGTCGGTCACCGCGATCGGGTAGGTGGCCGTCGTGCCGCCCGGGTGCTCGATCGGGAACGGGTTGGGTGAGACGGCGGGAGGCGTGTTGACCGGCGGCGCGCCGTCGCACGGTGTCGGTGTGGCGGTCGAGCTCCGGGGTGCCGGGACGCCGACCGTGAAGTCCGCGGCGTTGACGTCGGTGTCGACGCACGGGTCCGTCCGCTGTGCGGCGGTGGAGTTGGTGGTCGCCGCCGCCGGTGCACCCTCGAAGAAGTTGGCGGCGCCGTAGCCGACGAGGTCGATGACGAGTGGGAGCTGCGACGTCGAGCACGGCGTGCTCCCGCCGTTGCAGGCGAGCGCCGTGGCACTGTTGACGAGGGCGACCTTGCCGGTCGTGCCGGAGAGGTTCAGCGAGCCCGTGGCGTCCGGCGTCGGGAGCGGGGTCGACGGCGTCGTCCCCGCCGCCAGACCGACGAGGAACGAGCCGCCCGGCGGCACCGACACCGCCGGCAGCGCGGCGGCCTGGAAGTTCCCGGTCCCGGTCGCCGACGCGTACTGCACGGACAGCCCGCCCAGCGAGCGGGCCTCGGTGCCGCGGTTGAAGAGCTCGACGAAGTCGTTCGTGAACGTCGCGCCGGCGTTCCCGCCGCCGCCGTAGACCTGACTGATGACGAGATCCGGCGACGTCGCGCCGGCCGGCCGGGCCGGTGTCGCCACCGCCGCCACGACCACCGTCGAGGCGACGAGGGCCGTCAACGGCACGAGCCGGGCGAGCGTGTGGGACGGTTTCATGGAGGCGGCACTGTAGTGGTCGGCCCGGCGCCACGATCCGGATTCCGAGCGCGTCGCCGCGGTGTCCACCGACCGGCCCGATCGATGTCATCCGGAGGTGGCGGGCGCGTCGTCCGATGTGCAAGGGTCGGCCCCGATGACCACGTACATCGTCGGCCTGGACGGATCTGAGCACGCCGCGGCGGCGCTCGACTGGGCGCAATCGGTAGCCCGGGCCGACGACAAGATCCTTGCCGCCCACGCCTGGGACGTCCCGGTGGTCTCGGGCTACGAGGCGGCCGGCGCGGTCGCCCCCGTCGATCCCGTGACGATGGAGGACGTCTCCAGCGAATTCCTCACCGGGGTCCTGCGCGACCGCAACGACCCGCGGATCACCGGGGAGCTGGTCACCGGTAACGCCGGTCGCGCGCTCGTCGACCTCGCCGCGGACGTCGATGGCGAGGTCGCCATCGTCGTCGGCCATGGTGGTTCCAGCAAGGCGTCGCTGCTGCTCGGTTCCACCGCCCACTTCGTCATCCACCACACCGAGCAGCCGGTGATCGTGGTGCGCGGCGCGCTGCGCCTGCCGGTGAAGCGGATCGTCGTCGGCGTCGATCAGGGTCACGACGACGACGAACCCGACGAGCGGTCGATCGTCGCGCTGCGCTGGGCCACGAGGTTGCCCGGCGTCGAGCGGATCGAGGTGTCGCACGCCGACTTCGTCCCCGCCGTCGCGGCGGGACCGGTGCGCGAACCGGGGCTGGAGTCCGATGACGCGGTGGCCGACGACGACGCGCTCATCCGGGCCGCCGTCGAGGCGGCGACCGACGGCACCGGGGTCCCGCCGAACGGTGCCGTGATCGTCCCCGTCGTCGCCGGCGGCACGGGCGCCTTCGCCTTGATCGAGGCGTCGCGGGAAGCCGACCTGGTCGTGATCGGTACCCGCGGCCGGCGCGGCCTGATGGAGCTGATCACCGGCTCGACGAGCCTCGACGTGACCGCCCACGCCCATTGCCCGGTGGCCGTCGTCCGCTGAAGGCCGGACACCTCGACGACCGGCCGGTCGGGCGCGCACGCCCTCCGTAGGATGGATCGGGACATGCCGGATGCACCGCTCGCTGGCTCGCCGCCGGCCTCCCTCACGTTCGATCAGTCGCCCGGTCGCCGGCGTGACGACCCGCCGACCGACCTGGCGTCGCTCGACGGGCTGAACCCGGACCAACTCGACGCCGTCGTCCACCGCGGTGGGCCTCTGCTCGTCGTCGCCGGCGCCGGGTCGGGCAAGACCCGGGTCCTGACCCACCGCGTCGCCCACCTCATCCACGAAGGGGTCCACCCGTCGCGGATCCTCGCCATCACGTTCACGAACAAGGCCGCCGACGAGATGCGCCAGCGCGTCGCCGCCCTCGTCGGGCCGGTCGCCCGGACGATGTGGGTCAGCACGTTCCACTCGGCGTGCGTGCGCATCCTGCGGGCCAACGCCGACCGCCTCGGCTACCCGCGGCAGTTCTCGATCTACGACCAGGCCGACGCGGTGCGCTTGACCGGCTACGTGATCCGCGACCTCCACCTCGACGCCAAGCGCTTCACGCCGCGCGGCGTCCACGGGACCATCAGCCTCTGGAAGAACGAGCTGCTCGACCCGCTCGACGCCGCCGCCCGGGCCCAGAACATCTTCGACCGCAAGCACGCCGAGGTGTACGCCGAGTACCAGGCCCGTCTGCACAAGGCCGGCGCGATGGACTTCGACGACCTGCTGATGAACACCGTCCGGCTGCTGCGCGACCACCCCGATGTCCTCGAGCACTACCGCGAGCGCTTCGAGCACATCCTCGTCGACGAGTACCAGGACACGAACCAGGCCCAGAACGAGATCGTCCTGCTGCTCGCCGGCGGTCACCACGCCGTGACGGTCGTCGGTGACACCGACCAGTCGGTGTACCGCTTCCGGGGTGCCGACTACCGGAACATCCTGCAGTTCGAGGAGGCCTTCCCGGAGGTCACGACCGTCGTGCTGGACCAGAACTACCGCAGCACTCAGACGATCCTCGACGCCGCGAACGCCGTCATCGCCAACAACCCGGCCCGCAAGCCGAAGAACCTGTGGACCGACGCAGGGGGCGGTGATCGCATCGTCCGGTACCACGCCGAGGACGAGGGTGACGAGGCGACGTTCGTCGCGTCGACGGCGCGCCAGCTCCACACCGACGACGCCATGAACTGGCGCGACATCGCCGTGCTGTACCGGACGAACGCCCAGAGTCGCGTCGTCGAAGAAGCGATGATGCGCCTCGCCGTGCCGTACAAGGTGGTCGGGGGCACCCGCTTCTACGACCGGCGCGAGGTCAAGGACGCCATGGCCTACCTGCGGGCGGTCGTCAACCCGGTGGACGAGGTCAACGTCAAGCGGGTCCTCAACGTGCCCAAGCGCGGCGTCGGCGACGCCAGCATCGCCAAGCTCGACGCTCTCGCCGCCGCCGACGGGATCGGCTTCCTCGACGCGCTCCGGCGCGCCGACGACGCCGGCGTCACCGGACCCGCGGTGCGTGGGATCGAGGCCTTCGTCCGACTCCTCGACGAGCTCAACGCGATGGCCGGCACCGACGGCATCGGCGCCGGCGACCTCCTGCAGGCCGCACTCGACCGGTCCGGCTACCTCGCCGAGCTGGAGGCCGAGGACACCGTCGAGTCGGCCGGGCGGCTCGAGAACCTCGGCGAGCTCGTCGGCTCGGCGCGCGAGTTCACCCAGATCGACGAGTTCCTCGAGCAGGTCGCGCTCGTCGCCGACACCGACGACATCACCGATGACGACCAGGTCGTGCTGATGACGTTGCACTCGGCGAAGGGCCTGGAGTTCCCGGTCGTCTTCCTGGTCGGGGTCGAGGAAGGTGTCTTCCCGCACAGCCGGGCGTTGACGGAACCAGACGAGCTGGAAGAGGAGCGTCGTCTCGCGTACGTCGGCATCACCCGGGCCCGCGACCGGCTGTTCGTGACCCATGCGTGGAGCCGCAGCCTGTTCGGCTCCACGCAGTACAACCCACCGTCCAGGTTCCTCGAGGAGATCCCGCCGGAGCTCGTGGACTCGCAGGGCAACATCACCGGCCGCAGCGCGTACGGCCGCCAGAGCCTGCGTCCGCGCTCGGAGTGGGGCCAGCCCCCGCCGTACCGGCGCCGGCGCGGCGACGGTGGTGGTCAGGACGACGAGCGACGGAGCGAGGCCCACCGCGAGCGGGTGGTCGACGCCGCGCTTGCCGCCGGCCGGCGAAGCGCGCCCGTGCCGAGCGACGCGCACGACCTCGGGCTGCGGATCGGCGACGACGTCGAGCACCCTGCGTTCGGAGAGGGTGTCATCATCGACCTGCGCGGGCACGGCGAGTCGGCCGAGGCGACGATCAACTTCCCGGGGGTCGGCACCAAGCACCTCGCGTTGGCGTGGGCGCCGTTGCGCAAGCGGCCGTGACGTCTCCGCGCCCGATGCCGCGGCGTGCTTAGATCTTGGTCATGAAGGCCGCTCTGCTGGTCGAGAGCCTCACCGGCAACACGTGGAAGGCGGCCGAGCGGATCGCCGCCGACCTCGAGCAGGAACGGTGGACGATCACCGGGATCAACAAGGTCCGCCAGCCCGACCTCGCCGCCATCCAGGACGCCGACATGGTGCTGGTCGGAACGTGGGTCCACGGCTTCTTCGTCGTCGGCCAGGCACCGTGGGGCGTGTCGACGATCTCCAACCTGCCGACGATGCGGGGCAAGAAGGCCGCCGTGTTCTGCACGTTCGCCCTCAACCCGGGCAAGAGCCTCGACCGCCTCACCGGGGCCGTCGAAGCGACAGGTGCCGACGTCGTCGGGGGGCTGGCGCTGAGCCGGTCCAAGCTCGACGAGCACAGCGAGGTCTTCGCGTCGCGCCTCGTCGGCGCGCTCGGCTGACCAGCGCCGCCGTCAGTGCTGGGCCGGATGCGACCTAGAGGACGACGACCGTGGTGCCGACGCCGGCCCAGTTCCACATCCACTCGGCGTCGGCCGTCGACTGACGGACACACCCGCCCGAGAGCGGCTGGCCGAGCTGGCGCTCGGACTGCAGCGGCACGCCGTACCTGGTGGGGATCTCGTGGAACCCGATCCGTCCACCCGCCGGTCCATAGGCGAACCGCACCATGTACCGCCACTTGATGGTCGGGTCGGCCGCCGAGTAGGTGTACATCGAGCGGGAGTAGACGCGGTACGTGCCGGCGTACGGCTCGAAGCGGCGCCCCGACACGGCGTGCGTCTTGACGACGGTCCCGTCCGACTCGACGGCCCAGATCCGCTGCTCGGCCCGGGAGTACACGACGCGACGGCCCGATCCGGAGTTGGCCGGGAGCCCGTACGCACCCGGTTCCTCGGTGGCTGGCGGTGGCGGGGCGGCAGCACCGACCCAGATGCCGAGTCGGCCGCCGGTCGCCGGGCCGACGGTCCCGTCGGCCGGGATGCCCTGGCCGCGCTGCCAGGCCTTGAGCGAGTTGACGCTGTGCACGCTGAAGAACGTGTCGGGTCCCTCGAACGAGTAGCCGAGGCCGGCGAGCACGCGCTCGACGCAGATGACGTCGTTGCTGGTGGTGTTGAGCTTGACCACCGTCGAGATCGAGCACCCGCCGAGGGGGAGCGGTCCGAGGTACTCGCCGGGGGTGCCAGGGGGCGGCGTCGCCGGGACGGCGGGCGGGGTCGCGGTCTGCCAGATGCCGAGCAGACCGCCGGTGGCCGGGCCGACGATCCCGTCAGCGGGGATGCCCTGGCCGCGCTGCCAGACCTTGAGCGAGTTGACGCTGTGCACGCTGAAGAACGTGTCGGGTCCCTCGAACGAGTAGCCGAGGCCGGCGAGGACCCGCTCGACGCAGATGACGTCGTTGCTGGTGGTGTTGAGCTTGACCACCGTCGAGATCGAGCAGCCCCCGAGGGGGAGCGGTCCGAGGTACTCGGCCTCGTGGGCCGCGACGACGATCACCGGGGCGGCCGGGGCGGCGGGGGCGACCGGGGCGACCGGGGCGGGCACGGTCGCCGGTGGCACGGTCGCTGGTGGCACGGTCTCGAGTGGCACGGTCGCGGGGACCGTGGTGGTGGTAGTCGTCGTCGTCGGGTCCGGTGGCGTCGTGGTCGTGGTGGTCGTCGTCGGGTCCGGCAGCGCCGTTGTGGTCGTTGTCGGTTCGGGCTCCGTCTGCGCGCTCACCGCGGCGGCGGGAACGATCGTCGCCACTGCACACAGCAGTCCGAACGTCAGGGTGCGACGCGAGCGCCGCACCGTGTGAGCAGGTCCACCGTCTCCTGACATCGGCGGAAAGGTAGCCCACCGGACGGTGCCGGCGACATGACCGGCGCGTGACGAAGTTCGACGTCAGCCCGGAACTGTCGAACCGCTGCCCACGGCGCCGGTCGTCGAGGGCCCCGTGACGGCGGCGCGCAGGTCGATCGACAACGAGCGCGAGTTCGACACGACCGGGAAGACACCTACCGGCGGGGTCAGCTCGGAGACGTCGATGGTGCGTCCGTCGCAGTCCGTGAACGTCGCCGTTCCCCGGACCTGGTCGACAGGACAGGATGCGTCGCGATCGGCGGGGTAGGCCCAGAACACGCGCCAGCCGGCCGCCGGGTCGTCGCCGGTGTGGTCGACCACGAGCGTGCGCGTGCCGGTCGCGGTGTCGAGCCCGGGGAAGAGCAGGGGTCCGTCCTCGGCGATCGACTCGGCGCGGGCGTCGACGCCGCCGAGCTCGAACGTCGTCGGAGCAAGGCGCTCGGTCTGCTCGGCGCCGCCCCTCGCGATGTAGGCGGCGATGCCCCACGTGGCGAGGAAGATCAGGGCGATCACGGCGCTGCCGCCGAGCACGGGGAGGATGGCACGGGCGAGCGGAGAGCGCAGCCGGGGCGGGGTCACGGGCGATCCCGGCACGGTGCCGGGTCGCCTGGGGGACGCTGTCGGCACGGACTCATTCTGGCTGCGGTTTCGCCGTCGTCCACAGGCACCACGTATGGTTTCGCGCCGTCCGACCGAACCGTCACGTGACGGGCCGGACGACCTCGTCAGCCGAATCAAGGGAGACCAGGCACGTGGACCTGTTCGAGTACCAGGGCAAGCAGTACTTCGCCCGATATGGCATCCCTGTGAGCCCGGGCGGGGTCGCCGTCACCGTGGACGAGGCGGTCGCCGTGGCCGACCAGGCCGGCTACCCCGTGGTGGTCAAGGCCCAGGTGCAGGTCGGCGGCCGCGGCAAGGCCGGTGGCATCAAGCTCGCCAGCGACGCCGCCGAGGTGCGCACCCATGCATCCAACATCCTCGGGATGGACATCAAGGGCCACACCGTCGAGCGGGTGTGGGTGGAGAACGCCTCCGACATCGCCGAGGAGTACTACGCCAGCTACACCCTCGACCGGGCGGCCAAGAAGCACCTGCTGATGCTCTCGGCCCAGGGCGGGGTGGAGATCGAGGAGGTCGCCGAGACCGACCCCGATGCCATCGTCAAGCTGCACATCGATCCGGTCGACGGCATCGACGAGGCGACGGCCCGCCAGGCCGCGGTCGATGCCCGGATCCCGGCTCTGGCGCTCGACGGTGTCGCCGCCATCCTCGTCCAGCTCTACGAGTGCTTCACGAAGGGCGACTGCGACCTCGCCGAGATCAACCCGCTGATCCTCAAGCCGACACGGCCAGGAGAAGCAGGCACGGTCCACGCGCTCGACGCCAAGGTCAGCCTCGACAACAACGCCTCGTTCCGCCACCCCGAGTGGGCCGAGTACAGCGCGACCGAGGTGCTCGACGAGCGCGAGCAGTTGGCCAAGGAGAAGGATCTCCAGTACATCGGGCTCGACGGGAGCGTCGGCATCATCGCCAACGGCGCCGGTCTGGCGATGAGCACGCTCGACGTCGTCAACCAGGTCGGCGGGAGCGCCGCCAACTTCCTCGACATCGGTGGCGGTGCGAACGCCGACGTCATGGCCGCGGCGCTCGACGTCATCAACTACGACGAGAACGTCCGCTCGATCTTCGTCAACATCTTCGGCGGGATCACCCGCGGCGAAGAGGTCGCCAAGGGGATCGTCGAGGGTCTCAGCCGGGTCGAGCTGCGGGCGCCGATCGTGATCCGTCTCGACGGCACGAACGCCGAGGAGGGGCGCCAGATCATCCTCGATGCGGGGATCCCTGCGAGCAAGCTCATCAGCAAGCCGACGATGCTCGAGGCGGCCCGTGAGGCTGTCCGCATCGCGGGTGGTAGCGAAGGAGGAGCGTGAGCGATGTCGATCTTCGTCGATGCTGACACCAAGGTCATCGTGCAGGGTCTCACGGGTGGGCAGGGCAAGTTCCACGGCCTGCGCAACCGCGACTACGGCACCCAGGTCGTCGGCGGCGTGACGCCCGGCAAGGGTGGCCAGGACGTCGAAGGCATCCCGGTCTTCGACTCCGTGGCGGATGCCGTCGCGGCAACGGGCGCGACGGCATCGTTCGTCGCCGTCCCGCCGAAGGCGGCGCCGGCGGCGATCCTGGAGGCCGCGGCGGCCGGCATCGGCTTCGTCGTGTGCATCACCGAGGGGATACCGGCGCAGGACGAGGCACTCGTCTTCAACACGCTGCTGCGCGACTTCCCGACGACCCGGCTGCTCGGACCCAACTGCCCGGGGATCATCAGTCCGGGCAAGTGCAACATCGGGATCACACCGAGCCACATCGCCCAGCTGCCGACCACCGACGGACCGAACGTCGGCATCGTCAGCCGCTCCGGCACGCTGACGTACCAGGCGCTGTACGAGCTGCAGCAGAACGGGATCGGGGTGTCGACGTGCGTCGGCATCGGTGGCGACCCGGTTCCCGGGACGAGCTTCGTCGACTGCCTCGCCGAGTTCGAGAAGGACCCGGAGACCCACGCGATCATCATGTTCGGCGAGATCGGCGGATCGGCCGAGGAGGAAGCGGCCGAGTTCGTCACGGCCAGCGTGTCCAAGCCGATGAGCGCGTACATCGCCGGGGTCACGGCTCCGGCAGGGCGCAAGATGGGCCACGCCGGCGCCATCGTGTCGGGCGGCAAGGGCACGGCGCAGGGCAAGATGGACGCGCTCGCCGCGGCGGGCGTGAAGGTCGGGCTCAACCCGACCGAGGCCGGGGAGCTGATGGCCGGCATCGTCGCCGACCTCTGACCGGTCGCCGCCGCCGATCTGGGCGCGGCGGACCGACGCAACGGTCCCGACGATGCAGCGAACGGGGGTTCGTGACGACGATGGATCCGGCTCTGTGCGCGGCGGTGGAGCGGTGCTGGTCGCCGCTCTGGCTGTCGACGGTGCGGGCGCCGGAGGTCGGCGCCGCGTTCGACGACCTCGGCGTGGAGGGGCGAGCTCGCTACTTCGCGACGCGGGTCGCCCCGCTCGGCGCGGTTCCGGCGCCTGTCGTGGTCGCCACGTTCTTCAACTTCAGCCCGGCGGCCGTCGCCACGGCGATCCCGCAGGTCTGGGAGTCGGTGATGCCCGAGCAGTTGTTGGCCGCCCAGCGCACCGGGGTCGGGCAGGCCCTCGCTCGGCTGCTCGCCGACGTCGACCCGGCGGCGGTGAACGAGGCCCTGGCCCTGTTGCGGGTCGCCGCCGTCGCCGCCAGCGCGCGGCCCGAGGGGCGCGCCCTCTTCAGCGGCTATGCCGCCCTGGCGTGGCCCGACGAGACGCTCGTCGCGCTGTGGCACGCCCACTACCTGCTGCGCGAGTTCCGCGGTGACGGGCACATCGCGGTCCTCGTCGCCGCCGGACTGTCCGGGCTGGAGGCGCTCATCTTGCACATCGCCGTGATGCCCGTCCTGGGCCCGATCTTCCGGCCGTCACGGAAGTGGACCGACGACGAGTGGGATGCCGCGGTGGACCGGCTCCGGAGCGCCGGTTGGCTGACGGCGGACGCCGAGCCGACGCTGACCGATGCCGGACGCCGGTTCCGCGCCGACCTCGAGCATCGCACCGACGAGCTGAACGTCCCCGCCTACGCATCGATCGGTACCGCCGGCTGCGAACGGTTGCTCGAGCTCGGTGTCCCGATCCGCGACGCGTTGCTCGCCGGCCGGGTCGGACTGGACACGCTGCTGCCGCCCCCGGAGCCCGGCCGCTGACCGGATCGGTCGCCGCCGATCATCCGGGCGCGCATGGTCTCAGATTCGAGACGGTGCGCGCCCAGATCGGCCCGTGAGACGGTCCGCGCCCAGATCTCGGGCGACCGCGCCGCGGGCCACGGGTACGCTCGGGGCCCGGGTTCGGGATGTGAGGAGGCGGGCTTCGTGAAGGTCTGTCCCGGGTGCGCCGTCACGAATGACGACGCCTCGGTCGAGTGCAGATCGTGCGGCGCCGTCCTCGACGCCGCGGCGTCATCCGCCGCGCCAGGGTTCCCGCCCCCGGTCATGGCGCCGCCTCGCGCGCCCGTCGGGGTCCCACCGATGGCACCGGCGCCGACACCGGTGGCGCCTGCGACCGCCGCACTGCCGCCGCCGATCCCGAGCGGCTCGTCGGGCGGACCCGCGACGGCCCCGCCGCCGCTCGCGCCGGTGACGGCGGCGATCGAGCTGGCCGAGCGGTCGGGCCGGACCGACCTCGCCGTCCGGCTGCGATCGAACCGCGACCAGCTCGAGTGCACGAGCGTCACCGTCGCCGTGGTCGGCGAGTTCAAGAAGGGCAAGTCGAGCCTGGTCAACGCGCTCGTCAACGCCGAGCTGTGCCCTGCCGACCCGGTCGATGCCACGGTTGCGCCGATTGCCGTGAAGTTCGGCGAGGAGCTCGGCGTGCGGATCGCGCGAGCCGGCGACGAGGGTGCGCCGGCGGCTGCCGCCGGCCTCGTCGACGTCGTCCGCTACGGCAGCGAGGCCGGCAACGAGGGCAACCACCTCGGCGTCATCCGAATCGACATCACCGTGCCCCGGCGGATCCTCGAGTCCGGCCTCGTCCTCCTCGACACGCCGGGTGTCGGTGGGCTCGAGTCGGCCACGGGGGTGCTCAACCTCGCCGCGCTCGAGCAGGCCTCCGGCGTCCTCTTCGTCACCGATTGCAGCCAGGAGCTCACCGCGCCGGAGCTGGCCTACCTGCGGGCGGCCTCCGAACGCTGCCCCGCGATCATCTGCGTGATGACCAAGCTCGACCTCCACCTGACGGCACCGGACATGGCGGCGCGGAACCGGCGACACCTGGCGGAGGCCGGGCTCGACGGCATCGAGGTCGTCGCGGTGTCCTCGGCGCTGCACCTGCTGGCGATGACGACCGGCGATCTGGTGCTCGACCGCGAGTCGGGGTTCGGGATGCTCGCCGACGCCCTCCACACGATGATCTGGCAGCCGGCCCGTCGGCGGGGACTGGCCGACGCCGGCGAGGACCTCGCCGAGCTCGCCGGCCACCTGAGCCTGCCGATCGAGGCGGCCCAGCGGGCGACCGACTCGGAGCAGGCGGCGTCCGAGACGATCGCCGCGCTCACCGAGGCGCGCGATCGGGTGCGCCAGTTCCGGGGGTCGTCGGCGTGGTGGCAGCGCCGCTTGACCGAGGGCATGGAGGAGCTCGCGAAGGACCTCGGCCGGGACCTCGATGCCACGATGACCGGACTGGCCGCCACCGTGGACCGTCGCATCGACGACGACGAGGCGATCGACGACCTCGTCTTCGAGGGATGGGTGCGCAAGGTGGCGATCGAACGCGTCGTCGTCCACTACGAGATGATCGGCCGCCGCGCCGCGGCGCTGGTCGACGAGATCGACCAGCAGTTCCACACGCTGGACCGGGCCGCGGCACTGGAGATCGAGGCCGTCGTGCCGACGGCGCGGCTGGCCGACGTGCGCGTCAACGCCGACCAGCGCCTGCTCAGCGACGGCGTCGCCCGACGCATGGTCCGCAGCCCTCGCGGTTACGGGGGCGGAGGGATGGTGCTCGTGTCCTCGGCGGTCGGGATCGCCACGACCCTGCCGTGGATCCCCCTGCTGGCGCTGCCGTTCGCCGGCCTGCTCGCCCGTCGGGCGTACGTCGACGACCGTGATCGCCGGCGCGACGCCCACCAGGACGACCTCAAGCGGCAGGCGGCGATGTACGTCGACGAGATCGCCGGCATCATCGCCGACGACACGGGGCTCACCGTCGAGCGGGTCCACCGTCAGATCCGCGACCACTACGCGGCGCGCGCCGAGCAGCTCGAACGGACCCTGCAGCAGTCCATCGTGTCGGCCGAGCGAGCGCGCGCGGCCGAGCCGTCGCGGGTCGTGCCGCCCGGCGACCGGGCCACCGTCGTGGACGTCGCATCCACGGCCCGGCTCCTGGTCGGCGCGCCGGTCCCGTCGTGAGCACCGAGACGCTCATGGCGTCGGTGCGCGAGCTGCTCGATGCCGCCGAGCCGGTCCTCGGTGAGCGGGCGAACCGGATCGCCCCGCTGCGCGATCGTCTCGACGGCCCGCTGCGGGTGGCCATCGCCGGCAAGGTCAAGGCCGGCAAGTCGACGTTGCTGAACGCGCTCGTCGGCGAGCGGGTCGCGCCGACCGACGCCGGCGAGCGGACACGGATCGTCACCCGGTACCGCAACAGCCACGTCTACCGCGTCACCGCTGTGCCATGGGCCGGGGAGCCGGTCGAGCTGCGCTTCCGTCGCACCGAGCGCGACCTCGACTTCACGCTGGAGGGACATCGCGCCGACGACATCCACTACGTCGACGTGGAGTGGCCGGCCGGGCGCCTGCGCGACCTCGAGCTGATCGACACGCCGGGCCTGGCGTCCGTGTCCGACGACGTCTCGCGGCGGACGCGCCGGTTCCTCGGCGCCGACGAGGACGGACCGGGCGGCGCCGACGCCGTCGTCTACCTCATGCGTCACCTGCACCCGACCGACGTGTCGTTCCTCGAGGCGTTCCGCGACAACATCGCCACGCTCGGCGCCAGCGTGAACGCGATCGGCGTGCTCTCGCGCGCCGACGAGATCGGGTCGGCCCGTCCCAACGCGATGGTCGCCGCCGAACGCATCGCCGCTCGCTATCGCGCCGACCCACGCATCAACGGGCTGTGCCAGGTGGTGATCCCGGTGGCCGGCCTGATCGCCGAGGGGGCGACGACGCTGCGCCAGGACGAGGCCGACGCGCTTCGCGCGATCGCCCTGCTCGACGTCCCGGCCCCGGCGGACCTGCTGGTGTCCGTGCAACGGTTCACGACGCTGCCGGCGCCACCGGGCCTCGAACCGGACGTCCGGGCCCGTCTGCTCGATCGGTTCGGCCTCTTCGGCGTCCGCCTCGCCGTCGAGCTGATCGGCGACGGGCGGGTGAACTCGGCCGCTGAGCTGGCGGACGCGCTGGAGCTGACGAGCGGGATCCACGAGCTGCGCCACGTCCTGCGTGGTCACTTCGCGTCGCGGGCAGCGGTGCTGAAGGCCCGCTCGACGCTGGCGACGGTGTGGGCGCTCGCCGATCAGCACGGTGGGCCGGACGGGCGGCGGCTGCGTGAGCGCATCCGCGACATCGAGCTGGCGGCCCACGAACTGGTCGAGATCCGCCTGCTGTCGCAACTGCGCCGAGGCGCGATCGAGCTCGGTCCGGCCGAGCCCGAGGCCCGGCGGATCCTGGGCGACGACGGCGCCGACCCCACGATCCGACTCGGTCTGACGGACGTCGCGGCGCCCGACGAGGTCCGGTCGGCGGCGATCGACACCATCGCCCGGTGGCGGATCACCGCCCAGGATCCCCTGCTGGGACGAGCCGCCCGCGAGCTCGTCGAAGGCGTCGTGCGCAGCTGCGAGGCGCTCGCGGCGCCGACCTGACGCTGGCGCCCCTGCACCGCCGTCCCGACGGCAGTGCAGTGGCAACATGCGACCGTGCCGTCGCGCTCCACCCCGCACGGCGACTTCGCCGTCGCTCTGTCCGGAGGCGGGCACCGCGCGACCCTGTTCTCGATCGGGGCGCTCATGGCCCTCGTCGATCGCGGCCTCAACGCAGGCGTCGTGCAGATCAGCTCGGTGTCGGGAGGCTCGATCGCGAACGCGTTCGTCGCCCAGCGCTGCCGGTTCGACGTGCTCGCGCCGGGCGAGCTCGACCCCATCGCCGCCGAACTGGTCGGCACGATCGTCGATCGGGGCGTGCTGTCGCGGGCCTGGATCTCGTTCGTCATCGGGCTCGCCGTCGTCATCGGGGGCGCGTCGGGCACCGCGCTGTGGTTGCTCGGCGGACCGGCCGTGCTCGCTGTCCTCGTCGCCCTGTTCGTGGCGTTCGGCGCCCTGCTGCCGTCTGGGCTCGTCGTCCAACGGCTGCTCGCCCGTCGGTACTTCTCGCCGGCCGGCGTGGCGGGACGGCTCGGCGACCTCGCCGACCGTGACGTCGAGCACGTCTTCTGCTCGACCGACCTCGTACTCGGTCAGCCGGTCAACTTCTCGACGTGGGACGGCGGTACGGCGTGGCGGATGACGGGCGAAGGCCGCGTCGGCGAGGTGTTCGGCGCAGCGGCCGCTCGGTACGGCGCCGGTGACCTGAGCCTGGCCGAGGTCGTCCGGGCATCGTCGGCGTTCCCGGGCATCCCGCCGCTGCGCCTGCGCTCCGATTCGAAGCTCGGCGCACCGCAGCGCCGGCCCCGCGATGTGGACGACGCGACCGCCCGTCCGGGGGTCCTCTTCCTCGCCGACGGCGGCCTGTGGAACAACCTCGGCAGCCATGTCCTGCGCGAGTACCGCGTCCTGCGGGGGCGTGAGGGAGCAGACACCGGTCTGCCGTTGCTGTGCGTGAACTCGTCGGCGTCGGGGGCGTCGAGCGCACCTGTCGTCTACTCGGTCCCGGTGATCGCCCAGTTCGCCGCGCTGCTGCGTACGTTGAAGGTGCTGACCGTGAACACGGTCCAGCCGAGGGTGCGCTCGATCAACGACGCGATGGCCCGCCGCGACGCGCTCGGCACCCGACCCGGTCCTCACGATCCACTCGACGTCGTGGTCGACCTCTCGGACGTGCGCCGGCACGAGCAGGCGGTACGAGCGCTGTGCCGTGACCGCGCCGCCGTGCGCCGTTCCGACGTCGTGCACGACACGTACCGCCGCGATCTCGTCGAGCACCTCGCGTCATGGGCCGACCACCTCGACGGGACCCCGGACGACGCCGATCGCCACGAGCTCACCGGTCTCGTGCTCAACGCGCTCCGAGGCCGGCCGCAGGGCTCGGACGACGCCGTCGGCGTTGTCGACCGCCGGTCGCTCGAGGAGCTCGTCGTGCACCCGGCGTGGGTCGCGCTGCGGGCCGCCACGTCGCCGGGCGACCTCACCGTCCCGACGACGCTCGACCGCGTGCCCCGCGCCGATGCCGCTGACCTCGTGCTGCGCGGCTACGCCAACACCTGGCTCAGCTCGCTGCTGATCGAACCCCGTGACCCCGCCCCGCCGCCCGCAGACGTCGTCGAGCGGGTGCGCCGGATGGCCGGCGTGGCGAGGTGACGAAACTGACGTGACGACGGCCGGGGGTGTCAGGTCGGCGGAGGGGGTGGCGGCGGCGCGGCGCCGCCGTTGGGGGGCGGCGGCGGGGGCGGCCGGGTCGAGCCGCTCGGCGGGGGTGGCGGGGGCGGTGCCGTCGGGGCGCCGACCGGTCGCGTGAACGTGCTCTTGACCTTGGCGATGTCGGTGAGGTCGTTCAGCGAGGCCCCGGTCTCCCTGTAGGTGATCACCGCACCGACGAGGGAGACGACGGCGGCCAGGAACGCGACGTACATGCCCGAGCCGCGCCCGGCGCCGTCGATCCCCGTGCCCAGGAGCAGCCGGAGCAGCATGAGCAGCGTGGCCAGACCGCCGGCCGCCACGTACAGGGTCGGCCACGGCAGGCCGGCCGGCTTCATGAAGCCTGCGGTGAGCAGGAACGCGATGACGCCGGCCGCGGTCACGAGCAGGTACGCGATCCCGCCGGTGAAGAAGTAGTCGAACGGGTTGTCGCCCGAGACGCGCCCGAGACCGGGGACGTCGGCGGTCACCCAGTGCAGGGCCATCCCGAAGATCAGCATCACCGCGCCTGCCCCGATGAGCAGCCAGTCGCCGACCCTGAACTTGCTGAGATCCACCTGCACCTCCGATGCGACGCGCGGAGCGGCGCCGCCGCCGACGGTAGTCGGCGAGTGCTGGCGGCAGGGGTCCCCTGGCGGGACCCGGTGGTCAGCCGGGCGGGGGAGCGGACGGGTGCTCGTCGGGCGACCACCGCTCGTCAGCTGGTGTCGGGGCACCGGGATCGTCGACGGCGTCGAACGCCACGATGTCCTCGTCCTCGTCGTCCTCGTCGTCCTCCTCGTCGACCCAGGCGGCGCGGGCGCTGATGATGCAGCCGGCCAGGACGGCCAGGGCGGCGGCCATCGCGAGGTAGAGGCCGACTCCGCGCTGGAACGAGCCCCGGGCCACGTCACCGTGGGCCACGAACCGCACGAGGACCAGCAGCGTGCCGAGGGAGGCTCCGGCGAGCAACGGGATCGGGTGCACCAGGATCGGGTGCAGGGGCAGCGATCCGGTCTCGATGACGATCGTGAGGATCGCGATGGTGACGAAGATGATGTATGGCAGGACGCCGGTCCACGGGTAGTCGAACGCGTTGAACGTGAACTGCAGTCCGTTCTCGAGCGTGACCTCCCACCACGACAGCAGGCCGGCCAGGAAGAACACCACACCACCGGACGCGCGCAGCCACGCGCTGAGTCCGAACTCCTCGGTCTCGACGCCATCAGCGTCGTCGATCGCTTCCACGGCCGCCGCCTCCCTCTTGCGCCCAGGATCCACTGCGCGCCGCCCGGCGGCACGCTAGCCCGGCACGGGCGCCGGCGAGGATTCCTTCGCGGTCGCCGACGGTCGTTTACCCTCCGCGGGTGCCCACCGCGCTGCTGTCCGTGTACGACAAGGCTGGGATCACCGAGCTCGCTCGGGGTCTCCACGAACTGGGATGGACCGTGCTGTCCAGCGGCGGGACGGCCCGGACGGTCGCCGACGCCGGCGTGCCGGTCACCGACGTCGCCGACGTGACCGGCGTGCCGGCGATCCTCGGCCACCGCGTCGTCACGCTGCACCCGAAGGTGCACGGCGGGATCCTGGCCGATCCCGACGACCCGGATCACCGTCGCGACCTGGACGAGCACGGCATCGAGCCGATCTCGCTGGTCGTCGTGAACCTCTACCCGTTCGCCAGCGACCCGAGCATCGAGCTGATCGACATCGGCGGCCCGGCGATGGTGCGGGCAGCCGCGAAGAACCATGCCCACGTCGGAGTCGTCGTCGACCCGGCCGACTACGGGGCCGTGCTCGACGAGCTCCGGACCGCAGGTCGGCTGTCGGCGGCGACGCGCGCCCGCCTGGCCCGAGCGGCGTTCGCCCGAACGGCGGCCTATGACGCCGAGATCGTGGCCTGGCTCGACGCCGGGGCCGCAGCCGTCGGCGCGCCGGAGGCGGACCGCGACGGGTCCGGCACCGAGGACCTGCCGGCCGTGCTGACGCTGCGCCTCGAGCGGGTCCAGGAGCTGCGCTACGGCGAGAACCCCCACCAGTCGGCGGCGCGCTACCGCCGGGTCGGCGAGTCCGGGTGGTGGGACACCGCCGTGCAGCACGGCGGCAAGGCGCTGAGCTTCCTCAACCTCTTCGATGCCGAGGCGGCATGGCGGCTCGTGCAACGGTTCGACCGCCCGGCGTGCGTGATCGTCAAGCACGCCAACCCGTGCGGCGTCGCCGTCGCCGACGACATCACGACCGCGTACCGACGGGCCCACGAGTGCGATCCCGTCAGCGCGTTCGGCGGCATCGTCGCCGTCAACCGGCCGCTGGTCGGCGCGACGGCGAAGGCCCTGGCGCCGGTCTTCACGGAGGTCGTTGTCGCGCCCGGCTACGACGAGGAGGCGCTCGCCACGCTCACGGCGAAGACGAACCTCCGCGTCCTCACCGCGCAGCCGCCCGGCCCAGCGGTGCTCGACGTCCGGCCGGTCGACGGCGGCCTGCTCGTGCAACGCCCCGACCCCGTGGCGACCGACCGCAGCGCGTGGTGGGTCGTGACCAAGACCGAGCCGACCGCCGAGCAGTGGGACGACCTGCAATTCGCCTGGACGGTCTGCGCCGCCGTCAGCTCCAACGCCATCGTCTTCGCCCGAGGCCTGCAGGCCGTCGGCATCGGTGCCGGACAGCAGAACCGGGTGGACTCGGCCCGCATCGCCACCGAGCGGGCGCGTGATCGGGCGATCGGGGGCGTGTGCGCCAGCGATGCCTACTTCCCGTTCCGTGACGGCCTCGACGTCGCCGCCAACGCTGGTGTGAGCGCCGTGATCCAGCCCGGCGGCAGCATCCGTGACCCCGAGGTCATCGAGGCCGCGGACGAGCACGGCATCGCCATGGTCTTCACCGGCGAGCGCCACTTCCGGCACTGACGGCCGACGGCCGGCGCGCCCAGTGATAGACCGTGGCCCTTCGTCTGAGGGGGGAACATGGGAACGAGAACGCGCCGTGCTGTGGTCGCCGCCGCGATGGTTGGTTCCATCGCGGCTGCCGGGACGTCAGCGGAGGCTGGTCCTGTCGGGCCCGAGCCGCTGCGGATCCTGCTCACCAACGATGACGGTTGGGCCGCTCCGGGCATCGAGGCGGTGTTCGACGCGCTCGTGGCGGATGGCCACGACGTGACCATGGTGGCTCCGTTGACGAACCAGAGCGGGGCCAGCGCTCGGGTGACCTTCGGCGGAACGCTGAGCGTCGTGCGGCAGGAGGAGCACAAGTTCTCGGTGGCCGGAACGCCGGCGGATGCCACGGAGTTCGGACTCTCGGTCGTCTACGCCGAGTCACCACCGGACCTCGTGATCTCGGGCACGAACGCCGGGCAGAACATCGCTGCGGCGACGATCCACTCGGGCACCGTCGGCGCCGCGGTCACCGGACTCGTTGACGGCGTCCCCGCCATCGCTGTGAGCACCGAGATCGACTTCGCGACGGGCTCCGGTCCGTACGCGCAGACCGCCGACTTCGTCGTCGAGCTGGTGGACACACTGCAGGCGCGCGCCCGCCGCGGCCATCTGCTGCCCGACGGCGTCGGCCTCAACGTGAACTATCCGCTCGTCGACGACCCCGACGGCGTTCCCGAGGGAGTCGCGCTCACCGCGACGGGCCGCGGGTTCCTCGACGTGACGTACGGCGCCGTGTCGTTGCCCGAACTCGGTGAGACGGCGTTGTTCCCCGTGCAGGTCAGCACGGCCGTCGCCGAGACGGTGGCCGACTCCGATTCGGTCGCGTTGGCGGAGGACAAGATCGCGATCTCGGTCATCGAAGGTGACTACGACGCCGATCGCAACGCGTACCAGGAGGTGCGCCGGATCGTTCAGTACCTCGACTGAGCGCTGCCGGGCGGCCCGTCCGGCTGTCGCGGTGGCGCGCCCCGCCGAGTGGTCGTGCCGGACAGCGATGACGCGGCCGGCGCGGCGGCCGGGCTGGTGCGGCTTGACCGCCTCGAGCGAGTACCGGCCGGTAGCGTGAGCGGCTGCCATGGCCAGGGTCTCCGATCTTCTCGCCGCGGGCCGGACGTACTCGTTCGAGTTCTTCCCGCCGCAGTCCGACGGTGCGCAACTCTCGCTCGGCCGCACCATCGCCGAGCTCGAGCCGCTGGCCCCGAGCTTCGTCTCCGTCACCTACGGCGCTGGTGGGAGCAGCCGCCAACGGACGCGCGACGTCGTGGCCTGGGTCCGCAAGGAGACCGGGATCACGCCGATGGCCCACCTCGCGTGCCAGGGCCACACTCGCGAGGAGGTCGCGCAGATCCTCGCCGACCACCGCCAGGCCGGCATCGAGAACATCCTCGCCCTCGGCGGCGACCTGCCCGAGGGGATGGGCGGCGACGGACCCGGTGACTACACGTACGCGTCGGATCTCCTCGAGGACATCGCCGCCGCCGACTTCTCGGTCGGCGTCGCCGCCCACCCGGAGGTGCACCCTCGCTCCGCCGACCGCGCCGCCGACCGTCGCCACCTCGCCGCCAAGCTGTCGAGAGCCGACTTCGCGATCACCCAGTTCTTCTTCGAGGTCGAGCCGTACGTCCGCCTCGTGGACGAGCTCGCCGCGCTCGGCGTCACCAAGCCGGTCGTGCCCGGCATCATGCCGATCACCAACGCCGGCCAGGTCGAGCGCATGGCCCGGCTCAGCGGGGCGGCCCTCCCCGGCTGGCTGCTCGACCAGCTGAGCGACGTCGACGACCCGACCGAGGTCCGGCGCATCGGCGTCGACGTGGCCAGCTCGTTGTGTGCCGACCTGCTCGCCGCAGGCGCGCCGGGGCTGCACTTCTACACCCTCAACCGCAGCACCGCGAGTCGCGAGATCTACGCCAACCTCGGGCTCGAAGCGGCTGCCAGCGGCGGGGACTGACCCGGTGATCGAGCCGGCCACGCGGCCGCTCGAGTGGAGCCCACCCCGGACGGCGATCAGCCGTGTCCCGTACCTGCCGGGGCTCGACGGGATGCGGGCGCTCGCCGTCGCCGTGGTGATCGTGTACCACGCGAACAACACGTGGCTCAGCGGCGGCTTCCTCGGTGTCGAGGTGTTCTTCGTCATCAGCGGCTACCTGATCACGCTGCTGCTGATCGGCGAGCACGAGCGGACGGGACGGGTCGACCTCAAGCAGTTCTGGGCCCGGCGCGCCCGGCGACTGCTGCCGGCACTGTTCACACTGCTCATCGGCGTCACGATCTACACCGCGCTGTTCCGGCGCGATGCGCTCGGGCAGCTGCGCGGCGACGTCCTGGCTGCGCTGGCCTACGTCTCGAACTGGTACCAGATCTGGACCGGCCAGGGGTACACCGCGTCCGGCGACTTCGCGCCGTTGCGCCACCTGTGGAGCCTCGCCGTGGAGGAGCAGTTCTACCTCGTCTGGCCGCTGGTGATGGTCGGGCTGATCCGTCTCGGCCGTCGCCGACTGCCGTCGATGAGCCGGTGGCTGGCGCTCGCCGCCGTCGTGATCACGGTGCTGATGGCGGTGCTCTACTACCCGGGACCGATCGAGAGCTGCACCTCGACACCGGACGCCTACTGGCAGCTCGGCGGTCGCTGCCTGTCGAAGACGGACACGCTCTACCTCGGGACGTTCTTCCGCCTCGGGGGCCTCCTGCTCGGCTCGGCGTTCGCGATGGTGTGGCGCCCGGTCGCCCTGATGCGCGGTCCGATCCGCGACAAGGGACGGATCCTCGACGTGCTCGCCGTCGTCGGGCTGGGAGGTCTGGCCGCGCTCGTGTGGGTCCTCAGCGTCGTCGAGCCGGACGGGAGCGCCGATCCATGGCTGTTCCGTGGCGGGTTCTTCGTGACCGGCCTGGCCACGTTGTTGGTGATCGCCGCCGTCACCCACCAGCGCTCCGTCGCCGGCATGATGCTCGGCAACCCGGTGCTGCTGTGGATCGGCACGCGGTCCTACGGGCTGTACCTCTACCACTGGCCGATCTTCCAGATCGAACGGCGGGTGGCCGGCAACCCACTGACGTTCGGGCAGTTCGTCGTCGGCGTCGCCATCACCGTGGTGATCACCGAGATCTCGTACCGCGTCATCGAGACGCCGATCCGCAGGGGCACAGTCGGTCGCTGGTGGCGGCGCCTGCAGGACGCCAGGGACCCCGCGCCCCGGCGCGTGATCGCCGGCTTCGGCGCCGGCGTCGTCGCGCTCTCGGTGTTCGCCGTCGCCACGCTGGCCACCGCCGAGCTCAAGCAGAACGAGATCGCCGAGTCGCTCGACCAGGGCCAACAAGCGGTCACCGACATCGACGACCTGACACCGGACGTCTCCGCGCCGGTCTCGGTGGCGGAGACCCGGCCCGACGCGACGACGGCACCGTCATCGGCCGCGGGTTCCGTCGTCGGCGGCAGCACCACCGTCGCCCCGACGACGACTGTGGCACCGACGACGGTGGCACCCACGACCGTGGCGCCGCAGCCGATCCCGATGCTGGCGATCGGCGACTCCGTGATGCTCGGCGCCGCCAACCAGTTGGCGGCGAAGGGCATCACGGTCAGCGCCGAGGTCAGTCGGCAGATGAAGTCCATGATCCCGGTCGTGCAAGGTCTGCGGGACACGGGGCAGCTGGGCGACACCGTGATCGTCCACCTCGGCACGAACGGTGGGCTGAGCGACCAGACGGTCACCGACTTCTTCAGCGCGCTGTCGGGCGTGCCTCGGGTCCTCGTGCTCACGATCAACGCGCCCCGCGACTACGTCGCCGAGAACAACGCCAAGCTGGTCGCGCTCCCGGCGCAGTTCCCGAACGTCCAGCTCCTGTACTGGGACGGGCTCGCTGCCGACTGCCCCGGGAACTGCTTCTACGACGACGGGATCCACCTCCGACCGGACGGTCAGGACTACTACTCGCAGCTGATCTTCGGCGTCCTCGGCATCTGATCGGCGAGCGTCCCGGCGGGCGCGGGACGCCGGTCCGGTGCGTCCGCCTGGCGGATTCGGATCGGCCGGGTCGTCGGCATACGCTCGGCGCCATGACATCCACGAACCCCGTCCGGGTCGCCGTCACCGGAGCGGCCGGCCAGATCGGCTACAGCTTGCTGTTCCGCATCGCCTCCGGGTCGATGCTCGGGCCGGACACCCCGGTCGCGCTGCAACTGCTGGAGATCACCCCGGCGCTCGGCGCGCTGGAAGGCGTTCGGATGGAGCTCGACGACTGCGCGTTCCCGTTGCTGTCGGAGATCGTGTGCACGGACGACGCCGACGTCGCGTTCGGTGACGTCGACGTCGCGCTGCTCGTCGGCGCCATGCCGCGCAAGGCGGGCATGGAGCGCTCGGACCTCTTGTCGGCGAACGGCGGGATCTTCAAGCCCCAAGGCGAGGCCCTGTCGCGCAGCGCCAAGCGGGACGTCAAGATCCTGATCGTCGGCAACCCGGCGAACACGAACGCCTTGATCGCCCAGTCGAACGCCAAGGACCTCGAGCCGGGGCGGTTCACGGCCATGACCCGCCTCGACCACAACCGGGCCGTGACGCAGATCGCCCAGCGGCTCGGCGCGCCCGTCACCGACGTGAAGAAGATGACGATCTGGGGGAACCACTCGACGACCCAGTACCCCGACCTGTTCCACTGCGAGGTCGGCGGCGCGAACGCGTACGAGGCGGTCGGCGACCACGCCTGGGTCGACGGAACGTTCATCCCGACCGTCGCCAAGCGGGGCGCCGCGATCATCGAGGCCCGAGGGGCGTCGTCGGCGGCATCTGCGGCCAACGCCGCGGTCGACCACATCCGGACCTGGACGCAGGGCACGGCCGACGGTGACTGGGTGTCGATGGGCATCCCGAGCGACGGCAGCTACGGCGTCCCCGAGGGGATCATCTCCAGCTTCCCGGTGACGTGCGCCGACGGCGCGTACTCGATCGTGCAGGGCCTCGAGATCGACGATTACAGCCGCGCCAAGATCGACGCGTCGACGGCCGAGCTCGTCGAGGAGCGCGACGCCGTGAGCGAGCTGGGGCTGCTCTAGCTGGCTGCCTCGTTCGCTGCGGCTGGCGCCGAAGCGGTCGGGAGCTGATCCCATTGTGCTCGTGATGTCTGGGCGCGCAGGGTCTCGATATCG
>JBEVOM010000080.1:0-11743 GCA_040507575.1 Ilumatobacteraceae bacterium
CCCCCCCGCCCCCGCCTCACGTCGCGTCGCCCGAGATGACCCGACATCGACCCGGGACGACGACCCCACCGTGTCGCCGTCCGGCGGCGACCTCGTCGCGGCGGCGACCGCCGGGGGCACGACGACCCAACCGACTCTGGTCATCGCCGTCCCTCCCGTTGCCGTCGGCGCCCGCCCGTTGCCGCCCGCCCAACCCGTCGTCCCGGTCGCGTCCGACGCGCGGCCGGCCTGGCCCTCGACCCGCACGGCGGCCGGTCACGTCGCGACCGATGTCGGCTGCGCCGACGGGACGTCGGCCCGGGCCCTCGATGCGTTCTTCGCCGCCCGGATCGGCCCGGTGATCGGTCTCGACTACCAGCACGTCTACGACCTCGGGGGTGACCGTCGGCTGTGGCTGTTCCAGGACACGTTCCTCGATCCGTATGCCACCGCCACGTCGTTGGACCGAGCGTCGTTCGCCCACAACGTGGCGATGGTGCAGCGCGGCTCGTGCTTCGCGCTGCTGCACCGCGGCACCGCCACCGCCCCGACCTCGTTCGAGCCGGGTGCCGGCGAACGCACGCTGGCGCGCTGGTTCTGGCCGCTCGGCGGTGAGACCGCCGGCGGGCAGCTGCGCATCTTCTGGGTCGAGATGACGAAGACGCCGGACCCGCAGCCACCGGATGGGCTGGGATGGGTCCCGGCCGGGACGTGGCTGGCGACATATGACGCCGCGACGCTGGCGCGGGTCGACTTCCGGCCCGCGCCGAGCTCGGGTGTCGCGCCGATCTACGGCTACGCGGTGGCCACCGACGCCGAGCACACGTACCTGTTCGGGAACACGTTCGACCAGAACCTCGCCCATCAAGGCGGGTACCACGCCTGCCCGTGCTCGTCGACGGCGATGTTCCTGGCCCGCGTGCCGCGTGGTCAGCTCGACGCCGTCCCCGAGTACCGCACGTCGACGGGATGGTCGAGCGATCCGACGACGGCCACGGCGATCGTCGACCGCTTCCACGCCGAGAACCCGATGCAGCCGCGCTTCCTCGGCGGTCAGTGGGTGGCGGCGACCAAGGTCGACGGGTATTGGGGCGACGACCTCGTGATCGACGTCGCCGACCAGCCGTGGGGCCCGTGGACGACCGTGTCGCGCCGCCCGCTCGTGCCACGCGGCGCCGACCCGGCGATGAACACCTACCACGCCTACCTGATGCCGTGGCTGGCCGACGGCGGGCTGGTCGTCAGCGCCTCGCAGAACGCCCGCAACATGCTCCGTGACGCCTGGCCGCACCCGGAGCGGTACCGGCCGCAGTTCCTGTCCGTTCCGCTGCCCGCTCCCCCGGCCGATCCGGGACCATCGGCAACCGTCAGCTCCACGACGCCCGTCACGGCCGACGTGTCCACGACGACGGAGCCGCCACCGACGCCCGAGGGGACGTCGACGACGACGACCGCGCCGACCACGACATCGACGACGTCGCCCCCGGCGTGCCCGACCCCGCCGTCGACGGCGACGCTTGCCGACCTGACGACGACCACCGCGGAGGCGACCACGGTGCCGGTCACCGATCCCTGCGCGGCATCGTGAGGCCGTCGACGGCCACCGCGCTGGCCTCCGTCGTGATCGGCGCGATCCTCGTCCCGGTGGCCGCCGCCGCGATGGCGCGCCATCAGGTCAGCGCGTCCGACTGGGCGAGCATGGAGCTGTTCACGCGTGATGTCCTCTCGCGCCACCCGCCGCTGACCGGTGCGTGGTCCCGGTACGGCTGGGCCCACCCCGGACCACTGGCGTACGTCGCGCTGGCCGTGCCGTACCGCTTGTTCGGCGGCGATGGACGGGCCATGCAGCTGGCCGCCCTGCTCGTGAACGGCACCGCGATGGGCGCGGCGGCGTGGCTGCTCCGGCGCCGGGGCGACGCGGCATTCGTCGTCGGGCTGGTGGCCTTGGCCGCGACCGCGTGGAGCCTGCCCTCGCTCGCCGTCGCCGACTACTGGAACATCACGCTCGCCGTGTTCCCGCTGTTCCTCACGATCGTGGCCTGTTGGTGCCGATTGGTCGGCGACCGGGCCGCCGGGTTGGTCGCGGTGGGCGCATTCGCCCTGACGCTCCAGGCCCACGTCGGCATGGGCCTCGTCGTCGCCCCCCTGGCCGTGGTCACGCTGGTCACGTGCGTCGTGCGGGCGTCCGCCGGAGGCGCGACGGACGAGCGACGCCGGGCTCGACGAGGAATCGCGCTCGGCGCTGCGCTGGCGCTGGTGCTGTTCCTGCCGGTGGCGCTCGACGCAGCCCGGCACTGGCCGGGCAACGCCTGGCGGCTCGTCGACTGGTCGCTGACCAATGACGAGGTCGCGGTCGGTTGGTCGCGTGCGGCGCGTGCCGTTGGTCGGGCGACGTCCCTCACCGGGCTCGTCGAACCCGGTGTCCCGTCGTTCGTCACCGTCACGGAACCGATCGGCCTCGGGTTCGGCCCCGGCGCCGTGCTGGTGCTGCTGGTCGCGGCCGGCGCGGTCTCGTGGCGCCGAGGCTGGCGCGACGAGCTGCTGCTCAGCGCCTCTCTGCTCCTCACGTGGGCCGCCGCGCTCTCCGCCACGGCGAGCATCCGCGGGCCGTTCCTGGCCTGGTTGCTGAGCTGGATGGCGCCGGTGACCTGGTTGTCGTGGGGCGCGATCGGCCTCGTCGGCAGCCGCATGGTCGCCAGCCGGGCGGTCGCCGCCGCCCTCGGCCATCGGGCGAGGTCGGCCGGCCGTGCTGCCGCCGCCGGCGCCGTCGCGCTGTGGCTGGTGCTCGCCATCTCCTACGTCGGCGACACCTCGGGGGGCGCAACGGTGTTCGCCGACGAAGCGGCGACCATCGAGGCCTTCACGGACGCTGCCGCTCCCGCCGTCGGCGACGGACCCGTGCGGATCGAGCTCGCCGGCGACCCAGAGGTGGCCGGTCCGTTGCAGGCCGCGCTCGTGAACGCGCTCGACGCCCGAGGCGCCCAGCCCCGCGTCGCCCAGCAGTTCGTCCTGCAGTTCGGGCGGCACCGCGTCGACGACGGACCGATCCCCGTCCTGCTGATCCGCGACGAACCGGTGATCGCGCCGGCGCCCGTCGGCGCCGAGATCCTCGCCGTGGCCGACCCGCTGTCGGCTGCCGACCGGGCCGAGGTCGACGACCTCACCGCCCGCCTCGACGACCTGCTGCGATCCGACGACGCCACCGACGACGTCCGGGCGCTGCTCGACACGGCGTTCGCCGACATGGTGTTGATGGCCGACCCGACACCCGCCGTGCGTGCCGCCAGCGACGACCTCGGGCGCCTGGCCGAGCTGCGCGGCGGTGGCCGCAACGGCCGTCGCCTGGTGCTCTACCTCGTGCCCTGAGCACCGACGGGCGTCACGCCGGCGGCCCTCGTCACGCCGGCGGCCCTCGTCACGCCGGCCGGCCGCCGACCGAGGGCATCCTCTCGCGCATCGACTCCAGCTGCTCCTCCTGGAAGCCCCACGGGTTGCGCGTCGATGCCCCACCGTCGACGACGATGGTCTGTCCCGTGATGCGGGCGGCGAGCGACGACGACAGGAACAGCATGGCGTTGGCGATGTCCATCGCCCGGGGTGGCGACAGCGGGTTGACCGGGTCGGCGCCGAACGGCACGTCCGGCGCGTCCCAGTTCCCGCCGCCGACGTTCCCCGGCGCCACAGCGTTGACGCGGATCCCGTAGGGCCCGAGCTCCTCGGAGTACGTCCGCACCAGCGACAGCACACCTGCCTTCGCCGCGCCGTAGGCGACGTGGTACTTCGACGATCCGATGCCGTCGACCGACGAGATGGCCGCGATCGATCCGCCGGTCCCCTGGCGGATCATGTGGGGGACGACGGCCTTGATCACGTAGAAGAGCTGCGACAGGTTCTTCTGGATCTCCCAGTCCCAGGCCTCGTTGGTGTGCTCGGCCGCCTTCATGAACCGGGCCTCGCCGACGATGTCGGCCAGCACGTCGACGCCGTCGAGCGCAGCGACGGCCTCGTCGATCGCCCGAGTGGCCTCGTCGGGGTCCGTGACGTCGCCGACGATCGTGACCGCGGCGCCTCCGGCCGCCTCGATCTCGGCCACCGTCTGCTTGGCCCGGCCCTCGTCGAGGTCGATGCAGGCGACGGTTGCCCCGGCCGCGGCGAGCCGCAACGCGGTGCCCCGCCCGTGCCCGGCGCGTTCGGGCAGGAACCCTGCCCCGACGACGATGGCCCGTGCACCTTCGAGACCCAGATCGATCATTGGCCGGTACTCCTCGCTCACGGCGTCCAGCTGGTGCGCGGACGACTCCCGCAGACTGCCGCGACTGCCCACGCGCTCGCAACGTGGACGTGAACCGGCGGAGTTCAGCTGGCGGCGCGGCCGGGCCCGGCAGCCGACACCTCGAGGGCGGCGACGACGGCCACGACTGCCGCACGGTCGCGCCCGCGCAGCGCGCCGAGGTCGACGACGGGGCGGACCCCGGCGGCGCGAGCACCGTCGACGAGGCTGCGCAGCGCATCGAGCGCGGCGTCGTCGAGTGGTCTCGTCGGACTGATCACCACGGAGCCGTCGTCCATCGTCACGTTGATCGCGGAGTCGGCGTCCAGACGCCCGTGTGCCATGGCGACCATCGTTCCCCACGTCGTTGACAGCAACGTGACGGCTCGACGTCGAGTGGTTGACGATTGCGGTGCTCCGGTCCGTGGGCGCGTAACGGCGGCGCCTATGGTGTCGCCGAATGGGGGCACTTGACGGACGGGTTGCGATCATCACGGGCGTAGGCAGCGGGATCGGCCGCCAGCACGCTCACCTGTTCGCCGAGGAAGGCGCCAGCGTCGTCGCAGTCGACCTTGCCGCGCCGCACGACGTGGTCGCCGAGCTCGCCGGACCGGCCGTCGCCGTCGCCGCCGACATCTCCAGCTGGGACGATGCCCATCGCATCGTCGCGACCGCCGTCGAGCAGTTCGGTGCCCTCCACGTGCTCGTCAACAACGCCGGGCTCGGGCCGAGCTGCCGGCTCGACGAGATGACCGAACAGCAGTGGGACGACCAGCTCCGCGTCAACCTGAAAGGTGTGTTCGCTCCGACCCGGGCGGCCGTCGGGCACTGGCAGGGTCGTCGGGCCGCCGGCGAGACCGTCGCCGCAGCGGTCGTCAGCACCACATCGGGCGCCGGGCTGCTCGGCAACCCGGACGCCACCGCCTACGGCGCGGCAAAAGCCGGCGTCGCCGCGTTCACGACGATCGCCGCGATGGAGCTGCGCGACACCGGGATCCGGCTCAACGCGATCGCGCCGGCGGCCCGGACGCCGATGTCCGGCGAGGGCACCGACAGCGTCGTCGCCCAGTTCATGCGTCGGCCCGACGACGCCGACCGGTTCGACGCCTGGCACCCCGGCAACATCTCACCCCTCGTCGGCTACCTGGCGAGCGCCGGGTGCCCGATCACCGGCGAGGTGTTCCACGTCCGGGGCGGCGTCGTCGGGCACTTCGAGGGGTGGACGATCGGTGGTGTCCTCGAGATCGACCGCCGCTGGACGATCGACGAGCTCGCCGAGCGCTTGCCAGCGGTCGTCGCGGCAGCGCCCGACCGCAACGACGCCGGCGGCGCCGCCTACGCGTCGCTCCGGGCGACGTTGCGTGACGATCGGCTCGGATCGGCCGCACCGGCACCGGGACGAACGTGACGGCCGACCTGCTGACCGACAGGAGCAGCGCATGAGCACCACCCACCTCGCCGGGAAGGTCGCCGTCGTCACCGGGGCCGGTGGCGGGATCGGGCGCGAGCACGCCCTGGCGCTCGCCGCCGCCGGGGCGCGGGTCGTCGTCAACGACCTCGGCGTCGACCTCCACGGCCAGGGCGGGACGTCCGGCCCGGCCGACGCCGTGGCCGCGGAGATCGTCGCCGCCGGCGGGGAGGCCGTGGCGAACGCCGACTCGGTCTCCGACGCCGACTCCGCCGCCCGCATCGTCGCCGCGGCCGTCGACGCATGGGGCCGGCTCGACGTGCTCGTGAACAACGCCAGCGTCTTCCGCGACGGACCGTTCTCGATGATGACGACCGAGGACTTCGCGGCCGACGTCGCCGTCCACCTGTTCGGCACGTTCCACATGTGCAAGGCGGCCCTCGCGGTCATGGCGACGCAGGGCACCGGACGGATCGTGAACACCACGTCGAGCGCGTGGTACACCGGCGTCGGCTATGCCGCATACGCGGCGGTCAAAGGTGGCATCGCGTCGATGACGTACGACCTCGCCGAGGAGTTCCGCCACCTCGGCATCACCGTCAACGCCATCGCACCCGGCGCGATGACGGAGCACCGCGCCGTGAACGGCAAGGTGTGGCTCGAGAAGGTGTCGGCGGTCGGCATCAGCCTCGTCGACGGGCCGCCGGCGCCCGCCGCACTGGGCGCGGAGTACGTACCGCCGATGGTCGTGTTCCTCGCCTCGGATCACGCCGGCGCGGTGACCGGCAAGATCTTCGAGACGATCGCCGGATCGGTCGGCGTGTACGCCCGGCCCGACGTCGTCGCCCGCGTCTTCAAGGACCCGTCGCTCGGACCGTGGACCCAAGACGAGCTGCGCACCGCACTGCCGGTCACGATCCTCCCCGAGCTGGCGCCGTGAACCTGGGTCTGGCCGGGCGACAGGCTGTCGTCGTCGACCGTGGTGCCACCCCGACAGCCGCGGCGTGCATCGAGACGCTGCGAGCCGAGGGTGCGACGGTGCTCGACCCGGGCGAAGCCGAACGGGCCGACATCATCGTCGCCGTTGCTCCGTCGCAGCCCGGCTCGGATGTCCTCGAGCTCGAGCTCGACGACCTCCAGGGCGCGTGGGACGGCGTCGTCGAGGCGATCGCCGCCTACCGCGAAGCGTTGCCGCGGATGCGCGAGCAGGGGTGGGGGCGCTTCGTCTGGGTCGGGACGGCCGCCGCCCAGTCGCTCGACGCCGCCGGTGTGGACGACCTCGACACGGTGACGACGCTCGCCATGCGGGCGCTGCACAAGGTGATCGCGTTCGACGAGGGGCCGGCCAACGTCCTGCCCAACGCCGTGCTCCGCGGGTCGGCGGCGACCGACGCCGACGTCGCCGACGCCGTCGCGTTCCTGTGCTCCGACGGCGCCGGCTACCTCACCGGGGTCACGCTCACGATCGACGGCGGCGCCGGATCGGCGATGTTCTGATGGAGTACGGCATCGAAGGCAAGGTGGCGGTCGTCTCGGGCGGCAGTCGCGGCATCGGGCTGGCCATCGCCCGGACGCTCGCCGGCGAGGGCGTCCGGGTGGTCATCGCCGCCCGCACGCCGTCCCACCTCGAATCGGCGGCCGCCGCCGTCGACGCGATCGCGCCGGGCAACGTCGAAGCCGTCGGCGCCGACATGACCGACCCGACCGACGTCGAGCGCGTGGTCGCGGTCGCCCGTGATCGGTTCGGCTCGGTGGACATCGCCGTCAGCAACGTGATCGGCCATGTCATCGACGCCGGCAAGGAGGGCGAGGGCCCGGGCGCCGGCACGTTCGCCACCATGCCACCCGACGAGTACCGCCGGGAGTTCCAGAGCCTGTTCGTGTCGGCGTGGGCGCTGGCCAGGGCGACCGTCCCTGCCATGCGCGCCGCCGGATGGGGCCGCATCTGCAACATCGGCTCGACGGTCGCCCGCGAGCCGGCGACCCACCTGCCGCACATCCTGCCGAACACGGTGCGGGCGCCCGTCGCCGGGCTGCACCGCGTGCTGGCCGCCCGGTTGGCCGCCGACGGCATCACGGTCAACAACCTGTTGACCGGTGGGATCGCGACCGAACGCAACACGTCGTACTGGACCTGGCTGGCCGGCGAACGCGGCCAGAGCGTCGAGGAGGTGACCGCGGCGTCGCGAGCGGGCATCCCGCTGCGGCGCATGGGTGATCCCGACGAGATGGCCGCGACCGTGGCGTTCCTGTGCTCCCAGCGGGCGTCGCGGATCACCGGCCAATCGATCCCGGTCAGCGGCGGCTCGCTGAACAAGCACCTCTGAACGCCGGTTTTGGTCCGGATATTGGTCGGCGGTGCGACCAATATCCGGACCCAAAGACGTTCAGTCGATGGGCTGGGGGTCGGGCAGGGGCGCCGGGGGGACCGGATCGGGCAGCACCGGGGACGGGACGTCAGGGTTGGGCACCAACGGCTGGGGCAGATCGGGGTCGGGGACGATCGGTGGCGGCGTGATCGGATCGGTCATGGCCCGCGCCTACCCGATCGCGACGACGACGTCACCCGGCGATGCGGCTGCGCTGGCGCGAGAGGTCCCGCCACGCCGCACCGACCCGCCGCAGGCCGGCTTCCACGAGCGGCCACGGGCGATCGACGCAGATCCGCAGGTGCGGATCGGGCCGTCGGCCCTCGACGGCGATCGACCCCGGAGCGAGGTGGACGCCGTGGCGATGGGCGATCTGCACGAGCCCCTCGGTGTCGGCCAGCCTGGTGTCGGGCCAGAGCGCCGAACCGCCATCCGGGATCGGCACGTCCCACTCCGGCACCTCGGCGCGCAGCAGCTCGACACCACGCTGCACGCTCGATGCCAGGAACACCCGGCGGGCGGCGGCGATCTCGGGGAGGTGGGGGACGAGGCCGAGCGTCAGGAGCTGCGACGGCGTCGATGCGCCCAGGTCCAGCGCCAGACGACGGTGCAGCGTCCGGTCGATGACCGGTACCGACCCGCGCATCCATCCGACCCGCAGGCCGCCCCACAGCACCTTGCTGAACGAGCCGACCGACACGACGGTGGCCCGGCGGCAGAGACGGGCGAGGTCGGTCGGCGGCCGCCCGGCGAAGACGAGCTCGGCCAGGGTCGAGTCCTCGATGACGGTCGCGTCGTGCTCGTCGAGCACGGCGGCGAGGGCCCGTAGGCGGGCCGGGCTCGTCACCACCCCGGTCGGGTTCTGCGGGCCGGCCTGGATGTACACGAGCGACGTCGTCCCGTCGCCGAGCACCTTGGACAGCGACTCGGGCAGGATCCCGGCGCGATCGGCGCGCAGGGCGGCAACGGGGTGACCGATGCCCTCGAGGATGTCGAAGAAGCCCGGATAGCCGGGGGTCTGGGCGGCGACCGGCTCTCGGCGGCCGGCGAGCGCAGTGATCGCCAGCGAGATCGCCTGATGGGCGCCGGCCGTGACGTGGACCTCCTCGGCGTCCGTGTGCAGCCCGGTCGCCGTGTGCAGCTCGGCGATCGCCACCCGCAGCAGTGGCAGGCCGAGCGGCTGGAAGCCGGGGCCGGCGCCGGATGCCAGGAGGTCGGCGATGTCGATCGACACCGGCGGGAGGTGCGACACGTCGGCCGGGTTGCCGACGGCGAGATCGATGCCGCCGGCTCCCTCGACGAGGTGCACCGCCATGCGGTTGGTGCCGATGTCCTCACCGGCGGCGCTGTCGAAGCCGACGACGAACGTGCCGCGGCCCTGCCGGGACGTGACGACGCCGTCGGCCCGCAGCACGTCGAGCGCGGCGCTGACGGTCGAGCGGCTGACCGCCAGCTCCTCGGCGAGCCGTCGTTCAGGAGGCAGCGGCGAGCCGGCGGTGAGGATGCCGGCATCGATCAGCCGGCGCAGCCCGCGGGCCAGGCGCTGGCTGAGGTTGCCGTGCCCGTGGTCGGCCCACCCGGACAGCGCCGACGCGATTGGTCTGCGATTGGCCTGTTCAAGCACAGTCCAATCCTACGGAAATGGACCGTGACCGTCCAGACCACGCCGATCACGATGGAGGCATGTTCGCTCCGTACTGCCCCACCTGCCAGACCCGCCGGCTCATCCCGGTCACCCGCATCATCGCCTCCGACTGGGAGCGCGGCGGCGCGGTGCACGTCCGCTGCTACTGCGGCGGCGTGATCGACGCCGAAGCCCGGCCCCCGACACGCCAGGAACGCCACGGACCCACCGCGGCTTGACCGGCGGTCAGTGGGCGTCGTCCGTCCAGGGGGCGCAGAGCCCGTCGAGATCGTGCACCTGGATCGCGTCGCGGTTGTCGTACGTCACGACGTTCGCCGGGTCGGGCCGCAGCTTGAACGTGCGGAACGACATGTCGGTCGTGTCGATCGACAGGATGCGCCCGATCAACGGCTCGCCGATGCCCAGCAGCACCTTGATCGTCTCCAGTGCCTGGATCGACCCGACGATGCCTGGCAGCACACCGAGCACGCCGGCCTCGGCGCAGCTCGGGGCGAGCTCGGCCGGCGGGGGCTCGGGCACCATGTCGCGGTACGTCGGGCCCTCCAGCGGGTGGAACACGCTGACCATCCCCTCGAAGCGGAAGATCGAGCCGTGCACGACCGGGATGCCGAGCTTCACGCTGGCGTCGTTCAACAAGTAGCGCGACGGGAAGTTGTCGGCGCCGTCGACGATGACGTCGTACCCCGAGATGATCTCGACGATGTTCTCCGCCGAGAGGCGGGTGTCGTAGGTGACGACGTCGACGTCGGGGTTGATGAGCGTCAACGTCTTCTTCGCCGAGTCGACCTTGCGGTCGCCGATCCGATCGAGGTTGTGCAGGATCTGGCGCTGCAGGTTCGACGCGTCGACCTCGTCCATGTCGACGATCCCGATCGTGCCGACGCCGGCGGCGGCGAGGTACAGCGCGGCCGGTGACCCGAGGCCCCCGGCGCCGAGCAGCAGCACCTTGGAGTCGAGGAGCTTCGCCTGGCCCTCGGTGCCGACCTCGGGCAGCAGCAGGTGACGCATGTAGCGGATGCGCTGGTCCGGGGTGAGGACGACAGGTTGCTTCCAGGGACGGCCCTCGTCCTTCCAGCGACCGAACCCACCGCCCATCGACACGACGTCGGCGTAGCCGAGCTCCTGGAGCGTGCGGGCGGCGAACGCCGAGCGGACGCCGCCGGCGCAGTAGACGACGACCGGCGCCGTCTTGTCGGTCAGCTTGCCCTCGACCTGGGCCTCGAGGTGGCCGCGGGGGATGTGCACCGCTCCCGGCAGGGCGCCGGCGTCGTACTCGTCGGGCTCGCGGACGTCCAGGACGAGCGCGCCGGCGTCGATGCGCTCGGCCGCATCCGCGGTGTCGACCTCGGTGATCGCCGCCTTGGCGGCCCCCAGCAGCTCTCGGAACGTGGCCATGCCGAAAACCCTATCGCCTTGGTCAAGTATCGAGTTTCTGACGCTTCCCGCTCCCTCTGACAGGGAGCAGGGCTCCGGAGAACCGGTGGTCAGCCGGTCCGGATCAGGGCCGGGAGGATGTCGGCGATCTGGCCGTTGATGACGGCGTCGGCGAGGCGGTCCATGTCGGTCGGGCCGCCGTTGACGATGATGACCCGGGCGCCCTTGGCCTTGGCCCGGGGCACGCAGTTGGCCGCCGGGTACACGCTGAGCGTCGAGCCCACGGCGAGCAGCAGGTCGCACTCCTCGCTGACCCGCATGGCCCGGTCGATGACCTCGGGCACGAGCGACTGGCCGAACGAGATCGTGTCGCTCTTGAGGATCCCGCCGCAGACCTCGCACGGCGGATCCTCCTCGCCGGCGCGGACGCGGTCGAGGACCTCGGCCATGGGACGGCGGTCCTGGCAGTCCCAGCAGCGCGTCCACCAGATCGTGCCGTGGACCTCGACGACCAGCTCGACGGCGGTGCCGGCCTTCTGGTGCAGGCCGTCGACGTTCTGGGTGACGACGGCGTGCAGCTTGCCCATCCGCTCCAGCTCGACGATGGCAGCGTGCCCGGTGTTGGGCTCGGCCTGGAACGCCGGGTTCTCGACGCGCATCTGCCAGGCGGTCCGACGGACGTCGGGGTCGGCCAGGTA
>JBEVOM010000138.1:0-49045 GCA_040507575.1 Ilumatobacteraceae bacterium
ACGGCGGCGCTTGCGGCCGCCGCAACCGCATGGGGCATGTTCGTACGCGCCCGGCGTCAGCTCCTCTCCACCCTGCGCGACCGTGCCCAACGTGCCGAGGCCGATCAGCTCGTCCGCGCCGAAAGTGCGCGCCTGGCTGAGCGAACCCGCATCGCCCGGGAGATGCACGACGTTCTCGCCCACCGCATCTCCCTGGTGGCGCTGCACGCCGGTGCGCTCGAGGTCGCACTCGACCTGCCTCCCGCCCAGGTGCGCGAGAGCGCCGCGCTGTTGCGGCTGACGGCCCACCAAGCGCTGGAGGAGCTGCGGGACGTGATCGGCGTGCTGCGGGAGGAGCCGGGGCAGGAGCGGTCGTCGACGGTGCCACAACCGACGTTGGCTGACATTCCACGCTTGGTGGAGGAGACTCGCCGTTGCGGCGCAAAGGTCGACTTCGAGATGCGGGTGGACGGTGCAGCTGCCGCACCTGGCCCCTTGGGTCGTGACGCCTATCGCATCGTGCAGGAAGCGCTAACGAACATTGGCAAGCACGCTCGCGGCACCCTCGCCCAGGTTCGCGTGGCGGGAGCGCCGAGTCGCGGCCTGCACGTCAGCGTTCGGAACCCACCCGCAGTGGGCGCCCACGACCGTCCGGCTCTGCCAGGTTCCGGCACCGGCCTCCTTGGTCTGCAGGAGCGGGTGACGCTGGCCAATGGCGTGCTGGTGCACGGACCGGACGCTTCCGGTGACTTCGTCGTCGAGGCCGACCTGCCGTGGTGAAGGTCCGGGTGCTTCTCGTCGACGACGACGCGTTGGTGCGTGCCGGTCTCCGGATGATCCTGTCGTCGTCAGAGGAGCTGGAGGTGGTGGGCGAGGCTGCCGACGGCGCCGACGCCGTCGCGACCGCGATGGCGCATCGACCCGATGTCGTCCTGATGGACATCCGGATGCCCGGGATGGACGGCATTGCCGCCACGTCGGCCCTACGCCGTCTTGCCACTCCGCCGCACGTGATCGTCCTGACCACGTTCCAGGCCGACGAGCACGTCATGAGCGCGCTTCGGGCCGGCGCCGACGGGTTCCTGTTGAAGGACACCGCGCCCACGGAGATCATCAAGGCAGTGCGCCTCGTGGCTGCGGGAGAAGCGATGCTCTCACCGTCGGTCACCCGCACACTTCTCTCTCACATCGGCAACGACGAAATGACAGCTCGCCGTCGCTTCGCTGCCCAGCGCTTGACGTCGCTCACAGACCGGGAGCGGGAGGTCGCGACTGCTGTGGGGTCCGGCGCATCCAACGCCGAGGTTGCCGCATCTCTGTTCATGAGCGAGGCCACCGTCAAAGCGCACGTCTCGCGTCTTCTCACCAAGCTCGCAGTCACGAACCGGGTGCACATCGCGATTCTCGTGCACGACGCGCAATCGTGACCCGAGCGCCACCTCCCTGAGCGCCGTCCAGGCGCAACGGCTCTCCCTCGACGTTTCGCCCGCTCAGCCTGGCGCCGAACGACCCGGTAGACGTCGCCGGTGACGTACCCATGGACGCGACGAAGGCCCAGGCACCCTGACCTGGCCTTCATGTGGTGGCGGGGGCAGGACTTGAACCTGCGACCTTCGGGTCATGCGTCATTCCTGACCGGTACATGCGGTGTCGGCCCGTGCACGGTGTCGCTCTGAGCAGGGCCTCTGCGGTCCGCGCCGGCCACGACGTAGCGGCGAGTACACCCCGTGCCAACCCGCCCGTTCGACGCCCCGTTCGACCGGGCGGGACCTGCCGTCACCGTCGCCCGACAGATCACCCCCCGTCCGTCGAGCTCGAGTCGCTGCCGGCGATCGCGTCCGACGCAGCGGCTTGTCGGACGGGCGGCGAGCGCCATCGAGCCGGCGATCGAGGACGCGGCGAGCCGGGTCAGTCCCCGTTCTTCTCGGACACCCCGCAGGTGCGCGTTCTGCGCCCGATCGGGCTGGCGGCGCAGCGTTCGTCAGGGGCAGAGGGTTCGTGTGGCCGAGGGGATACGTGCGGGTCGTGTCGTCAACGTCGATTCGCTGGTCAGTGTTGCGTGGCGGGAGCGTCGAGACGAGATCCTGCACTGGCTCGACGAGTTGGACGGCGACGTCGTGTCTCCAGGGATCCGGCAAGACGACCGCCATGCGAACACCGGGGCTCGGTCGCCGAGCACGCTGGTGACTGGTGCTGGGGGTTCGGCGCGTTCGCTTCCCCCGGACCCCAGCAGCGGTCGGGGCCGACATGTCGTTGAGGTTCGGATCGGCGATCCTCAGCCGATGGACGTGCGACGCGGTCGAGGTGATGGGCTTGCCGGTCCGCCGTGACGACCAAGGCCCCCAACACGTGACGATGCGACCGCCGGCGTTGCGCCCAGCGTGCCGTTCGGTTGGTGCACGTGCGCACCTGAGGCAACACGCCAGCCCGATGGTGCCCACTCGGGCACGTACGACTACAAGTCTGCCCCACGTCTACACGGAGCACGTCGCGCCCGGGGGCAGAAGCAGAGTGTGCTGGCTGCCGGACTTCGTCGTGGCATTGACGTTGACACCCGTGTCGCCACGCCGCTCGACCAGCGAAGCCGATCGGGATCGAGCACGAGCTCGAGCTGCTTGTCGACGGTCGCAGCGTCGATGCCAGACGTTTCGTCTGCCGCGTGACTTGCTCCGTCGCGTGTGCACGTGGCATGTCGACGCGGCGCGACGTGTCAATCGCGTGCCGTTGTCGGCCGGGGAGCGTCAAGATCGAGGTGCGCCTTAGGGTGGTGAGACCCGCTGCGGATGGCGGCAACGCAGGTGGGGCGAACGATGAGGCGACAGCACGCGACGGCTCTGCTGGTGGCTGCGCTGGCGCTTGCCGCGTGCGGCGGCGACGAGGGTGGCGAGGAGACAGCGACCGGACTGACGCCACCGTCGTCGGCTCCAACGTCATCCGACGTGGGACCGTCGACGGACGCCGTCACGAGCACGCCCGCGTCGACGCCGGCGACGACCGATGTCCTCGTGTCGTCGACGGCCGCCACGACCACGTCGGCGCCGACCACGACAATGGCGCCTCCGCCACCGCGCGTGCTCGATGCGTACCTGGGTCAGACCATCGTCGGTGGCCATGTCTATGACGTGTGCACGCTGCTGGATCCCGCCGTCTTCCTCGCCGTGGTTGGGGTCGAGGGCGGCCAAGGCTTCGGGTGGTCGCTCAGCGAGTTCGCCCGTTCGGTCGACGCCGAGTTCAACGCCGATGATCGCGAGGGCGCGGTGTCGTGCCGGTACGGCCCGCTGATGCCCGACGACAACCATCGGAGCCCGGAGCTGGAGCTGCGCGTGTGGAGCGACGACACGCTGCGCTTCAGCACGGCCGACCCGGCGGCTACCGCCCTCGCCCGGATGGGCGTGGTCGAGGCGGGCATGACGAAGCTGAGCGACGAGGCCGGCATCGGCGACCGAGCCTTCGCCGCGCTCGACGGGCACGGCTCGGTTGCCATCGTCGCCACCCAGGGATCGGTGCTCGTGTCGCTCGCCTACGACGCAGCTGACGACGACTGCTTCAGCGACAGGTCGGCCATTCAGCAGGAACCGTGTGTCGACGCTCAGTTGCAAGCGCTGCGGGTGGCCGTGCAGGCAGCGTTCCCCCTCATCGCCGCGACGCTCGGCGGGGGAACGGGGCCGTCGGCGACGTTCCCACCGTTCGCCCCGCCGAGCGGCACGGCGCAGTTGGTCACCAGAACGACGTCTGTCGACCTGTGTGCCGCCGCCCTCCCTGTGGTGACGACCGCCCTCGGTGGTGTGGCCCTCGAGCCGGTGGCGGCGGCGAGCGATGTCGATTCGATCAGCTTCTACGTCGACCTCGAGGGGGGAAGCCTGTGCACGTTCACCCCGGTCGACCGGGACGCCTCCTTCGGCATCGAGATCCGGGCCTTCGGGCCGTCATCGGGCGCGGTCGGGGACCTCTTCGCCGCCGACAAGGCGGACCTCCAGGACGCGCTGCCCGGCGTCGGCGAAGACGCCTTCGCCGCCCACCAGGAGGTCGAGGTAATGGTGGACGGGGTGGTCTTCACGACCGCGACAACGGGGCGCCGTTCGCTCGACGACCCCGCCGTCTGGGCGATCCTCGTCGACATCGCCACTGGCTTGGCGCCGCAGATCTGACGAGCGCCGGCGCTCGTCGACCGACAAAAGAGGAGCAACATCATGGGAGAGAAGGGAATCGCGTCCGACGCACTGGCCAGCGTGGCGCCGGTGCTGGCGACCACGGTCGCCGAGCGGTCGACCACGATCATCGCGTCGACGTCCGTCAAGGCGGCGACCGATGTGGCCACGGCGGTGCGTGACAAGACCATCGGTGCCGTCGCCGATCACATCGTCAGCGAGGGCCACCAGCGGTTGGTCCGAGAGCCATCGCCCGGCGACACGGCCGAACCGGGCGTCGAGCCCGCTGAGGACCCTGGGCCCGCATGAACGTTCCCGTCGGCGCGCCGATGGGAGCGATCCAGACCGACGAGCAGCCGCGGCGATCGGACATCGTGGCGCCGGAGCGCAACGTGACCACCGGCCGCTACGGGACCGGCGGCGGTCGTTCCGACAAGCACCATCGCACCGATCGCAGCCATCGCATCGCACGACCGCGGCTGCGTTGGCCGGTCCTGGCAGGTGTCGCCACGACCGTGGTCCTGGCGGGCGCCGGGGCCGTCGTGGCCGTCCGCCAGACGTCTGACCCGACCGGCCCGTCGTCGGCCGCGGCGGAGGTCGCGGCCGTGGCCGCCGCCGACGACAGGGTCGGAGACGCCCGTCCAGATTCGACAGCCGTGACAGCACCGAAGACGGATGCGCTCGAGGCCAACATCCTCGCCACCCTGGTGACGAGCGTCGTCACCGACCCGGCCACCTCGGTCAGCACCGTTCCCGTCGTCGCCGCGGCGATCGCCGAGCAATGGCACCTCGTCGGCTCGGTCACCCGGGCCGTCAGCGGGGACGCGCAGGGGCCGTACACCCGCACCACGCCCGGAAACATCGGTGCGTACCTCGGTCTAGCCATGGACCAGCCGGTGTCGTGTCCGGCGCAAGCGTGTCAACTCACAGTGATCGAGTTCATCCCGGCGGTGCCATTCACCATCGGCGGCGCCACGCTCACCGGCGCCCTGTCGGTCGATCTCCTCGAGGGCAGCCCATGCGACCCCGTCCAGGTGACCGTAGATGCGACACGCCAGGCCGACGGCTCGTACGTCGGCACGTATACGTTCGTACCGACCACCCTGTACGCCGAGTACGTGCAACCCGACAACGGGCTGCCGGCGTTCTGCTACTTCACCGACTTCATCGTGGCGTTCACGTTGACGCCGGTGTCGTGACGCCCCTCGACCAGCGACGACGGATCGGGATCGAGCACGAGTTCAAGTTGTTCGTCGGCGGTCGCAGCGTCGATGCCAGGACGATCCTCGGAGGCCTCGACGGGTTGGGCCGGCGCCTTGATCCCGACGACGCCCACGCCGTCCGCGGGGCCTGGGGTGGCGTGATCACCTGCGACGAGCGCGAGCTCGAGGTCGTCACGCCGCCGGCGGTGCTCGGACCCGGCGCCATCCGGCGAGTGGTCGGCTTCTCGATCGCCGGCCGTGAGGCGCTGACCGCCGCGCTGCCGGCGGGTCATGTGCTCAGTGGCTACTCGACGCACCTCAACGTCGAAGTCGACGATCGACGCGTCTGCCGCGTCGCCAAGATCATCGCCGAACGCTGCGCGCCGGCCCTGATGCTCGCGCTCGACCGGCCCGACTCGCCCGGTCTGATCGTCCGCCCGAGGAATCGACGCCTCGAACTGGGCGGCGAGTACGCCAGCGGCGCGCAGCTGCGCGCCGCATTGACGATGGCCGCGGGCGTCGCGGCGCTCGCCGAGCACAGCCTGTCGGACCGGCGACTGCGGTCCCGCCTTCCGCCGTCGCTCCAGGTGCAGCTGCAACCGTCGCCGCAGCGCTTCGGTTGGTACGTCGATCGGCGGGCCTACGGCCCCGACCTCTACGCCGCCGGCCGGCGGACGGTGCTGCGCTGTCGGAACGGGTCGACCACGTCCGCCCACGATGTGCTCCGGGCGACGTGGACGGCGGCGCGGCCGGAGGTCGAGGAGTGGAGCGACGAGGATGATCTGCGTCTCGTCGACGAGATGGTCGACGGTTCCCATGCGCTGCCCGTCGATCGCCGCGACGACGACGGTGGAGTCCACTCCTGTCACGGTGTCTCGCTCATCGAACCGTGGCGTCGTGGGTCGACGACCGTCACGGTGACCGCGGCCACGTGGCGCACGGTCGTGATGCGGGTCGATGGACCGGCCCGATCCCACTGGTTGACCGTGGCCGGAGACCGTGTCGAGGAGTTCGTCGAAGCGCTCGAGCGCGGTGCCCTCGACGGCTGGCTCACCGCCGGGCCGGCACGGCGCGGCAGCGAGCGTCAGGGTCGGAGGAAGGTGCTGACGTCGGGGTGACCGGCTCGGGCCGTGACGCCGCCGTGAGCTTGGGCAGCGCAGCTCAGCTCGCGCTGTACCCGACGTCGACAAGGAAGTCGACACCCAGTCGTCGCTGACGCGTGCAGGGCGAGGACACACGTGGCGGCGACCTCATCGGGTTCGACGACCCCGACCGAACGGCATCCGGGCGGTGTCCGCGACCATCATCCGGCCACGCGAGCCGCTTCGCCGTCGACACCCTCGGGTCATGCGCCGTAGGTATGTCGCATGAGTTGGTCGGTCGACGCGCTCCTGGTGTTCACCGATTCGGCCCAGCATCCGCTGTGGCCCGGCCGTTTGCACCAATTCGGGGTCACGTCAGCATCCCCATGGTGATCGTCCTCGCCGCCTCCACCGCCTCCGTCGCGATCTCGTGGCCGTGCTCGTCAGTGCGTCTGGGTTGTTCGGCGACGTTCGTGGTCTCGGCGCTCAACCACCGCACACTGAGCGCGCCGCCACACTGGCGGTCGACCCTCGAGCGTGGCAATCACGGGAGGATCTCGCCATCGCTCGGACGTGCACCCCCGGTGTCTGCTCGCAGCTCGCACGTGGTCTCGGGGTGTTTCCTGTGGCACGGTCGGCGCCGGTGTGGCCGGAGGGGCACCTGTTTGCCGTGCGTACAACGGCAGCGGCCACGACGACAGGATCGCGAGTGGAGCGAACCGGGCCGACCGCCAGCGATGACACTGCGGGGTGAACCGGATCGAACTGAGATTCGCGTCTCGTGACCAGCTTCGCTGTGCTTGGCCCGCTTCGGGCTTTCGGTGAGGGCGGGGGATGAAGCGGTGGTCAGCGACGGCCGTTGGCGGCGCTGCTGCTGCGTCGTGTGACGTGATCGGTGAGGTGCTCGATCGCATCGGTACGGGCAGGCTCGTCACGCTGATCGGCCCGGGTGGGGTGGGCAACACTCGGCTTGCGTTGGAGAGCGCCCATCGACTGGCGACGGCCTTCCCAGACGGCGTCGTGTTGTGCGACTTGACGGCCGCCACCTCACGTGACGAAGGCTTCCCTGCGGCGCCGACGGTTGCCGCCGTGGTTGTCGCTGCGCTCGACATCGAGGGACGCGTCGATGAGGACGACCTCCGCCGGTTGTCCGAAGTGCGTCGCCACGATCGCACGCTGCTCGTCCTCGACAACTGTGAGCACGTCCTGACGAGGCGGCAGAGCTGGTCGAGCACGTGTTGGGCTGACCGACGGCATCGTGGTCCTCGCCACGAGCCGTTGGCAGTGCATGCCCGAAGCCTGTCGGCTGCCGATCTTCGAGCGCGCCGATCAGTCCTGCGAGATGGCTGACCGGGCATCGCGTTCACCAGTCACTACTCGCGATCGGGACTCGAGCACTTTTCACCGGGGGGTGCGCTTCAACCACGGTCGCGTGTTGTGCCGTTGCCGCAGCGGATCTTGCTGTAACACGCGCCCCTCCCACTGGGACGGTGTAGGTGACCACCAACGCGGGAGGAGCAGACATGAATGAGGTAGTGGACGAAGCCAAGCTCGGGCAGTTCATGGGCCAGATGGTGGGCTACATGACCGGCGGTGCGATGTGCTTCGGTGTGTGGCTCGGTGACGAGCTCGGTCTGTACCGCGTCCTGACCGACATCGGACCGGCCACCGCGGACGAGCTTGCAGGCAAGGCCGGCTGCAACCCGCGACTGGTCCGCGAGTGGCTGGACGGCCAGGTCGCCGGCGGACTCCTGGGGTGGAACTCCTCCACGGACCGTTACCAGCTGTCACCCGAGGCGGCGATGGCCCTCGCCGACGACGAGTCTCCGGCGTTCGTCGCCCGCGCGATGAACGCGTTCGGGTCGATGTTCATCGACATGCCCAAGGTTGCCGCCGCGTTCCGTGGTAACGGGGGGCTGGCCTGGGGCGACCACCATCCCTGCCTGTTCTCGGGCACCGAGTGGTTCTTCCGCACCGGCTACCGCGCCGAGTTGCCCGCGTGGGTCGCCGCCCTCGACGGCGTCTCCGACAAGCTCGCAGCCGGGGCGACCGTCGCCGATGTCGGCTGCGGCCACGGCGCCTCGGTCGTCGTCCTGGCGAACGCCTTTCCGCAGGCGCACATCACCGGGTTCGACTACCACGCCCCGTCCGTCGACACTGCCCGCCAGCGCGCCGAGGAGGCCGGCGTCACCGATCGCACCGCGTTCGAGGTCGCCGACGCCAAGGGCTATCAGGGCACGTTCGACCTGATCTGCTTCTTCGACTGCCTGCACGACATGGGCGACCCCGTCGGCATCGCCCGCTACGCCCTGGACCACCTGGCCGAGGACGGCACCGTGCTGCTCGTCGAGCCATACGCCATCGACGGTCGAGCCGACAACATCGCCGGCAACCCGATGGCCGCCCTGCTGTACACCGCGTCGTCGTCGATCTGCACCCCGAACTCGTTGTCGCAGGAGGTCGGCCTCGGCCTCGGCGCCCAAGCCGGCGAAGGCCGGCTGCGAGACGTCTTCGAGCAGGCCGGCTACACCACGTTCCGGCGTGCCGCCGAAACACCGCTCAACCTGATCCTCGAAGCCAAGCGGTGACAACGCACCTCCCGTGCACGGCCGAGCCAGGCCCGGCAGGACAGACCGACCCACGGAGAACAGGAGACACCCATGTCTGGAATCGAAGCGCGCGACTTCAGCGCACCGGACGAGACCCGCTCCCCCGACAAGACGACCGTCGAGCTCGTGAACCTCGCTGGCGGCCAGATCGGCCGCTACACGTTCCAGCCCGGCTGGAAGTGGTCCGAGTGCATCAAGCCGGTCGTCGGCACGGACCGCTGCCAGGTCGAACACGTCGGCTACTGCCTGTCAGGACAGATCCACGCCGTCCATGACGACGGCACGGAGCTCGATGTCAGCGCCGGCCAGGTGTACCGGATCGCTCCCGGCCACGATGCATGGGTCATCGGCGACGAGCCGATGGTCACCGTCGAGTTCCAAGGGGCCGCGAACTACGCGAAGCCCGGGGGTTGATCGTCGACACAGCCCGCACCAGTCCGCGAGTGGCACCGCACCGGCTGTCGCTAGGGACGTTGACATCGGGTGCGGATGCTCCGAGCTCCGATCCATCTACCCGTTCGACCGGTCGTGCTGATCGCGTCGCGTTCGGCGCCGGGCGATGGTGGACGGCTCTGATCGTCATCGCTGCCGAGTCGAGTGATCGGTTGCAGTGCGCGTCAGAGAGGCGTGACCGTCCGCTCCGAACCGTTGACGCGGGCTCGTCACTGTACGTAGCTCAGCCCACACGACCTCGCCTGCGCTCGTCGTCGACCACCCGCAGGCGTCGGGCACCGCGGTGATGATGCGCAGGCAGCTAGTCCGACAGGGATTGGGCGGCCATCTACCCGCGGAGCGCGTGCCTCGCCAGACCTGATGCCTCCGCGGAACGCGGCAGCACCGGATCGAGCGGTGCGGAGCCGGAAGCTGGTGGTGCACTCGGCGCGCGACGGATCTCACTCCCTCCCACCCGACGCCGTCGGACATCATCCCCCGTGGTTGCCCTCGCTTGCCGTGAAATGGGGTGACACGGGGTCCGGGGCAACATCGTTGTCAGCGACACGCGCTGTCACGGCGGTGTTGCCCTCGTTCAACGGCTGCCGAAGACGAGCAGGAACGCCCACGCTCGAGGAGCGAGCGACCTTTGGCGCGGTGGGTGAAGCGAGGGTGAGCGTTCGTCGTTCGGCTCGTTGCCGGCGATCTACGCTCGTGAGTGGTGTCGGACGGGGACGCAGGCCTGGTGGCGGCGTTGCGCGCGGGTGATGAGGAGGCGTTCGCGACGTTGGTGACCCGCTATCACCCGCGTCTCCTGCGATTCGCCGAGTCGCTGGTGCCGAATCGGGCAGTCGCCGAGGAGGTCGTGCAGGACACCTGGCTCGGTGTCATTCGCGGGATCGACCGTTTCGAGGGCCGGTCCTCGGTGAAGACGTGGCTGTTCCGCATCTTGGTCAACCGGGCCAGGAGCGCAGGGGCACGCGAGCACCGCAGCGATCCGCTCGGCGGGGATGTCCTGGGCGATGTCCTGGATGGGCGCTTCGGCGCGACCGGAGCCTGGATCGATCCGCCGTTGCCGTGGGTCGACGCCGTCGAGGACCGGATCGTCGCCGACTCCATCGCGCAGCGGATCAAAGGTTGCCTCGGGCAGCTCCCGGAAGGGCAACGCCAGGTCTTCACGTTGCGCGACATCGACGGCATCGATCCCGCCGAGGTGTGCGACCTGCTCGACGTCTCGGCGGGCAACCAGCGAGTGCTGCTGCACCGCGCTCGAGCCCACATCCGTAGCCTGATCTCGGCTGAGATGGGAAGAGACTGATCGTGTTGTTCCGCCGCCGCCGAGCGCTGGTGTGCCGTCAGGCCGTCGGGTTGATGACGGACTACCTCGACGGGGTCCTGTCGCAACGGGACCGCGAGCGCCTCGAGGCCCATCTCGCCGACTGCCCGCACTGCAGTGAGTACCTGGCTCAGATCAAGCTGGTCGCCGCCACGGCCGGACACGTCGAACCCGACGATCTCGCACCGGAGGCGCTCGACGATCTCGTCGTGTTGTATCGGCGATGGAGGTCCGACTGAGTTGGTGGGGACGCTGTCGTAACGCGGTCGGTCGAGCCGAGGACTGATCTTCTGTACCGAAACGAACCGTGAGAGGGCGGGCCATGGCGTTCATCCAGATCATCGAGTGCCACACGTCGCGAGTCGACGAGCTGCTGGCGATGGAAACCGAGTGGGAGCAGGCGACCGAAGGCAAGCGAACCTTGCGCCGCTCGATCATCACCCAGGACCGCAACGATCCGAGCCGCTACCTCGTGCTCGCCTTCTTCGACTCGTTCGAGGCGGCGATGGAGAACTCGCAACTCCCCGAGACACAGGCTTCAGCGCAACGCCAGACGGCCCTGATGGACGGCCCGGTGGTGTTCCACGACCTCGACGTCATCGACGACCGGTCATGAGCAGGCGACCGGGAGGCGCCATCCCGCGTCGATGGCCTCGTGTCGAGTGGCGGGCGAACCCCGGTCGAACAGCCGCGGTCTGCTCGATCTCGATGTGGAGGATCGATCGCCATGGGTGAGCGGACGTGGGACGTGATCGTCGTGGGAGCCCGGTGCGCCGGGTCCCCAACGGCGATGCTGCTGGCGCGAGCCGGCTACCAGGTGTTGGTCGTCGATCGCGCCTCGTTCCCGAGCGACACCATCTCGACGCACGTCGTGCACCCCACCGGGGTCGCCGCGCTGGAACGCTGGGGGCTGCTCGAGCGCGTGACATCGAGCGGATGCCCGCCGATCCACACGTACGCGTTCGACTTCGGTCCGTTCACGCTCACCGGGAGCCCGGGTACGGCCGAGGCGCCGGTGGCCTACTGTCCCCGGCGCACCATCCTCGACAAGGTGCTGGTCGACGGCGCCGCCGAGGCGGGAGCGGACGTTCGCGAGGGATTCGGGGTCGACGAGGTCATCGTCGAGGACGGTCGGGTGGTCGGCATTCGCGGCCACGGACCGGGAGGTTCGCCCGTCACCGAACGAGCCACGGTCGTGGTCGGTGCGGACGGGCTGAGGTCGCTGGTCGCTCGCACGGTGCGGCCATCCCAGTATCACGAGCGTCCACCGCTCTTGTGTGGCTACTACAGCTACTGGAGCGACCTACCCGTCGAGGGACGCTTCGAGGTCTACGTCCGCGACGGCCGTGGCTTCGCCGCCGCGCCCACCAACGATGGGTTGACGCTGGTGGTCGGCGGCTGGCCCTACGCCCAGCTGGAGGCCAACAAGTCCGATGTCGAGGGCCACTACGTGGCGATGTTCGACCGGGCCCCGGAGTTCGCCGAACGCATCCGCGGCGCCACCCGCGAGACACGAGTCGTCGGGATGGCGGTGCCCAACTTCTTCCGCAAGCCGTTCGGTCCGGGATGGGCGCTGGTCGGCGACGCCGGCTACAACAAGGACTTCATCACCGCCCAAGGCATCTCCGATGCCTTCCGCGACGCCGAGCTGTGTGCCACCGCGATCGACGAGCACCTGTCCGGCGGATCCTCGTTTGACGACGCCATGGACCGTTACCAGGCGACGCGCGACGACCACGTCCTGGCCCTGTTCGAATTCACGCTGCAACTGGCGTCACTGGAGCCCCCACCGCCCGAGCTCCAGCAGCTCCTCATGGCCGTCCACGGCAACCAACACGCCATGGACGGCTTCGCTCGGGTCAACGCCGGTGTCACGTCTCCAGCCGAGTTCTTCTCCGAGGAGAACGTCGCCGACATCTTCGCCGCCGCAGCGCGCTGACCCCGTACGGGCTCATCGTCGACGTGACCGCCGGCGTCGAGGTTGGTCATACCGCTCGACGTCACCGTCGTGTTGCTCGGCGGCCCGATCAACCGCACCAAGTCAGTCCGTCATGCGTGTTCGGGTCGCTGCCTCCCTCGGCGCCGGACATCGCATGGCGCTCATGGCAGTGATGTCGATCGCCCGAGACCACCGGACGGCCCTCCTCTCTCGCTCACGTGCTGGCGCACTACTCGAAACGGCCAGGCCGTACCCTCGTCAGTCTCAGCGACGACGGATGGGCCGCGGGAATGCCGGCTGGGCCGGATTCTGGTCCTGCCGTGACAGCGCCGGAGTGCGCGCGCTCTCCAACGCGGTCACTGCGGGCGTTGCTCAGGCTCCGCGGGCGACGTTGGAGGCGGCGGTCCGTGCCGACTCGACGACGAGTGAGTCGGACACCTCGAGGTTTTCCACCCCGCAGACGTCCCGCTGTGGGGCGACATCGCCCTCACCCTGGACCTGCTGACGGCCGCCGTGCCGGCCCGTGCCGACCTGGCTCGGCGCGACGTGCTGGCCCGCCGCTGGTGCCGCTGGCGCCAGGAGAAGGCGCGTCGCTGCGATCTCACCGATGCCCGCGATCGGGTGCACCCCGCCCTCGTGTTCGACGCTCTCGCCGAGGTTGTCCCCGACGACGCGATCATCGCCGTCGACGTCGGCAACAACACGTACTCGTTCGGCCACTTCTTCGAGTGCCGCGGCCGCCAGGACGTCCTCATGTCCGGCTACCTCGGCTCGATCGGGTTCGCCCTGCCGGCGGCGATCGGGGCCTCGGTCGCCGTGCGAGGCGGCGGCGTCCACACCGGTCGCAAGGTCGCGTCGGTGAGTGGCGACGGTGGACTCGGGCAGTACCTGGCCGAGATCACCACCGCCGTGAAGTACCGGTTCCCGCTGACCCACATCGTGCTCGACAACGGTGAGCTCGCCAAGACCCGCCCTAGTCGTCCCCGTCTACGTCGCCAGGTCCCTGGTCGCCGTTGCCCGGTCCGTCGGCGATCGGCTGCAGCACGGGTTCGGCGATGGACATCAGCTCAGGCGACAGCTCCCCCTTGTCGATCCGCTCCTGGGTGTGGTCGAGCAGCGCAGCGGCCTTGTCGGCCTGTTTGCGTCCGTTCTCCTGCTGGACCATCTGTAGCTCGTCGAGAAACTCGGTTCCCTTCTCGCCAAAGCGTCCGGGGTCCTGTTCGACGAACGCGATGAGCTCCGCCAGCGAGGCAGGCGGTGGCGGAAGGGTTGGCGGCACGGTGGTCGGGGGCGGCGTGGTCGGTGGCGGTGTCGTCGGGGTGGCTGTTGTGCCCGGTGCGGCCGTGGTCGGTGTCGTGGTCGTCGAGACGGCGACGTTCGCTGCCGGCGCCACCGTCGTCTCGGTCAATTCACCTGCAGACGCGTTCGGCTCCTCGTCGCGCTGGGCGAGAGCGATCGCCGCGCCGATACCGACGGCGAGCCCCGCGGCCGCCGCCCACCACCACACCCGGGTGCGACGAGACGGCCGCACCGGGCCCACCATGATCTGCGTCGGCTCGACCGGCGAACGCGCGGGCAACGGCGGCGCGGCGACTGGGGTCGGCTCGGCCAGGCCCCGGAGTGTGGCCGCCATCTGCTGCGCGGACCCGAAGCGGTCGGTCGGGTCCTTCGCCATCGCCCGCGTCACGGCGGCGGCGACGTGACTCGGCACGTCCGAGCGGACGTGGCGGACGTCGGGAATCGGCGCGTCCCGATGAGCGATCGCCGTGGCGATCGGGGTGGCGCGATCGAAGGGCGCACGCCCAGCGAGCAGCTCGTAGAGCACGACACCGACGGCGTAGAGATCGGTCGCCGCGGTCACTGGCTCTCCGATGACCTGCTCGGGGGCGAGGTACTTCGGTGTGCCGACGAACTGGCCGGTGCCGGTCAGGTCGGCGGCGAGGTCGCCGAGGCGTTTGGCGATCCCGAAGTCGGCCAGTTTCACCGTCCCGCCGGGGCCGAGGAGGATGTTGCCCGGCTTGACGTCGCGGTGGACGATCCCCGCGGCGTGGGCCGCGCTCAGCGCGGCGAGCACGGCCGAGGTGATGGTGAGTGCCTCCTCGACGTCGAGCGGGCCGTGCTCGGCGAGCCGGGCGGCCACGGACGGGCCGTCGACCAGCTCCATCACGAGGTAGAGGTAGCCGTCGGCCTCCCCGGCGTCGAACACCGCGACGGCGTTGGGATGGGTGAAGCCCGCCGACGAGCGCGCCTCGCGGACGAAACGCTCCCGGCCGATCCGATCGATCCCCGACGCGGGAGCCAGCTTGATCGCCACTGTGCGGTCGAGGCGCAGGTCGTTGGCGGTGACCACCCGCGCCATGCCACCCGCGCCGAGAAGCGCGCCGAGACGATAGCGGCCTGCGATCACCTGCTCCACCGGTCCCAACCTACGACTGCGCGGTTTGTACCCGTGCGTGCCGCCGGTCAGCCGGCGACCAACGAGGCCAACGCCCAGACCGCGGCAACCAGGCGGAACCACACCTTCATCACGCTCCTGGTGCTCGGCGCCAGCTCCAGTGCTGCCCTCCTGCTGCGGTCGTCCGGGGAGGGACGATCACGGCGACGTTGCCGCCCAGCGGGACACCTCCGGGCGCCAGCATGAGCGAGGCGAGGAGTTGCCGCCGAGGAAGCAGGCGCCCCTGATCGCCGCAGCATCGACGATGGCACCCCTGGACGCCTGAGGTCGGCCAGCGGGCCCGAGCAAGGGCGCGGCGGCACGGAACCCCCGGGCACGCGCCCGGGGCAAACCGGACCACGAGCACGCTTGCCGGCAGCACGGGCGGGTCGATCGGGAGCGGGACGATCAACTTCGGGCACACCGACATTTTTCCGCACCAGGTTCGCTGACCTCCGAGCTCGCCCGGGCGCCCTCCACCGCACCGCGGGGACGCGCTCTGGGATCAACGGGAGCGCTCTCGCGTGACTCCTTCTGACGCGTCCGTCGTTGCTCTGTACCGGGATCGTGGCCGGGAGCGTCTCCGCGCGGGCGACCGCGAACACCTGGGCTGCAGGGCGTCATCTCACTACGTTGGGGCGATGACCGATGATGCCCATCAGGACGCCCCCGACCCGCTTGCGGAGGCGTTCGCGACGGTGGGTGTCCCTGCCCAGATCGACACGCCGCTGGGCACGTTCGAGATGGTGGACGGTGTCCCGACCGCCGAGTCGGTGGCGCGCTTGTACGCCGGCTTGGACTTCGTGCGTGGGGTGGACGTGTTCTTGAACGCAGTGCCAGGGGCGTCGTTGGTCGCGATGCGCAATGGGTTTCGCAGTGTCGGGCTGACCGCTTCGAACCAGGTCGGCTACACGGAGCCGCGGGCGAACTCGGGCAGCCTTTTCCTGACGCCGAACACGGAGACGACGTACGGGTCGATGTTCTTCGATCTGCGTGAGACCGGTCCGTTCGTGATCGAGCCGCCGGTCCAGTCGCTGTGCGTGGTGGATGACTTCTGGTTCCGCTACGTGGCCGACATGGGCATCGCCGGGCCGGATCGCGGTGAGGGCGGCAAGTACCTGTTCCTGCCACCCGGGTTCGAGGGTGAGGTGCCCGACGGGTACTTCGTGTATCGGCCGGCCACCTTCACGAACTGGGTGGTGCTGCGGGCGCTCGGCGGCGTGCCGGCCATGAAGCAGACCCGCGTGTACGCACTGGCCGACGCCGATGACCCGCCCGAGACCGAGTTCGTGAACATCGCAGCGTTCCAGTTCAACACCGTGCACGCCAACGACTTCACGTTCTTCGAGGAGGTCGACACGCTCGTGCAGGAGGAGCCGACGACGGCCCTGGACCCGGAACGCGCAGGTCAACTCGCCGGCATCGGGATCGTGCACGGCCAGCCATTCACACCGGACGAGGCCCGACGCGCCTCGCTCGAGCAGGCTGCCCGGGCCGGTGCCGCGATCAGCCGGGCCCTCGTCTATTCGCCACGCGACGAGGAGGCCCCGATCGCCGCTGGGTCGTCGTGGCTGCAGGCGTTCATCGGCGGGAGCTACGAGTTCCTCCGCGAGGGTGCCCGCCTGCTCGACGCCCGCACGGCATTCCACTACTTCGCCACCGTGATCACACCGGCCATGGCCCACGCCCAGGTCGGTGCCGGGTCCGCATACGCCTACACGGTGCACGACAGCAACGGCGACATCCTCGACGGCGCCAAGACCTACAGCCTCACGCTCCCGCCCGATGCGCCGGCCAAGAACTTCTGGTCGATCGACATCTACGACACCCAGACCCGGTCGCTGCTCCAGACCGACGACCCGTACCCGAGCGTGATGTCCACCACCGGCACCGTGGTCCCGAATGACGACGGCTCCACCACGATCTGGTTCGCACCGACCGCACCCGAAGGCCACGAAACGAACTGGATCCAGACCGTCGCCGGCAAGGGCTGGTTCCCGATGCTGCGCCTCTACGGCCCGCTGCAGCCGTGGTTCGACAAGGCGTGGCTCCCCGGCGACGTCACACCCAACTGACGCGTACGGCGGGCCCCGCCGTGCCCTCCGCTGCGGTCGCTGCCCGAAGGGTTAGGACAATGACCTGCTGGCTATCGTCGCTGGATGGCGGCCAGGTCGATCGGGAGCGGGACGATCAGCTTCGGGTAGCGCGCTGCCGCTTCACCGTCATCGAGGCCGTGTCGATGGAGCGACGATGTCGCCGCTACGCCGTATGGCTCGGAGTTGGCCCGGCCCGAGTCGATCGACTCGCGGGTCCGCGACTGCCGGCTGTCCGACACGACACAGAAGATCGCTCGTCCCAGCATCGACCAGATGGGCGTCGTGATCGTCTGCGCCGTCGTTCGAGCGATCTCTTCCCACGACGGCGGGTTCGCGCTGTCGACGCGCCGACCTGGGCATTCGCGCCGGGTCATTCGATGGGTACACCGTGTCCGGTGTGGTCTACCGATTGTTCCCCCGGGTCCGGAGCGCTGGGCCCCGACGTTGACGGAGGAACAGGATGAAGGGATACGTGAAGCAGCGCGGCGATCGCTACTACGCGGTGATCTACGAGGGCCGCGACCCCATCACCGGCAAGGAACGCCGACACTGGCATCCGGCCGGCACCGACCGAGCCGACGCCGAGCGACTCGCCGCCACCCTCGCCGCCGCCGAGACCGCCCGGACCGGTCCCGCACGTTCGTTGACGTTCGGGGCGTATCTCACCGCCCAGTGGCTACCGCGCAAGAAGCTGCACCTCGCCACCAGCACCTACCACGGCTACGAACGCAACGTGCGGAGCCACATCCTGCCCGCGTTGGGCACGGTGAGCATCCGACGGCTGCGCTACCAGCAGATCGAGGCGCTCTACGACGCGCTCCTGCACCCGACCACGAGTCGTGGGCTGGCACCCAAGACCGTGTATGAGATCCACCTCATCATCAGGAGCGCGCTCGCCGACGCACTGCGCCGGGGACTCGTCACCCGCAACGTCGCCGCCGTCGCCCGAGCTCCGAAGCAGCGCTCGCTGCAGCGGACCGAGGGCATGTCGTTGACCGGGGAGCAGCTGCGTCTCCTCCTGCGCACAGCGGTCGGGCACTGGCTGTCCCACTGCTGTGGCTGACTGCGATGACCGGAATGCGCCGCAACGAGGTGCTCGGCCTGAAATGGCCCGACATCGACTTCGCCAAGCAGCGACTCCACCTCAACCGCGGGCTCGTCGCGGTCGGCTACGAGGTCCACCAACCTGCGGCACGACCAAGAACGCCCGCCGCGCCGTTGCCCTCGACGACACCACCCTCGCCGTCCTCGCCGGCTGGCCTCCAGACCGCCGAGTTCGCCGCCGTCGGCATCGTCAACGAGGAGCGCTGGGTGTTCGCCGACGGTGACGGCGAACCCGTCCACCCGCACGCGGTCTACGAAGCGTTCCGACGGATCGTCCACAACGCCGGCGTGCCGACGATCCGCTTCCACGATCTCCGCCACACGCACGGCAGCTTGCTCATCAAGGACGGGATCCCGGTCAAGGTCGTCAGCGAACGGCTCGGGCACGCCAACATCGCCTTCACCATGGCAGACCTACCAACACGTCCTGCCCGGCATGCAGACCGACGCCGCCCACGCCACCGAACGCCTCGCCCGACCCGCTCCCCCGGCCCACAACACCTCGGGGGAAGATCGGGAGTGGCGGGGGCAGGATTTGAACCTGCGACCTTCGGGTTATGAGCGATGGGAACCCCGTACACGGGGTGTCGTCCCGTCCAAGCGGTGCCGTTGAGCAGGTTCTTCGCGTGTCGTCCTGTCCAGCGGGTGCAGTGGAATTCAGCCGGTGTCGGCGGGTTGGTTCGACGTTTGGGTAGACATCGCTGCGGCCCTGCCAGCTCGTGATCCTGGACTGAAGTCGCTGACCGCGGTCACAGCCTCGACCAGCAGGGCCCGGTGGTCAAGGACCGTGTGGGTAGCGCATCGTCACACCGAGGCACACGTCCCTGCTGTCGGCAGCAGCATGCGCCACACTCAGCGAGACGTATCGGACTATCGCCTCCGCAGCCACGTCGGATCACGGCCGCGTGCTGCGAACGTCTCGACCCGACCACGTCGCGGTTGCCGTCCTGCCGGGCTGCCGGATCGGAAGGGATTACCAGGCACATCAGGAGCGCCGTGGACCCGGCGATAGGTCGCGCGGGCGCGCGGGGTTACTCCCGCGTTGCTCGGACAGGTCTGCGGCCACCGCGCGAAAGTCGGAGTCGTCATCGGAGTAGATGAAAGAGGTGAAGGCGCAGCGATCCATCCTTGTCCAGAGGGACCCACCCTCGACCTGAGACGTGGTCTCGTTCGTCGACGCAAGATCGACGCAGAGGTCGGCGCGGAGATGCAGACGGCGAATGGATCGACCCGAGGGCGAACAGTCGCCAGCCCGCACCCCAACATTAGCAGCACGATGCGAGAGCTACGGATCTCCGCGTCGCACCTCGTCCGTGTCGAACCGATGGGTGCACTACTCTCCTCACGCTGAATCATGGAGGCGGGTATGTCCCTTCCCGAGGTGTTGGCCGGTCCCATCGTGCGGCGAGTCGCCGGCGACGAGGTCGCCGTGTGGATCGCGCTTCGCGAAGCCGCCGAGGTGCAGCTCGTGGTGTGGTCCGGACCGCAGCGCTCGACCGGCGCCGGTAACGTGGAGAGCGGCACGCTCCCCGTCGCGCAGGGTTCCGTCAACACCAAGCGGTTCGGCGAAAGCCTGCACGTGGCGGTCGTCGTCGCGAAGGCATTACCCGCAACGGGAGTCATCGCTCCCGGCGCGATCCACAGCTACGACGTGATCGTCGGTACAAACGGCCTGCGCGATCTCGGGTTCCTCCGTGACGAGGAACGTGACCCTCCGTTGCCGCCGCCTCCGCCACCGCCGGCCGAGGATCCGAACATCGATCTGCCGCCGCTGCGTCTGGCGCTCGGCTACGAGCTGGATCGGTTGCCCACGTTCGTCACGCCCGCGCCAACGATCTCCGACCTCGTGCTCGCCCAGGGTTCGTGCCGGCGCTCGAACGCGGAAGGCCCGGACGCGATGGCCTACCTCGACGACATCATCGGTGCGCATCGGCTCGACATCACAAAGCGCCCACAGCAACTCTTCCTCACCGGCGATCAGATCTATGCCGACGACCTCTCCGGGTGCATGCTGCCTCAGGTCAACGAGATCGGCCGAGAGCTCCTCGGCTTCACCGAGACACTTCCGATCAACAACCAGCCGATCAACGTCGACATCGTCGAGTTTCCGGTCATGCGGCGGCGGAAGCTCGTACGCGAGATCGCCCGGTTCTCCACCAACGACGGGCTGCATCATCTGCTGTCGTACGGCGAGATGTTGGCGATGCATCTGTTGGTGTGGAGCCCTCAGCTGTGGCGAGAGTTGGCAAAGTCCGCCGAGGTCTTCGTTCCGTCTGACAGGGTCGAGGCGAACCATCTCCAGGACTGGGAAACCATTCACGGCTCGGTCCAGAAGTGGAAAGACAAGGAGGAAGGGGGCTACCTCAACGAGGTGACGCGCACCCGGCAGTTCCGCGCCGTCGTGCCGCGAGTGGCGCGGGCGTTGGCCAACGTGGCGACGTACATGATGTTCGACGATCACGAGGTCACCGACGACTGGTATCTGTCGGAGAGTTGGCGCACCCGGGTGTTGACGGCACCGTTCGGGCGTGCGGTCGTGCGCAACGCGTATGCCGCGTACACCGTGTGCCAAGCGTGGGGCAACGATCCGGCAGCGTTCAAGCACGAAGGTGCCGCGCCGAAGTCGAAGAACGAAGAGCTGCTCGACACCGTGATCAAGTTCGGCGCGAGCGCTCAGCCCAGTGCGGTGGACATCGACAAGCTCGATCAACTCCTCGGGCTTGCGGCGCCGTTGCAGGATCCGGAGGTTCGCTTCGACTACACGGTGCCGGCCCCACGCCATCTTGTTCGCGTGATCGACACTCGCACTCGGCGTCGGTACAAGGGGCGCCTGGGTCCGCCGAAACTGCTCGGTGAGTCGCTCGACCTGCAGCTGCCCGTCGGCCCACTCACCGACGAACGCGAGTTGCTCGTCGTGGTGGCGCCTGTGCCGATCCTGATGCCGCACGCCATCGAGGCGCTCGTCCAACCGCTCGCCTCCACCATCAAGGACTTCGTCGCCAACTTCAAACGCAAGGCCCAAGCCGACAACGACGGTCCACCCGTCAGCGGTCCCGAGCGCTTCGACGTCGAAGGCTGGGGCGGTGAGGAGGAGAGCTTCAACGCGATCATCCGCAGGCTCGCGACTTACAAGCGTGTGGTCATCCTGTCAGGCGATGTCCACTTCGCCTCCGGCGTGGCCCTCGACTTCTGGAACGGCCAGGACGCCACCATCGACTCGCGCATCGTGCAACTCACCTCGTCGCCGCTGCGCAACAGTGCCGCACACGACATCCGTTCCGCGATCTTCGCCGCTCGCTTCTCCCAACAACTGCTGCGCGGCGAAGACGTCGAACGGATCGGGTGGAAGGAGACCGCGCCTGTGTCGGTGCCCGACGGACAGGCGATCAGCCCGGCGCGGCGCGGTCGCATGAAGCTGAGCCCGGCCATCGTCCCGGCCCGCGGCTGGCCAGCGGGCGCGACGATCCCAGACGACAAGAAGCCCGACTTCAGCTTCCGTATCCGCGGCCTCCGCGACAATCGCTTGCGCAGTGTGCTGAGTCATCCCGACCACCTGCAACCGGTACTGCCACCGTTCGACGCGGCGAACCCGCTGCAGACGTACAACGCAGTTGCTCTCCGTCACGCGGAGCTCGCCCTCGGTCCGACGGAGTTGTTGCGCCTGCTGGTGTTCCGCTCCAACCTCGGGGTCGTCCGTTTCGAGCCGGACGGCGAGAGCCACACCGTGATCCACGAGTTGTATTCGATGGACGACCCGACCACCACTACGGGCAGTGCCTACACCGAGCACCGCTCGTCGCTCGCGCTCTCGACAGAGGCGGCACCCGAGTTCGCGTTGGTGGCCGATGGCTGAGCCGACGAAGAAAAAGAAGGGCTTCTGGCAACGGCTGGCCAAGCTGCTCAAGGATTTCGTCGAGTGGGTGGAGGAGACGTTCGAAGATCCGGCGATCTCTCGCGAGGTGCGCAGCGATCTCGGCCTCGATCCGAACAACCCGGCCACGCCTGCGTTGCCCGACGGAGCCCGGCGGGCCCGCATCGACGAGTTCATCGCCAAGGGCGAGGGAGCCGCTGACGTCGACGAGGCGTCGCTCGCGGGGCTGGCCGCCGACATCAAGGCGGAGTTCGACAACATCGTGGCCTTCGTCGAAGCCGCCAGTGCGGATCAGGTCGACCCTCGGGTGTTGATGTCGTCGATGTTCCGGACGTTCGCCCTCGACGTGCTGCGCGTCCGCAACCCCGCGGCCTACGCATTGGTGAGAATCCTCGGCCTCGTTGCCGACGACGAGGAGTTCCTCCAGCAACTCGACGCTGCCCGCCTTCAACAATTCGTGCGGGGCGAGGGACCGGCCGTCGATGGTGAGGCATTCGTGCAACGGATGTCGATGCTCGGCGGCGTAGGCCTCGTGCTGCTCGCGACGTTGCCGGACAAGATCGGAGCGAAGTTCGACGCCATCTACGGCTGGGACCCGGACCCCGAGGACGAAGGCGAGAGCGCAGCGATCGCGTCGCGAGCGCTCACCATCACCCTCGATCAACGGGTCTCGGGCGTCCGGCCGGCGTTGACGATCATCCCGGTGCCGCGTGGTCATGGCCGTTCGGGCTTCTTCCTCAGCGCCACCACGGGCTTCACGTTGCCCGTCGATCTCGGGACGACGACGTACACATTCGACGTCGCCGGCGCCGGCCAGTTCGGGTTCTTCATTCCCCTCGATTTCGACGACGTGATCACCTTCGCCGACTTCGAGCCGCGGATCCGCGTCGGTGCCGAACCCAAGAAGAGCCCAGACACCCCCGCGGACACACCCGCCGTCCTCGTGGGCACGACCGACGGATCGCGCCTCGAACTCGGTGCGTTTGCCTTCGGCATCGAGATCTCCGGTGAATCAGCGGCGTTCCGAGCGGGGATCAAGAGGGGCAAGCTCGTGATCGCCTTGGGCAAGGGCGACGCGTTCTTGCGCCAGCTTCCCGGCGGCAACATCGAGGTCCCGTTCGAGGTCGGTGTGCGGGCGAGCACTCGCGACGGTGTGCACCTCGAAGGCGGCACGCGAGCGCGCGTCAACCTGCCCGTGTCGGCAACCGCGTTCGGAGTCTTCACGGTGCAGTTCCTCGAGTTGGAGCTGATCGTCGATCCCGAAATCGCGCTCGCCCTGCGCGCAGGCGTGTCGCTGACGCTCGGCCCGTTCGCCGCGTCCATCGATCGCGTCGGCGTGACGTTGGAGCTCCACCAACTCGGCGACGGCGACTTCGACCTCGCCGAGTTCGTGTCGTTCGCGCCGCCGAGAGGCATCGGCCTGGTGATCGGCGCGAGCGCAGTTACGGGCGGCGGCTACCTCTTCATCGACAGCGAACGGGGCGAGTACGCCGGCGCGCTCGAGTTGAAGTTCGCGAACTGGTCGCTCAAGGCAATCGGCATGGTATCGACGAAGCGCCCGGACGGCAGCGACGGCTGGTCCCTCCTGCTCTTCGTGTTCGGTCAGTTCAAGGTGCACATCGCGTTCGGCATCTTCTGGACCGGTGTCGGAGGGATGATCGGCCTCCACCACCGGTCCGACGTCGATGCTCTCGGCACCGGCATGCGCACCGGCGCGCTCGACGACGTCCTGTTCCCGCAGAACCCTGTCGCCGACGCGCCACGCATCGTCAACCGGTACCGGACGCTGTTCCCCATCGCCGGCGGCAACCTCGTGTTCGGGCTGATGTTCGAGCTCAGCTTCTCCGACCCGCCGATCGTCTACGTCCGCCTCGGCCTCATCGTCGACGCCCGCAACGCGCTCGGCCCTGGCTCCTTCGAGGTGTCGAAGGCGATCCTCATCGGCCAGGTGCTCGTCCAGCTCCCGCCGCGCGACACCGGCGCGCCGGCCATCCTGAAGCTGCTCATCGACATCGTCGGCTTCTACGACGACGACACCGGTTTCCTTCTCGTGCGGGCCCGCTTGCGCGACTCGTTCGTCGGCATCGAGGGTTTCACCAAGCTCGACCTCGCCGGCGAGCTGCTCGTGGCGGTGCAGTTCGGCGCCGACGAAGGATTCGTGCTGTCGGCCGGCGGCTTCCATCCGCGCTACCAAGGTCTGCCCGCCCGCGTGCCGCGAGATCTCGACAAGCTGCGCGTGAGCTTCAAGCTCGGTCCGGTGTCGCTGGCGATCGAGCTGTACGTCGCCGTCACCCCGAACTCCGTGCAGGGTGGGCTGAAGGCGACGATGAAGGCGGATTTCAAGGTGGCCTCGATCGAGGCCGCGCTGGGCTTCGACGCGCTGTGGTACCGGACGCCGCGCAGCTACTTCCTCGTCGACATGGAGTTCACGGCGAAGGTGAAGGCGTTCGGTCGCACGCTCGCCGCCGTCAAGGTGACCGCAACGCTGGAGGGTCCCGACGAGTGGCACTTCGTCGGGACGTTCAGCTTCTCGATCCTGTGGTGGGACAAGACGGTCCCGTTCGACGAGCGCTGGGGCGAGGTGCGCGTCGCCGACGTGGCGCAGGTCTCCCTCGGCGAGGTGATCGCCGCCGAAATGGCCAAGCCCGACAACGTGACCATCGAGTTGCCCTCCGGCGTCGCGAACCCGCTCACGTTCGCGTCCTCGCCGCAGTTGAAGCTCGCCCATCCCCTCGGTCGGCTGGCGATCCGCCAACGCGCCGCGCCGATCGGGTTGCAGCTCCAGCGTCTCGGGACCCGTCCGATCGCCGGCGGGCCGCAGACGATCGATGTGGCATCGGTGGCGCTGAACGACGCGGCTATGACGTCGTTCGAACACACGACCGAATCGTTCTCTCGCGGCGAGTTCGTCGATCTCACCGACGACGAGAAGCTCACCGGTCCCGCATTCGAGCCGTTCCCTTCGGGCGTCATCGTCGGCTCGTCCGGCTACGTCACTGCCGATGGCCTCGCCCGTGATGTGACTGCCGCGTTCGAGACGGTGCGATTCGATCCCGAACCCGAGTCACTGATGACGACGTGGACGGTGGCAGCGATGCCGATCGTCATCGCGTCGCATGACGCAGCGATGCACGCGTCGCAGCTCGGCGCCGCCGCCCGATCCGATCGCGCCGAGGCCACGCTACGCATCGCGTCACCTCTCAACGCCGCCGCGATCGCAGTCGACGAGCCGCCGCTCGCGCTGGTCGCGCAGGAATCGCTGAACGAGGCCGCGGTCCTCGAAGGACCGGCGATCCGATCGCTCTCGCTCGCGGCCCAGGCGGCAGCCGCGGGAGGTCATCGGGTCGTGGAACGATTCGAGGTGATGGTGTGAGCACACCAGCCGTTTACCGATTCCTGCCCTTCACGCGCCGGGGGCTGGTGGCCGAGCTACGAGACAGCACACGAGCGGCGGAAGGACCTCTGCCAGTCCGGGGCGCGGTCAAGCTCGACGTGACCCTCAGCGGTGGCTTCGGCACGCGCACGACGTCGACCCCGCTGGCCGGTCCGGGCGACGTCGTCGGCCTCGACCCACGTGCCATCGTGCGGATGACGCCGAAGCCGGAGGCATCGAACGTAGAGCCGAACTATCTCGTCGCCGTCGACTTCGACGAGCCCGACTTGCCGTGGATGTTGACGCCCTCCGCCGCCGATGCTCAGGGCCGGTTGCGGCCGTGGCTGGCCCTCGTCGTGGTCGAGGATCGGGAAGGCGTGTCGATCTCGATACCGCGGGGCGCGCCGCTCCCCCGCCTCCACATCGAGGACGGCGCGAGTGCCGAGCTCGGCGACCTCACCGGATCGTGGGCATGGGCCCACACACAGCTGCTGGTCGCCGAAGGGTCAGGGCCGGGCGGTGCGGCGGCGATGCAGAGCGATCCCGACCGTCACGTGTCGCGCCTGTTGTGCCCGCGGCGGCTGCGGTCCGGCGCGCGGTGGTTCGCATGCCTCGTGCCCGCGTTCGATGCCGGCGTTGCCCGCGGGCTCGGCCTCCCGCCGCCGGACACCGACCTCGAACCGGCGTGGACGAGCGAGGACAAGGTCACCCTGCCGCTCTATTTCCACTGGTCGTTCAGCACCGGCCCGGCCGGCGACTTCGAGAGCCTGGCGCGCGGGCTCCAACCGTTCGTGGTGGGCGAGGGCACCGACGGGACTCCGCTCGCCGGGACCGTGAAAATGCACATCGGCGCGGCCGGTGGCCCGGTCGACCTCCCGGACAACGACGCCAACCGCATCGTCGAGATGGACGGCGCGCTACGGGCGGTGCAACAGAGCGACGGCACGCTCGCCGAGATACCGACAGCGTTCGCCCAACCATTGGCCGAGTTGCTCGACGCCATTGCCGACCCGTCGGGCTCCGATCCGGACGACGGCGCCGTCGGCCCGCCGCTGTACGGCGCGTGGGCGGCGAACCGGTTCAAAGTCAGTGACTCAGTCGGTTGGTTCCGCGAGTTGAACCTCGACCCGCGCACCCGGGTCGCCGCCGGCCTCGGAACGGAGGTCGTGCGGCGCGAGCAGGACGACTTGCTGACGGCGTGCTGGTCGCAGGTCGGCGCGGTGCTCCAGGCCAATGCACTCCTTGCGCGGGCGACGCTGTCGATCAAGGCATCGGCTCGCTTCCATTCCCGTTCGATCGCCCGCCTCGCGCCCGCGAGCACCCTCACCTACGCCGCGCCCCTCACTGCTCGAGCGCCGATGGGCGATGCCACGGCGGACGGTGTCACCGTTCGCGCGGCGATGACGCCGACGTCGTTGCCAGACGCGAGCGTCGATCCGGCACTGCGCCGGATGCTGGCGCCGACCAGTCGGTTCGTCCGCAAGACCGCCGCCGGAACTGGACCAGCCCCTGCGGTCTCTTCTGTCTCCGTGGCAAGCAGTCTGGTCGGCAAACTCGCCGCGGGGCTCGACACGGTCGACCCGACCGACTTCGTGCCGGCCGGCGTGCGACCGCCGGGCCAGACGCCTCCACCGCCACCGCCGCCACCCGAACGGCTCAGCCTGATGGGCGACGTGCGCGCTGTTGGGCTGATCACGTCTCGCCATGTCGATGTCCTGCGTCGCAGCGGCGATCTCCTCATGGCTGTCGTCCGCGAGGTCGATCCTCTCCTTCAGTTGAGGCAAGTGGCCGCGGCCCAGCCGGCGCCGACGGACGGATTCGTGCTCCAATCGATGGGCATCGGTGGCGGCATCCGCATCGAGGCGATCAACCGCGTCGCCACCGCCGAGCCCACCGCTACCGTGCCACCGCTCGTGACCGACGGCGAGGTGCTCGGCCGCTTCGAAGCTGCGCTGGCCAACGTCACCACGGTGACCACGCTGGTCGATGCGCCGCCGACGCGGACACTCGTTCCGTTCGCGCTCGCTGGCGCGGCGACGGCGCTCACCGAGCGCTGCAATCCATCCGTTGCTCATACGGCACGGGTCGACGCGATGGTCCGCTTCGGCTCGACCGGCCTGGGCGACCTGCGCGCGGGCGCGTCGTCTGCCGGGCTCGACGTCGCGCCGCAGTTCGACCGGATCATGGCGTACCCCGAGCTGGCCATCCCCGCCTACCGGTTGCTTGCCCGCTACGACCGCACGCGACTGTTGCCGGGTGCCGACGTCATCCCACCCGACTCGGTGACGCTCCTCGAGACGAACCCGCGATTCATCGCCGCGTTCCTCGCCGGTCTGAATCACGAGCTCAACCGCGAGCTGCTCTGGCGCCGCTACCCGACCGACCAGCGGGGAACCCCCGTGAGTCGCTTCTGGCAGCGTCTGGGCAACGACACCGACATCGCTCCGATGCACCAATGGCGACCATTCGAGCGCTCGCTCACCGACCTGGCCGGCGGCCAAGCCAACCTCGTGCTGCTGGTCCGTGGCGAGCTGCTCCGCCGCCATCCCAATACGGTCATCCTCGCCGTGCCGGCGTCGGGTCCCACAACCCCGAGCACTGACGACACCTTGATCAAGCCGGCCGTCTTCGCCGGCTTCATCGAACCCGACATCAGCTTCTTCGGATTCGACCTCACTCAGGAAGACCTCACGACTGGTGACGGTTGGTTCTTCGCCATCCAGGAACAGATCACCGAGCCCCGTTTCGGGCTCGACGAGGCGCCTGCCCCCGATCGCCCCGCCGGTCCGGTCACGAACTGGCGGGCCGCGGCGTGGACCGACACCGACATTGGGCCCGGCTCACCGTTCACCATCGCCGACCTCGGCCGGGTCGCCACAGCCAACGGCTTGCAACCGAACCCGCTCGACAGCGCGATGACCGCGGAGGCGCTCTTCCAGAACCCCGTCCAGGTGCTCGTCCACGCCCGCCATCTCGTCGTCGGACCGCAGCCATGACCAACATCGACCCTGAGCTCGCGGTCGAGGCGCTCGACGGCACTGTGCCGATCGCGCTGCTGCCCGTGCGGATCGAGACTCGGTATGCGGAGGAGAACAAGGCGCTACACATCCGCGTCTTCCCCGACCAGGTACACCTCGATTCCCACGAGCCCGGCCTCACCGACGACGAGCGAGCCGCCGGCGAGTGGTACTGGAACGAACGGTGGCCGGCGCCGAACGACGCGGACCGAGCGGAGACGGCGTGGAAGACCTTGACCGGTCGCATCACGGCCGGACGGGCGCGCTACCTCGTCGACACGTTGAGGCCCACCAACCTGACCGAGGCACCAGGTGGTACGCCGACCTTTTCGGCAACGCCCCACCGGCACAGCGCATGGACGCGTGCAGTCGAAGCGACTTGCCTGCCAGAGCGGTGGGTCGCCGTCGGCTACCAGAACCGAGTCGAGGTGTTCCGAGTGTGGTCGTCACCCGTGGCCGATCGCCTCGCGGCCGGACCGACCCCAAACCCCGCCGAGGCGCCGCCCGACGACGCCCCAGACGCGCCGGTCAGCCGGTTGCCAAAGGTCCAGAATTCGTTCAAGTGGGCGGTCGACCCAGACGCGGCCCGCGAGAACGGCATGCTCCTCACCGTTCGCGACACCGATCTCGCCTTCGGTGCCCTCGCCAACGGTCTCAGCCGCCTCGTCGTGATCGGTGTCGACTGGACCCTCACTCCGGAGCAAGCGGTCGCATCGCTCGAAGCGCTCCTCGGTGGCCACGCCGCCTCTGGAGACCTGGCGTTCGTCGAGCCGGGCACGCCGACCAACAACACCGCCGGCGTTCGCAGCGGCTTCACCACCGCGCCCGCGGCGCGGATCGCCGAATGGGCTCCACCCGTTACTGGAATCGATCCCGACGTTGCCGTCACTGCCAACGCCGGCCGGCTCGCTGCCGCGCTCGGCATCGACGCCGCACCGCTCGCCGTCGCTCCTGGCGCAGGCGGCCGGCATCATCAGATCGCGTCGGCTCTGCTCGACGCGACCTGGGAGGCAACCGGTGGCTACTACGCCACCGACATGCTCGAACCCCTCGGGAACGATGCGAACACCGACGCGATCCGTGTCCACGCGGTGGAATCGCTGTACGCGGCGGGACCGCTGCCCCACATCCGCATCGGCCCGCAACCGTACGGTGTGCTCCCGGTGGCGTCCCGGCGCTTGTCGCCGGTGCTCACCGATGCCACCTCGCTCAACCTCCATCGCGCCACCGGCATGATGCGCGGCCTGTGGGATCAACACATCGACGAGCTACCTCGTCTCGGCCGGGTCGGCGACACGACCGATGTCGACGACGTGATGCTCGACCTGTTGCAACGGACGCCGGTGCCGTGGCAGTTGCAGTGGCGCGAGATGGTGCCGCCCCCGCAGTGGTCGTCCACCGAATGGCTGACCCAACTCCGCACCCAGCAGGCACCGATGATGTCCGACACCGCGGGCCAGCTCGACATCCCGCCGAACAAGCCGACCCGCGTCCAGTACCTCACCGCTGTCGACGAGAGTCACCCGCTCGACGTTCCGCTTGTCGTCAAGGGCGGCGCCGGCACGAGCTACATCGGCGAGATCGCCGCGCTGGCGCGACGCGGTGCCGAGGGCCGGCGCGACCTGAACCTGCGCCAGGGCTCGGCCACGCTGCTCGAGGCGCTCCTGACCTTCGCCGCAACGCAGGAGCTCGACAAGGCGGCCACGGCCGAGGTGGCAGCAGCAGCCGTGTCACCCGAGGTGCGGTTGGCCCTGCCCGACCGCCTCGGGGTCCGCACACCCGACCTCGTCCGCGTCGAAGCGCCAGATCCGAACCGACCGGCGTTGTCGTTCGATTCGGCGCGCGAACTCGCAGCCACGACTGTCCCCGACCCGGCCAGACCGGACGAGTTGATCCCCGTGCACGACGCCGTGGCCAGTCGCCTGTCCTCCGCTCCGCTCGATGAGTTGATCCGCGACACCACCAGCACGGTCAACGGGCTGGCTCGCTTCCTGGTCGCTCTCGACAACCTGACCTCGGCACCGGGCGACGAACTGGAGTGGGCCTTCCGCGGCGTGCTCGACCTGTACAGCTCACGGCTCGACGCCTGGTTCACATCGCTCGCCACCGCTCGGCTTGCCACACATCGAGCTCTCCGTCCGACGGGTGTCCACCTCGGTTGCTATGGCTGGGTCGACGACCTTCGCCCCGATCAAGGCGCGGCCGCCGAGAGCCTGGGCTACATCGCCGCGCCGTCGCTCGGCCATGCGGTGGCGGCGGCGGTGCTGCGCAGCGGTCGTCAATCGCACATGGCCGAGGACGCGTTCGACCTCGACCTGCGCTCGGCGCGGGTACGAGAGGCGTTGAAGCTGCTCGAAGGCGTCTCGGCCGGTCAGCCGCTCGCCGCGCTGCTGGGTTATCGGATCGAACGCAAGCTGCACGACGTCGGCCTCGGTGAGCTGGTCGTGCCCCTGCGCATCGCCGCGCCGCTCCGAGCCCGCAGCGGTGATCTCGCCGAACCCGTGGAGTCTGTGGCTGCCCGCGACGTCGTCGACGGGGTGCAGCTGCTCGCGATGGTGGCCACCGAGGCATGGCTCGCGTTGCTGGCCACGCACGGCGTCACGGGTGATCGCCAGACCCGGCTGGAGACCGTGCTCGCCGAGGTGGCCGACATCTACGACGCCGTCACCGACGTGCTCTTCGCTGAGACCGTCCATCAAGCGGCGGCTGGCAACCTCGATCGCGCGGCCGCCGCCGCCGGCACCCTCGACCGCCAGGAACGGCCCACTGAACCCGACGTCGTGCGCACCCCTCGCGAGGGCACGGTCGTCGCCAACCGGGTCGTGGTTGCGTTCGATGCCGACGCGAGCGCCACTGCGCCACCCGGCTGGCCCGCCCGAGGTGTGCGCGGCACACTCGAACCGAGACTCGACGCGTGGCTCGGTTCGGTGCTCGGCGACCCGTCGCTGTTGCAATGGTCGGGCCGATTGCACCGCGGGGAAACAGTCACCGATCTGGGGTCGGTGACTGCAGTCGATCTCGGTCTGTCGCCCTTGGCCTTGGTGCTGGCCGCGGGCCGACCCGCCGTCGACCGCCCGACCGAGCTGGAAGCCCGCGCCGTCGCCGTGCTCGCCAGTCGAGTGACCGATCCCGACGAGAGCGACAGCATCGAGCTCGACTCCGATGACCTGCTTCCATCGGTCGCGTTGCATGGCTATCGCCTCGTGAGCGGCAGCCGCGCGCTCGGGGTCAGCGATCTGACGCCTGTCGGCACCGACGCACCCAGCGGCTCGGCCGGCACGATCGACATCGACGAGCTCACGGCGCGTGTCGACTCCGCCGTTGACGCGACCCGCGCCGCCCTCGCGTCGGTGTCCGCGGCACCACCGACGAGCGAGGCGTTGCGGGCCGCGCTCGAAGCCGTCACCGAGTTGGTCGGTGTCGACGCGTTGCCGCTCGTGCGTCACGGTTTGTCCGACGAGGCCGTGCTCCTCCGCGAACAGGCCGACGATGTGATTGCGTTGCTGACCGAGACGCTGGCGCGTGTCGACGAGCTGGCCGGCGCACCTTTGGGCCCAGCTGACAGCGCGGCCTCCCGTCTAGCCGAGATCGCCGCCGCCGCGCTCGGGCCGCACCAGCCGCTCCTCCCGCGGTTCCGTCTCTCCGACGGAGCGGCGCTGTCGGCGTCCGTGGCGGACCGCGCCGCGCTCACCAACGGTGACGAGACGGCACCGGTGACGTGGCTGCACCGGGCGAGCCTCGTACGCCCCGCGCTCGACGCATTGTGCAGCCTGCTGACGCACGCGGAGGCGGACGGGACCGACGTCGTCGCCGGGCTCACCGTCGCCCAACTCCCGCACCGGCTCGGCGCGCCATGGTGCGCGCTGCCCTTCGGAGACCACGGTCCACCAGCCGCCGGCACGATCGGCGTGGTCGCGGTCGCGCCAGACGGGCTGGATCCATCCCGGCCTCTCGCGGGTCTGTCCGTCGACGCGTGGTCGGAAGTGATCCCGTCGTCCGAGCACACCGCCGGTCTCACCTTCCACTACGACGCGCCTGGCACGCGGCCGCCGCAGGCGATCCTCCTCGCGGTCCACCCCGACCTCGAGCCCGGCCCGTGGAGCCTCTTCTATCTCCTCGAAACCGTGGTGGAGACCATCGCCCTGGCCCAATTGCGTGCGCTGACCCTTCGCGAGGTCGACGAACTGGCTGGGTTCCTCCCCGCCCTGTTCCTCCCGACCAACTACACGCGCGACGTCCCGTCAGTGTCGCTCAAAGGCGTCTTCGACGCGGCGCGCGCAGCAAACCTGGCGACGGCACCCGGTGGCGTACGAGGCAAGCCGTGACCGACCCGATCTGGAACCTGCCGAACGCTGAGCTCGACGCTGAGCTGGAGAAGCTGCCGTCCGTCGTCACGTGGTCGCGCGTGGAGCCACTCACGCTGACCCCTGACCTGACGCCGGGTCTGCAGATGTTGCTCAGCGACCCGCTGTGGATGCTCGCCCGGCAGTGGCAGTTCGGCGAGTTCCAGGGCGAAGACGCCGGCACGCCGATCTCGGCCGTCGTCGAGCTACAACAGGCGCCATTGTCCCGCCTGCAACGTGGCGACCAGGCGCCGGTCGACCTGCTCAACGAGTCCATACCGCTCGAAGCGAGAATCGAGGCTGAGCCCGTAACAGTCCCGGCCGAGCGCATTCGCGCGGAAGCAGGCCTGCAGCTCCTGCGCCAGCTGTCAGCTGCCGGACTCGGGACGCTGCGGAGCACAGCTGTCGATCTCTGGGGGTTCCGAGGTGGGGCCGCCATCCATCGTGGTCGCGTCCCCAACGCCGATCGCGCAGCCGCGGAAATCCGAGCCCTGCCCAACACGCCGAACGCGATGCCCGACGGGTTCGAACCGAGCACCGCGGCGCGCGCCGTGCTCGACAACTGGCTCCGCTGGTACGACGACTATCTCGTGCACACCGACGGTGCCGCCTGGAACCCGCACCGCCAGGAGTATCGGTTTGCCGTGCACGCCGAACTGCCGGCCGGCACGGTGCGGTTCGCCGCCGACGAGTACACCACCGGCCGAGTCGACTGGCCCGACTTCAACGCGTCCATCGGCCAGCTCGGGCCCACGCCGTCCGATCGTTCCGGCACCACATCCGTTCAGGTCTCACTTCCGGCGCCGGCAACGTTCCCCGGCATGGCCGCAGATCGGTTGTGGGAGTTCGAGGACTCCAGGGTGTACCTCGGTGGCATCGAGGCCGGGCCAACCGATCTGGCGCGCATGGCGCTCGTCGAGTTCTCACTGGCCTATGGCGTCGACTGGTTCGTGCTCCCACTCGACGTCACCGCCGGCTCAGCACTGTGGGTCCATCAACTCGAAGTGATCGACACGTTCGGCCGAACCACCCTCGTCAACGGAGCCGGCCAACCGAATTGGTCGATGTTCAGCCTCGCCACTCCCGGCGAGCAGACCTTCGCGGCCAACGTGTTCATCGTCCCGCCCGTCGTCACCCATCTGCTCGAGAGCGACCCGTTGGAGGAGGTCGCGCTGTTTCGGGATGAGATGGCCAACCTCGTGTGGGGCGTCGAACGAGTCGTGCAAGGAGCCGATGGTCGACCGGTCAACCGAGCCCGCGAAGCGTCCGCGGTCTCGGTGCGCACGCAAGTCCCGGGCGACCTCGGCGATGCCGCCATCGCCTACCGCCTCATGACCCCGGTCCCCGACCACTGGGCCCCGTTCGTCGCGGTGCCCGCGCCCGAAGGCGGCGTCGAGCTCGAACGACGACCCTTGCTCCACTTCCGCGAGGACGGCACGACCGACGTGACCCATCCCATCGGCGTGCTCCTCAACGAAGGTGGTCCGCGCTTGCGCCTCGCCGAGGAAGAAGTGCCCAGCGACGGCGCGGTGGTGATCCGCCGCTACCAACTCGCCCGCACACCCGACGGCGGCACCGCGCTCTGGATCGGCCGGCGCAAGCGCGTCGGCGAAGGCGAAGGCTGGAGCGGTCTACGGTTCGACACCGCCCTCCCCCCGTTCGCCGGCTGAACCGGCCGCGGGCTTTCTTCTGCACTCGAGTGGTCCTGAACGTTTGGGGGGCTCGGTGATGGGGAGCTGGCCCGATCGCTCCCGGTCTCGAACTCGACCAGCCGGACCACCGCCGGTCCATCGCTTTGATCGGCCCCTGACCCGGCCGCTTCCACAGCAGAACGAACAGACGTACGATCGAAGGTGATGAGCGCCCGACCGAACAAGCCGGTCACGGGCAACCCCGTCAACGACGCCAGTTCGATCATCACGATCTACGAGAAGGAAGGCAAGCTCGATGACCGAGACATACGCGTGCTGGTCGAAGCCACACGGCAGCTCATCAGCGCGCACACGGCGATGACCCGAGCGATGACACAACAGGGAGGTCGAGGCCTGGGCGAAGAAGACGGGCCGGCTTTCCGGTTGACGTCGGGGAGGGAGCCGACGGGTCCCACCGAGCACTCCGAGCGACTCTTGGATGCCGCGACCAGGCATGTCCATGACAGCCTTCGGAAAAGAAACGACGGCTCAGGCACCGATGGCAAGCTAATGCCAACCTGCGACTCGTACGCACAGCCCCACCGGCTGTGGCGATGCACGCGATCGAGCGTGAACGTGCCGCGACGGCGTGACCGGCGTGTTCAGGCTTTCGCCTAGTAGAACAGATGATCTGAGACCAGAACATCTGTATTGACAGTGAGTTGGACGTCGGATACGATTCATCGTCGGCCGATCTTCGTTGGGGTAAAGATGAATGACCATCGTGACGCAGCCTCAGACGTGGACTTGATCGGCGCGAATGATCCTGGACCAGCTCATTACGGTGGCCGGGAGCCAGCCGGTCCCTACTGGTCATTACTGACAGGCCTGCGTGAGGAAGCGCACTTCCTACGCAGCAGCGCCGGTCCTCGGGGGTTTTGGTTGTTCACGCGCCACGAAGGCATGCTGTCGGGCGCCGACACCTCGGGCCTCGTCCCGCAGCAGTACTGAGTCGATCGAACCGGAACCGGTGGAAGGTGATGTCATGAGAGTGTGGGTCGATGCCGACAAGTGCCAGGGGCACACACTGTGTGCCATGGCCGCGGGTGAGGTCTTCGTGCTCAGCGATGTGGACGGGCACGCGTCCGCACGCTCCGACACCGTTCCTCCGGAACTGGAGGCCAAGGTGCGCCTCGCTGCTGGCTCCTGTCCAGAACAAGCGATCGTCATCGAAGCCTGAGGAGCCACACCATGACCGACACCGTTCCCGGCCGCGCCGAAGTGCACTTCGACCGGCACACACCTGAATACCGTCACCAGTTCGAGGCCGTCACCGCCGAGATGCAGAAATGCCCAGTCGCCTGGAGCGACACCTACGGCGGCCACTGGGTGATCAGTGACCACAAGTCCGTCTTCGACCTTGCCCGCGACCCCAGCCTCCTGTCCACCGACAAAGACGTCCATGGCGTGCGCAAGGGCTACGTCGGCGTGGGCATCCCCAGCAACCCGTATGTGGTCGCGGGCTTCCTGGAGATGGACCCTCCCGGACAGAAGGACTACCGCACGGCGCTGAACCCCTACCTCTCGCCGGCAGCGGTCGCCCGCTGGGCGCCGATGGTCATCGACGTCACCCGCGCCTGTCTCGACGAGAAGATCGAGTCGGGCCGGATCGACTTCGTCGACGACCTGGCCAACATTGTGCCTGCGGTCATGACCATGGCGTTGATGGGCCTGCCGATCGCCGATTGGACGATCTACAACGAGCCGGCCCACGCCACGATCTACACGCCACCGGACTCACCCGACATGCCACGCGTCATGCAGCAGTTCCTGCAGATGGTCGCCAGCCTGGCGGCTGCGCTCGAGCAGAGCGCAGCCGATCCCAAGCCGGGCCTCGTCAGCGCCCTGCTGAACGCCGAGATCGACGGTGCCAAGGCCAGCACCGAAGATCTGATCAACGTGCTCGTGCTGCTGGTCGTGGGCGGGTTCGACACCACCACCGCGCTCACCGCCGGCTCGTTGAACTGGCTGTCGCAGAACCCCGCCGAGCGCGCCCGCCTCGCCGCTGATCTGCCCGGGCTCATCAACTCTGCCACCGAGGAGTTCCTGCGCTACGTCACCCCAGCCCCGGGTGATGGCCGCACGGTCACCGCCGACTGCGTATACGCAGGGCAGCGACTCAAGGAAGGCGATCGCCTGTGGTTGTCATGGGCGATGGCCAACCGCGACCCCGAGGTGTTTCCCGACCCGCACACGATCAAGCTCGACCGGCAGATGAACCGGCACACCACGTTCGGTCTGGGTGTCCACCGCTGCATCGGCTCGAACGTCGCCCGCGCGATCTTCAAGGTGATGCTCTCGGCAGTGCTCGAACGCATGCCCGACTTCGTGTGCGATCCGGCAGGGGCAGTCCACTACCCGACGATCGGCGTGATCAACGGCATGCAACATCTGCCCGCGACATTCACCCCCGGCAAGCGCCTGGGTGACGACCTGGCCCCCACGATCGCCAAGTGGCAGGAACGCTGCGATCGCGAGCGCCTCGCCGACCCGATCACCCGCGCCGATCGCTGACCTCGTCGACGCGACTGGTCCCATCGGGGCTGCGGTACTCACATTGGAGCTCACGGCCTTACTGGCTTCCAGCACCGCCGTAGGACGCTGTCCTCGAACCTGCTCATCGACCGAAGCCGCCACTGGCAGTAGACGGGGATGCTGCGTACTGCCACGCTTCGACGTCGCTGTGTGACTCGGAGCCGGCGTTATCCGGGTGAGGGGCAGTCGCAGGGGTCGTCGCACAGTTGAACCACCACCGATCCGGGTCGGGCGCTGGTCCACGTGTCGCCAGGCGACGGAGATGGCCCAGCCGGACTGACCTGACAGTTCGATGAACGCGATGCCCATCGTCGCCGACAGCCCAATGCTGAAGCCGATCCAGGACAGGCGTTGTTCGCGCTTCACGACCTGCGGTCGGCGCCTCGGAACGGGTTCGCGCAGTGCCCGTGCAGAGCGTCCGTTGAATGTCCGTTAGACATCCGGCCCGTGAGATGCCAGAGAGGCCCTCTCCGAGCTCTCGGAAAGGGCCCCTGACCGGGTGTTTCGTTGGTGGCGGGGGCAGGATTTGAACCTGCGACCTTCGGGTTATGAGCCCGACGAGCTACCGGACTGCTCCACCCCGCGTCGTTGGAGAGTTCAATCTACGCCCACTCGGCGGGCGCGACAACCCCCGCCGGGACACCGCCTTCGATCCGGTCACCCGGCGCGGAGCCGCTCACGATTCGTCGCCGCGACGGTGTCGGCCGCCGACGCGGCAACCTCGTCACCGAGGCCGCGCAACGCACGCGCCCGTTGCGTCCAGCCGTACACGCTCGACTCGCGGATGCCGAGACGCTCCGCCGACAACGCCCGGGCGAGCTCGAAGCGTCCGGCGCGCAGTGCTGACTCGAGCAGCGTGCGCTGCAGCGCGTCGCGCTGGGCGTGCGACCCACCGAAATGCTGGAGGTCCCGGCGGATCGGCAGCAGGTCGGCGACGACATCGTCGTGACGACCCTCCTCGAACGCGATCACGGCCCGGCACGCCGGCAGCCCGATCTCGGCGGTCATCGCGACGTTCGACCCGGATCCGCCAGGTAGCCAGTCCTCGAGCCGGGCGACCACGTCCCGAGCATCGTCGACCCGGCCGGCGCCGGTGAGCGCCATCACGGCGTGCAGGTCGTTGAACACGTACCACGGCGCCGCGTGCTCCGACGCGACCTTGGGCGCCCACGCGTCGGCGAGTGGCCCGAAGCGACCGCCGGTGTCGCCGTCGTCGAGCCGGAGCCGCCAGAGCAGCGCACTGCCGTCCAGCATCTCGATCGGCACGCCGAGCGAGCCGTCGTGGTGGATCTCGGCGTCGTAGATGGCGAGCGATCGCTCCGGCCGTCCGACCTCCAGCTCGTACAGCGCGAGGTGCCACCAGTTGTGGACCGTGAACAGGTTCCCCGACTCCCACCGGGTGTCGGCGGAGCCCAGGAACGCGATGCCCTCGTCGACGCGTCCCTCCATCTCGTAGGCGTGGACCACGGCGTGGATCGCCCAGACATCGTCGGGGTTGGCGGCGACCGCCGCGCCGCCGGCGTCCAGCGCGGCCCCGTAGTGGCCGGACTCCTCGAGCCCGAACGCCGCCATGCCCTGCACGAACGGGGTGTGGGGGTGGCTGCGGTCGAGCTCCCGCAGCGTGCGCAGCGGGCGGTCTCGCAGCGCCTGGGCGTCGCCGGTGAAGAAGTCGAGCTGATGGCCGAACATGACGGCCAGCAGATCGGTCGGCCACCGCACGAGGAGGTCGTCGAGCCGGCGGGCGGCGCCACCCCAGTCGCCGTCGACCCACGCGCCGATCGCCGCGGCGTGGGCGAGCTCGCGATCGTTCGCGGGCGACGAGACGATCGCGGCGTGGGCGTCGCGCGCGGTCGGGAGGTCGGCCGGGTCGGTGCTCATGAGGTGGAGGTAGGCCATGAGCGCATGCGCCATCGGCACGGGATCGTCGGCGCCGGCCAGCTCGACGGCGAGATCGACGGCGGCCGGGTGGAACCGCAGGAGGCGGTCCAAGGCCCGGTCGTACAGCTCGACGGTCGCGGCATCACCCGACATCGAGTTGCCGTGGGCGTCGCGGGAGGTGCTCGTCATGATCTTGGACATCATCGTCGAGACGCCCGGCGACCGTCCATGGTTCGCTCGACCCGCGGCGCCTCGTCGGCGTCAGAGCGCGAGGTCGGCATCGGCCACCGCGAGCGCGGCGACAGCCACCGGCAGGTCCGGGTCACCGGGCTCGGCGATCGCCACGGCCTGCTGGAGCACTTCGAGGTCCGAGCGGTGCACGGCGGCGTAGCGCAGGAGCTGCGACGTCGTCCCGCCCAGCAGCAGTGCGGTGCGCAACGCGACATCGACGTGGTAGCGCCGTTCGACGATGAGCGGCGCCTCGCTGGCCGGCAGCAGCGAGCCCTCGTAGCGCTCGACGGCACCCCCGACGTCGGACTGGCCGAGCCGGTCGAGCACGTCGGCCACGTCGAGCCGGCACGGCACCGTCAGCCGGTACGGGCGCGAGGCGATGGCACCGCCCAACAGGGAGCGCAGGTGCGAGATCTCGGCCCGCAGCGTGGAGCGGCTGATCGGGCGGTCGCCGAACAGCAGCGCATGCAGCTCGTCGAGGGTCGCCGCCCCGACCAGCGCCAGGGTGACGATCAACTCGAGCTGGCGGCGGGTGAGCGCGACCGGGCTGCCGTCCAGCGTGGCTCGGCTGCGCCCGAGCACCTGGATGTCGAGGCCGGCGATCCCGCTCGGGCGCCAGGACCCGGCCAGCTCGACCTCCATCAGCCGGGCCAGCGCGCCGACGGTCCGCAGGCCGAGCGAGTTGGCCCGGTCCCACGTCGTGCTGAGGTCGATGATCCCGGTGATCGCCCCGTCCGGCGCCCGCACGGGCGCCGAGTAGCAGACCCAGTCGCGCACCGGCTCGCACCAGTGCTCGGTGGCGAAGACGGCGGACGGCAGCCCCGTCACGAGGGCGAGACCGATGCCGTTCGTGCCGGCGGCACCTTCGTCCCACCGCCCTCCCGGGATGAGGCCGACTCCCTCGGCGGGCCGCTTCAGGTCATCCGGCGCCGACTCCCACAGCACCCGGCCGGCCTCGTCGGTGACGAGTGCCAGGAGACCGCCGTCGTTGCCGGCGTCGGCCAGCTGGTCGACGAGCCGCGGGGCGGCCCTCCGGATCGGGGACGCCTCCCAACGGTCGGGGATCTCGTCAGCGGCGTCCACGGGTGCCTGATCGCGACGATCGTCCACCAGCACGTTGCAGCGGAGCCACGAATCGCGCACGGCCGTGGCCACGACGCTGCCCGTGTCATCAGGCCCCGCCGCTGCCGGGCCGCCCCCCGCTCGCTCTCGTTCGATCTCGGCGCGCCGATCGACCAGCTGTTGGTCCACAGCCCCTCCCCACGTGGATCCAACCTTATTGCAACTCGCGTCGATCATGCTCGACAATCACCCCCCGCTCCGCGCCTGCGGGACCGCTGGGCCGCCGCCCGCACGCTCGTGGTCCCGCAGGTCGGAGGACCGACCGCGCCCGGGGACGGGGGCCGTGCGGGCTACGCGGCGAAGATCGCCGCCGTCAGCTCGTCGTAGTCGTCGTACGCCGGGAGCTGCGGGTACTCCGCCCGCACGTTGTCGGGCGCGTGGAACAGGAACCCCGCGTCCGCGGCCAGCAACATCGACACGTCGTTGTAGGAGTCGCCGCCGGCGAGCACGCGGTAGCCGAGCGACTGGAACGCCTGCACGGCCTGGCGCTTCTGGTCGGCCACCCGCAGGCGGTAGCCGACGACGCGATCGTCGACCACATCGAGGTTGTGGCACAGGACGGTCGGCCAGCCGAGCTGCGCCATCAGCGGGCGGGCGAACTCGGCGAACGTGTCCGAGAGCAGCACGACCTGGGTGCGCTCCCGCAGGGCGTCGAGGAACGCGACCGCGCCCGGCAACGGCTCGAGGCCGGCGATCGTGTCGGTGATCGTGCTCATCGTCAGGCCGTGCTGGTCGAGGACGGCCAACCGGCCGCGCATCAACACGTCGTAGTCGGGCTCGTCACGCGTGGTGCGGCGCAACTCCTCGATGCCGGTCCGTTCGGCGACCGCGATCCAGATCTCGGGGACCAGGACGCCTTCGACGTCGAGCGTGACGAGCGACGGTCGCCGATCGGAGGCCATCACACCGCGGCGCGGACACCGACGGCACCGCCGGCGCCGCCCCGGTGGGCTGTGGCCGTGATCTCGGCGACGATGTCGTCCCAGCGCGTTCGGGGCAGGTCATGGCCCATGTCGGGGTACATCACGAGCTTGGCGCCGGGGATCGCCTTTGCCGTCGCCAGACCACCGCTGGGCTGGACGAGCGGATCCACCAGGCCGTGCACGACGAGCGTCGGAACCCGCACCCGACGGAGGTCCCACGTGCGGTCGGGGCTGGCGGCGATCGCCATCGTCTGGCGGGCGACACCGGCCGGATCGTGGCTGCGCTGGAATCCGGCCTCGGCCAGCTCACGCGCCGCGCTGGGATCGAAGTGCGGCCCGGAGATCAACCGGAACACCTCGACGCCGTTGTCGACCGCTTGCTCCGGGCGCTTCGCGATCAGCGTCGGCAGCTTGCGCAACAGCGTCTTGCGCGGCTTGCCGTTCTTGCGATCCCCGGTGTTCGACATGATCGACGTCAGGCTCCGCACCCGGGCCGGGTGGCGGATCGTCATCGACTGGGCGATCATCCCGCCCATCGATGCCCCGACGACGTGGGCCGCATCGATGTCGAGGTGCCCGAGCAGCGCAGCGGCGTCATCGGCCATGTCGCCGATCGTGTACGGCGAGTGGGCGAAGCGCGCCGCGGCGGTGGCGAGCAGGATCTGGCGGGTCGTCGGCGGCGGCGAGCCGGCCATCGTCGACAGCCCGATGTCTCGGTTGTCGAACCGGATGACCCGGAAGCCTTCGGCGGTCAGGAGCTCGACGAACTCGAGCGGCCAGGCGATGAGCTGGGCGCCGAGGCCCATGATGAGCAGCAACGGTTCACCGTCGGGATCGCCATGGACGTCGTACTCGATGGTCAGCCCGTTGACGGGTGCCGCGGTCATGGCCCGGCACGCTACCCGCGCTCCCCTCGCACCCTCCTCGCCCTCGGACCCACCCGGCCCGCGCCGCCGCTGAGCGGGCATCCCCCGATCGGCTGGAGGTCGTCGGGTACGTTGGCCAGGTCATGGGACTGTTCCGCCGTGCCCCGAGCCTCCCGCCCGACGTGCCCCAGCGCGTCGACATCGAGCACCTGCAGTCCGAGCTGGCGCAGCTCCGTGAGGCGATGGTCGGCCACGACACGTCGTGCTCGATGCTGGCTGCTCGGGTCACCGAGATCGATGCCCGCGTCACGTCGGTGGCGACCGAGTTGGCGAACCAGCTGACCGAGCTCGGCCACGACATCGATGCCCTCGGCGATCATCCGACCGGCGTCGGCGAGCAGGCGCTGGCCGAGGTCCGTGCCGGTCAGGTCCGACTGGCCACCGAGCAGGCCCGCTACCAGATGGCGTTCCGCGAGGATCTCGCCACGTTGGCCGCTCAGCTCACGCGCGCTCGCTGAGTCGATCCGTATCGCTCACCCCCCGGCGGGCGTGGTGGCGGGGGTCGTAGCGGAGGTGGTGGTCGGGGGTTCGATGAGCGCCAGGGCCTGATCGACGAGCGTCCGCGCCTCGTCCACCTTGGCCTGGTAGGTCCCGAGGTCCTGGGCTTCGAGGGCCGAGTTCGCCTCGTCGAACAACTGCCCGGCCCGGGTGAGCAGCTCGGCGGGCGTCCCGGACGGGTCCTCACCGGTGTCGGGCGTCTCCGGGCTGTTGGTGTCGGGCGGGCTCGTCGCGCCGACCCGGTCGCCGAGGTCCTCGTCGAAGCCGGGGAACAGCCTGCCGAGCGCTTCGCCGAGCGATTCGCCATACGCGGCACGGCCGTTGTAGGCGGCGATGATGTACCGGTACTCGGTGACGGTGGTCGAGCGATCCGAGCTCTGGGGCACCGCGGCGTAGAACGGACGCACGTACAGCAGGCCGTCGGCGACCGGAACCAGCTGGAGGTCGCCGAAGCGCACGCGGTTGCCGCCGCCGGTCTGCAGCGTGATCTGCTGGGTGATCGACGGTTCGGAGTCGATCTGGTTGGACACCGTGCGCGGGCCGTCGGGCAAGGGGGCCTGGACCTGGTACGCGGTGAGCTGCCCGTACGAGTCCGGATCGCTGGACGCCGTCATGTACGCCTGCAGCTCGGTGCGCTGGTCCTGGCGCGAGAACGGCACGAACGGCCGGAGCAGCACGAACTGCGAGCCCTCGCCGGACGGCGCCCGGAACATCGTGTAGTACGGGGTGAACCGGCTGGTCGACGACTCCGAGGCCAGGTCGGCCGGCGTCTGGTCGCTGTCGGGTGTGGTGGCGGTGGTGGTCGAGCCGGCCGTCGTCTCCCGTGGGTCGACGCCCGGTGCCTGGGCGACCGACCAGGCGCCTTCCCGCTCGAAGAAGCGGTCCGGCGGGAGCTGGTACTTGGAGTACGAGTCGGTCTGGACGCGGAACAGGTCTTCGGGGTAGCGCAGGTGGACGCGCAGCGACTCCGGCATCTGGTCACCCGGCGTGAACAGGTCGCCGAACGCCGACTCCCACGCCTTGATGATCGGGTCCTCGGGATCGTTGACGTAGAAGCGGACCGAGCCGTCGTACGCGTCGACGACCGCCTTGACGCTGTTGCGGACGTAGTTGGCGTCCCGGTCGAGTCCACTGTCGTTGGTCAGCTGGACGTCACCGATGCGCTGGGCGTACGGGTAGCGGCTGGTCGTCGTGTACGCGTCCGTGACCCACAGCACCCGCCCGTCGACGACGACCGGGTAGGGGTCGCCGTCGTAGGACAGGAACGGCGCCAGCTTCGTGAGGCGGTCGCGCACGTTGCGCACCCAGAGCATCTGCGAGTCGTCGCGGATGGCCCCCGACCCGAGGACGTTGTAGTCGAGGAACGCCAGGGCGAACGCGGCACGGCGCACGAACGACGACATCTCGACGCCGGCCGTGCCGGTGTACTGCTCGGTCTCACCGCCGGGACAGGCCCGCTCGCTCTGGTCGCTGTTGGCGACCGCGTACCCGGTGAGGCTGGGGCTGAAGTACAGCTCGGGCCGGGTCAGCTCGACGGCCTGGTAGTCCGGGCGGTCGCTCTCGAGCACCCGACCGGCCGGCGCCATGACCAGCCCGCACCCGCGGGTGTTGATGAGGTGCCGCCCCTGCCAGCTCTGGTTCGGGCTGCCGTCGAGGTCGAGCTCCCGCGCCGCGATCAGGACCTGCTGGGTCGTGCCGTCGATGTCGTAGCGGTCGACGTCGAGGTCGTCGATCGACAGGCCGGCTTCGACACCACGGTCGATGCGGAAGCGCGAGAGCATCTCGTTCGGGTTGAGCAGGCGGACGTCACGCAGCGGCTCGAGGTCCGACGCCACCTTGTCGGCGTCGAGATCACCGAACGTGACCGGCAGCACCTCGACGTCGTCGGGGCCGATGCCGAGCGCATCACGCGTCGCCTCCACGTTGCGGGTGATGTACTCGGCTTCGCGCGACTGCTGGTTCGGGTTGACGACGAGGGACTGCACGAGCGCCGGGTAGACCAGGCCGCCGGCGACGAGCACGACGAGCCACAACGCCGAGGCGATCACCGGCAGCCGCCACGAGCCCCGCCGCAGCGTCGACAGGTACAGCCCCGCAGTGAGCAGGGCGACGAGCATGAGCAACATCAGTGCCGGGATCTGCGCGTGCACGACGGCGTAGGTCGCGCCCTGCACGAACCCGCGCCGCTCGTTCGTCGTCTCGTAGCGAGTCACCCAGTAGTCGGCCGCCTTCAGCGCGGCGAGCACGGCGAGGATCACGGCGATGTGCCCCTTCGTCGCCGGGCGCACCGACGGCATCGGCGATGCGAACACCACGCCACCGTTCAGCACGTGGGCGAGCAACGTGATCATCAGCACGAGCACCATCGCCACGAACAGCCAGTCGAGGACGAAGGCGAGGAACGGCAGGTCGAACACGTAGAAGCCGACGTCGGCGCCGAACTGCGCGTCGGCGACCCCGAACGACTGGCTGTTGCGGAACAGCAGCCACGACTGCCACTGCGACGTCGTCGGCAAGGCGACCATGACGGCGACGATCGCCGCGACGGCGTAGCGCAGGAGGCGCAGGCGGTGTCCGAACACCTCGTGGAAGCGCTCCACGTACGGGTGCACGTTGGCCGGGAAGCGGGTCGGTGAGAGGCGGTCGGCGACGACCAGGTTGACGACGGCGAGCACCGCGAACGTGACGAAGAACATCGCGAACAGCGTGACCTTGGCGCGGATGACGCCCCAGAACACGTCGGCCCGGCCGAGGCCGTCGTGCCACAGGTAGTCGACGTAGAACCGGGCCAGGGCTCGCCCGAACACGATCGTCAGGAGGAACAGGACCCCGACGATGATGAGGACGATGCGGCCCGACAGCCGTCGCCCGGACTGCGGCCTCGGGAGGTCGGAGGCGCGCCGCACGGGCGCGAAGCTACCCGTCGACCGTCGTCAAGAGGCAGCGGCACCCCGGGTCCATCGGCGGCGTGACGTGGCCGGACGGGAAGGCGTCGCCGATGACCACGGCGCCGGCGAGCGCGTTGTCCTCGCAGTCCGGCGACGGTGGGCCGTCGGGATCGACGATCCATGCGACATGGCTGCCGGTGGGGGCGGCGGCGAGCGCGCCGTGGCAGTACGCCGTCCGGAACACGTCGTCGAGCTGCTCGTCGATCCGTTGCGTCTTCCACTCCCGGTACACGCCGCGGGCCCGCTTGGCGACGACCTCGTTGTCGCCGTCGCCGTCGGCGACGGCCCGCGCCAGCCGCTCGCGCAGGGGTGCCACGAGCTCGGTGACGAGCTGGGCCCGCACCGGGTCGAGGGGCCCGCCCGGCCCGCGGTCGATGCCTCCGGCCTCGCCCCCGGCCGTGGTGGTGGCCGCACCCGCCTCGACGGCGGCCAGCACCTCACCGGCGACGGCATCGACGTAGCGGGCCGCCTGGTCGGCCGGGTCGACGAGAAGACCGTCGACGCTGCCGACCGGCTCGCGGTTGCGCAACGCGTCGAGGACCTCGTTCTGCTCGTCGGCCAGCACCCGCTTGAGCTTGCGGGCACTGGCCACGATGAGCGGCACGAGCGCCGCGTCACGGCGCCGGAACGGCGTCTCGTCGATCACGTCGGTGCCCTCGGTCGTCGCCGCGTCCTCCTCGCCGGCGTGCTCGGGCTCGGCCAGGTCGGGCTCGGCCAGGTCGGGCTCGTCGGCCGTGGGACGATCGGCCCGCAACCGGGCGAACAGGTCGTCGATGTCGGTCGCCGCCGACTCGTCGTCGACGTCGTCGACGTCGTCGACGTCGTCGAGGTTCTTGGCGTCGTCGACGTCGTTGGCGTCGACCGCCGGGAACGAGAGCACGGTCGCCTCGACGTCGAGCGGTCCGGTGCCGTCGTCGGCGATCTCGGCGGTCTCGGCGATCTGGCCGATCTCGGCGGGCGGTGCCTCGAACCCCGTCTGGTCGTCGAACCCGCTCGTGTCGTCGAACAGCGAGTCGTCGACCGACGACTGGTCGGCGACGTGCGCAGTCGCGTACTGCGGCATCGTGAGCGGGATGGGGCCGGTCGTCGGTGACAGGTCGACGAGATCCTCCGGCGGACCCAGCGGCGTGATCTCGGCGACGACGTCGGCGGCCGCCAAGCGGGCCTGCTCGAACGCCTGCAGCAGACGGTCGCGGCCGTGCAGCAGCTGCTCGATCTGCTGGCGGGCCAGCTCGCGGCGACGCGACAGCTCGGAGAGGACCCGTTCTCGATAGGCGCGGGCCTCCTCGACCATCTCGCGACCCTGTTGCTTGGCCATCGCGAGCTCGGCCTCGGCATCGGCAGCGGCGTCGGTGCGCCGGCGGCTGGCCTCCAGTTCGGCGTCCTCACGGACCCGTTGCGACTCCTCGGCGGCCTCCCGCAGCAGCTTGGCCGCGCCGTCTTCGGCCTTGGCGCGGATCGACACCCCGCCCTCGCGCGCCGCCTGCAGGATGTGCGCCGCCTCCTCGCCGAGCAGACGAGTCGCCATCTCCTCGTCCATGCCCTGCCCGGAGGCCCACGACGGGGCCGACTGCGACGCCCGCAGCTCGCGCTCCAAGAATCGTTCGCGCTCCTGCAGGCGCGACAGCTCGGCGGCCACCATGCGCAGGAAGTCGCGGACCTCCTGGTGGTCGTATCCGCGGCGCGACGTGCCGAACGTCGCGTCGGCCACCGCCGCCGGCGACGACGGGTCGGGGCGCGAGAACGAGATGGCCATGCCGGAAGCGTAAACGGGGGGCCGACGCCGATCGCGGCAATGGCCGAACGGCTGTCGCCAGCGATGGTCGGCGGAGTCAGCTGCCGGCCGGCGCGTCCGGCAGCGGGTCGCCGCCGAGGCGTTGCAACGCGGCCAACGCCTCGTCGAGCGTGGCGACAGGGATGATCTCGACGTCGTCGCCACCGATCTCGCGGGCCCGGGCGATCTGCGCCTCCCCCTGCCCGGTCGGCACGAGGAAGTGGCGCACCCCCACCTGCTTCACCGCGGCGACCTTCTGGGCCAGGCCGCCGATCGGGCCGACGTTGCCGTCGAGGTCGATCTCACCCGTCACCGCGACGTCCGTGCCGCCGGTGAGGTTGCCGGCCGAGAGCTCGTCGATCAGCGTGAGCGTGAACGCCAGGCCGGCCGACGGTCCGCCGATGTCGCCGGTGTCGATGTCGATCTCGAACGGCAGTTGCACACTCGCCGTGTCGAACGGGACGATGCCGACGATCGTGCGCGTCGGATCGTCGGGCGAGGCGATCAACGGGACCTGCACCGTCGTGGGGCCCGCACCCGGACGATCGATGTCGAGCTCGACGACGTCTCCGGGCTGCTTGCCGGCCAGCTGGGCGACGAGGTCGTCGATGGTGTCGAGCGTGACGCCGTCGGCGCGCAGCAGCGTGTCACCCGGGTCGAGCTCGGCGTCCGCCGGGGCGTACTCGTCGCACCCGGTGGTCCCCGGCGTGATGCACACGATCTCCTGGACCACGACGTCGCCGGGCAGGATCTTGGCGTCGTCGTACCCGAGCGCCCGCAAGGCGACGAACTGGGCGACCTGCGAAGACGTGCGCATCATCTGGAGGGAGATGGCGCGGCGCTGCGTCGGCGACTGGGTGCCGAACTTGTCCTCCCGGGTGATGAAGTCGATCGACGGCTCACTCCCACAGCCGACCTCGTCGCTCGCCCGGACGTCACAGCTGCGTCCGCCGGCGACCCACCACGACAGCAGGGACTGCTGCGGCTCGGAGATCGTGACGAAGTAGATGTCGCCGGTGCGGTCCTGGTCGACCTCCGTCACGCCCTCGAGGCCGCCGAACGACACGCGGTCGTCGACGGGGGTGGCCGAGCGGGGCGTGCGGGCGTACCGCGCGGCGCGCTCGACCGTCTGCCCCGGGTGATCGGGATCGGGCACGTCCTTGCGCGACACCGCGCTGGCCGGGACGAGGGCGGCGACGGCGACGACCGTGAGCAGCAGCAGGGCCACGACCGTCAGCGGGATCGCCCAGAACCGGTGACGGGGCGACGGCGTGCGCACGGTGCCCGCCGCTGGCGGGGGGACCGGGGTTAACGTCTCGTCCTGCGTGTCGATCAACGATCTCACCGTTCGCATGGCCTGGCTGGCCGGCCTGGCACTGCTGGCGCTCGTGCTTGCCGGGTGGCGTAAGACTGCCAGAGCGCAACCGAAACGACCACGCAGGGTGACGGATTCCGCGCCGCGCCGGGTGCCGCACCAGGTGCAGGCGGCGGCGGCACCGCCGTACCGCGCGGCGGGCCCCGTGCGGCGGGTGTGGGCGGTCGTCGCCAGCTCCG
>JBEVOM010000203.1:0-9055 GCA_040507575.1 Ilumatobacteraceae bacterium
GTGCGACCAATATCCGGACCAAAGCCGAGGATCAGCGTCCCGGGGCGCGGCGGGTGATGAAGTCGGCGACCGCCCTCGGGTAGGCCAGCCGGTCGGGTCGGAACAGGTCGTGAGCGGCGCCGGCGATGACGACCGTCTCGCTGCCGGGGATGCGGGTCTCGTACTCGGCGAGGGCGGCGACGTCGAGCAGGCACCCCGCCTCGGTGCCCGTCGCGATGAGCACGGGGATGGCGGTGGCTGCCAGCACGTCGGTCAGGTCGCGGTCGTGCGACGACCTGAACACGGCGGCCGGGACGTGGGACGGGATGCGGTCGGGCATCGGGCGGCCCCGGAACCGGCTCGTCATGATGTCGTCGGCGCGCTGCTCGTCGAGCGCGATCTCGCCCGGCGGGTAGTCGCCGATCGAGACCGTCGCCACCCGGTCCGGGTCACCGAGCGCGAGGTCGAGGCCCCATGTGGTCCCCCGGGAGAACGTCATGAGGTGGAACCGGTCGAAACCGGCCTCGTCGACCACGGCCCGGAGGTCCTCGGCGTGGGCCGCGGCCGAGTACCCGTCGTCGGGCGCCTCGCTGCCGCCACGGCCTCGGACCTCGACGACGACCGCCCGGCGGGGCACGAAGAACTCCAGCACTGCGAGGTACTCGTCGGCGTGGTCGGTGAACCCGGGTGACAGCAGCAGCGGCAGCCCGACGGGCTCGGCCGGCGCGTTGTCGAGGAATCGGATCCGGGGACCGCTGCGGTCGGTCCAGCCCTCCCGTGCGGTGACGGTCACTCACCGGAACCTTGCCACCCGGCAGGGCCGGTCACCGAACGCAGCGTCGTTCTCCGGCCAGAGAGGGGAGCGCGGCGGGCTTCAGGCGGGCGCGGTCTGGCGAGCGCCGGCCCACAGGGTGGCGGTGACCTGGGCGACGATCGCCTTCCGTTCGATCGTGTCGGCGTAGAGCTGTTGGTAGTCCCAGCTGCGCTCGAGCGCGGCCGAGGCGAGGAGGCCGAGCGGTGCCGGATCGGCCGGCGTGCGACCGGCGGTCCCGGCCAACAGGTTGCCGAGCCGCCGGCACAACGCGAGGTGACGGCGCATGCCGGCGACGCGGATCGCTTCGTCCTCGTGAGCGGCCTGCGTCCAGGCGAACGCGAAGCTCCCGTGGACGTCGAGGTGGTCGAAGTAGCGGCCGACCCAGTCGGCCAGGCCCCGGTGCGTCGGACCGGCGTCGGGGAGTTGCTCGATGAGGGCCATGCTGCGCTGCGCCGACTCCTCGCCGACCGTGAGGAGCACCTCCCGCTTGGTCGCGAAGTACGTGTAGAACGACGCGCGCGACACGCCGGCGACGCGGGCGATCTCGTCGACGGTCGTGCCGGCGTAGCCCCGGGTGAGGAACACCTCGCGGGTCGCGTCAATGATCCGGGCGATCGTGCGGTGGGCCCGCGGTCCCAGCGCGTCAGCTGGCTGACGCAGCGCGGTCGTGCGCTCCAGCACCGGTGTCGTGGCCCCCCGGGGTCTGCCGTCCGGCCTCGGTGTCCGTCGGAGGTCCACCACCGTCTTGACGATACTGTCGAGTGGCGGCGCCCCACGCGTCCGTCGTCATCCCCCATCCCGGCTCGACCGTCGGATGGGATCGGCTCAGGAGGTCCCGTGGATCTGTGCATCAAGGACAAGGCGTTCCTCGTCGTCGGCGGTACCGCCGGGATGGGCTTGGCGGCGGCGACTGCGCTGGCCCGGGACGGCGCGGCGGTCGCGGTCGCCGGCCGAGACGACGCCCGGGCCGAGAAGGCGGCCGCTGTCGTTGCCGAAGCAGGCGCCGCGGCGGCCCATCCGATCGTCGGTGATGTGGCGGTCGAGGGGGGTGCGGCCGCGGTCGTGGCCGCCGCCGTCGACCGGCTCGGCGGGCTGGACGGGATCGCCGTGACGACGGGTGTGATCGGTCACGAGCACTTCGACGTGCCGGACGCCCGTTGGATCGAGGTGTTCCGCGACGTCCTGCTGGGCACGACGCGCGTCGTCGAGGCGGCGCTGCCCCACCTGCTCGAGCGGCGCGGCACGATCGTGACGACGTCGGCGTACTCGATCCGCTCGCCGGAGATCGCCCGGTTGCCGTACGCGACGATGAAGAGCGCGGTCGCGACGTTCACCAAGGGCATCGCCAAGACCTACGGATCCCGTGGTGTGCGGGCCAACTGCGTCGCGCCGGGCGCCATCGAGACCGATTCGCTGGCCGCGACCCGGGCCCGCATCAGCGAGCAGGAGGGAGTTCCGTTCGATCAGGCGTTGGAATGGGCGATGACGGAGGTGTGGGGGCTGCGCGTTGCGATGGGGCGCCCCGGACGGCCCGAGGAGGTCGGGGCGCTGATGGCGTTCCTGCTCTCGCCTGTCGCCGGCTACCTCAACGGCGTGATCGTCAACATCGACGGCGGCACCGACTTCTGAGCCGCCGGGGCGACGTTCGGGCCTGCGTGACGACGTGCGTCACGCGGGACCCCCAGTTCGCGGAGCGGCCGGGTGAGATGCCCGGCCATTGCGCGCTACCGTGACCGGCACGAGCGACCACGGCGAGCGACGCCGGGCCGGGCCTTCGAGGGGTAGCAGCATGAAGATCGAGGACATGATCCTGGTCAGCATCGACGACCACGTGATCGAACCGCCTGACGTGTTCGAGCACCACATGCCGGCGAAGTACAAGGACGACGGTCCGCAGTTCGTCCGCACTGACCAAGGCGACCAGTGGGTGTTCCAGGGCGAGGTCATGGGCACGGTCGGCCTCGGCGCCACTGCCTCGTGGCCGAAGAGCGAGTGGAGCTTCGACCCGGTCGGACTGGCCGAGATGCGTCCCGGTTGCTACGACATCCACGAGCGCATCCGGGACATGAACGCCAACGGCGTGCTGGCGTCGGTCAACTTCCCGACCGCCGCCGGGTTCGCCGGCGCGTGGTTGGCCGGCAAGGCCGACCGCCAGCTGTCGGCGATCGCCGTCTCGGCGTACAACGACTGGCAGATCGACGAGCTCGCCGCGTCGTACCCAGGTCGGATCATCCCGATGGGCGTCCTCCCGCTGTGGGACACCGACGCCTGCATCGCCGAGCTCGAGCGCATCGGTGCCAAGGGCTGCACGACCGTCAGCTTCCCGGAGACGCCCTACGCCAACGGGCTCCCGGCGTTCACCGGTGATCACTGGGACGGCGTGCTGGAGGCCGCCGAGCGGCTCGGCATCGTGCTGTCGATGCACATCGGCGGAGGCTTCGCCCTGCTCACGCGCCCGCCCGACGCATCGGCCGACCAGCTGATCATCCTGTCGGCCCAGCTCTCCGCCGTCGCCTGCACCGACCTCATCACGAGCGGCGTCTTCAAGAAGTTCCCCGACCTGCGAGTCGCGCTGTCCGAAGGCGGGATCGGGTGGGTGCCGTTCCTGCTCGACCGGATGGACAAGCACATGTGGAACCAGTCGTGGACCCACCTCGACATCGGCGCCGACACGGCGACGGACATCTGGCGCAAGAACTTCCTCGGCTGCTTCATCTCGGAGCCGTCCAACCTGCGACTCATCGACCGGATGGGTGAGGAGACCGTCGCCTGGGAGTGCGACTACCCGCACTCCGACAGCACGTGGCCGAACTCGCCGGAGCTGCTGATGGAAGAGCTGGTCGGTGCGAACGTCGCCGATGACGTCATCCACAAGATCACGTGGGAGAACGCCTGCCGCTTCTACCGCTTCGATCCGTTCCAGCACACGCCGCGCGAACAGGCCACGGTCGGGGCGTTGCGGGCGCTCGCCAGCGACGTCGACGTCAGCACCACGACCAAGGCCGAGTACCGCGAGCGCTACGTGGCCGCCGCCGGCTGAGGGCTCGACCGGGCGCCGGGTGGCGCACGGCGTCGCTGAGCGGCCATAGCGTGGAGCCATGTCCGACCAGTTGCCGCTGTCCGGCTCGGCCCGCCGCCTCAGCGAGGAGCTGGAGGAGGACGGCATCAAGCTCGAGGAGCACGACGGCGTGCGCGAGTTGCTGCTCGACGAGCTCGACTACGCCCGGCGGATCCCGATGTTCGAGGGCCGCCGCCCGCTGTACGGCTCGTTCTCGATGCCGCCGGGGATGAGCATCACGAGCGCCGGCGGGATCGCCGACCTCGTGCCGCTGGAGGGCATGCCTCGGGAGATGGCCCGCACGTTCGCCGACGGGCGCTCGGCGTTCGTCGTCAACCGCCACGAGGAGACGCCGGTGCTCGCCTGCTTCGACCGCCCCGTGCAGTACGAGGCGGAGCTCGTGCACCTCCAGGAGGTCACGGGTGCTCGCATCGTCCAGCGCACGCCGGTGTTCGGGCAGGTGCGGTTGTTCACCGAGCAGCGCGTGATCTCGTGGGACGGACAGTCCTGGACCGACCGTCTGACCGCAGCCGCGCTGCTCGTCGCGATGCGCCAGTGCGCGCCGGACCTCGACCCCGGGGTCGCCCACGGCATGCTCGACCTCGCCGTGCACTGGTTGTCGCCGGCCCGGGTCGGTGCCACCATCGTCGTGCACGAAGAGGGGTTCGAGTGGGCATCGATGGACGTCGCCACGAAGTTCCACGCTCCCCGCCTGTCGATCAAGAACCGCCAGCACTTCCCGGCGCTGTTCGCGTCGCTGCAGCAGCACGATCTGGCGACCCTGGTGACGGCGGACGGGAGCGTCGAGTACCTCGGGGTCGGCCTGCGTTCGAGCGTGGAAGCCGAGCGCAACGTCGACAGCCACCGGGGCATGCGCCACCGCTCGGCCCAGCGCTTCAGCTACGACCACCCGTCGACGACGATCGCCGTCGTCAGCGACAACGGGCCGGTGACGATCTTCCGTGGCGGAGCGGCCGTCGGGCTGTCGACGGCCGACTGAGGCAACGCCGGCCCGTGCGGGCGTGGCTCACATGCGTTGGAGCAACGTGCCGGTGCCGAGACCGCCGCCGCAGCACATCGACACGATGGCCCGATCGGCGTCGGAGCGCTCGAGCTCGTACAGCGCCTTGGTGAGCAGGATGCATCCCGTCGCCCCCAGCGGGTGACCGAGCGCGATGGCGCCGCCGTTGGGGTTGACGCGGTCGGGGTCGGCGCCGACCTCCTTCTGCCAGGCCAGCACGACGGAGGCGAACGCCTCGTTGATCTCGAACAGGTCGATGTCGTCGAGCGTCAGGCCGGTGCGCTCGAGCAGCGCGCGAGTTGCCGGCATCGGGCCCGTGAGCATCAGGACCGGATCGCTGCCGACGAGCACGGAGTCGACGATGCGAGCCCGCGGCTCGAACCCGAGCCGCTCGGCCGTGTCCTCGGTCATCAGCATCAGGGCCGCGGCGCCGTCGCTGATCTGCGACGACGTCCCGGCGGTGTGGAGGCCGCCATCCTCGCCCGGGCGGTTCGTGCGCAACCCGGACAGGGCCTCCCGCGACGTGGTGCGCAGGCCCTCGTCGCGGGTGAGCGGGGTCGTGCCGTTCGGCGCTCCGCTGTCGTCGAGCGTGACGGCCTCGATGGCCACGATCTGACCGGCGAAGCGGTCCTCGGCCCACGCCTTGGCGGCCAGCTCCTGCGAACGCAGGCCGAACTCGTCGAGCTCGTCACGGGACAGCTCCCACGCCGCGGCGATGCGGTCGGCACCCTCGAACTGCGTCGTCGGCTCGTAGAGCTCGGCGTACCGGCCGGTCCGCGGCTCGCCGACGTCGGGATCGCGCGGCACGCTCGAACCCATCACGACGGTGCTCATCGCCTCGATGCCGCAGGCGATCGCGACGTCGACGAGGCCCGACGCGACCAGCCCATGGGCAAGCGTCGTCGACTGCTGGGCCGATCCGCACTGCACGTTGGCAGTCGTGGCCGGCACCTCGAGCGGCAGGCCGGCGGTGAGCCAGGCTTGGCGGATGACGTTGGAGGACTGCGCCCCGACCTGGCCGACGCACCCGCCGATGACTTGGTCGACGGAGCTCGGGTCGATCCCGGTGCGGTCGACGAGCGCGGCGAGCACGGTCCCGAGGACCTCGTTCGGATGGGTGTGGGCGAGGGCGCCGTTGCGCCGGCCGACTGCCGAGCGGACGGCGTCGACGACCACGACGGGGGCGACGGAAGGCATCCGCCGACGCTAACCACGGCCCCCCGGGTGGAGGCGTACCGGGGCGGCATCGGCGGGCGCGTCCAGGCGGCTCGGGCGTGCCGACGTCGGCCGGACCCCGGTCCGGTCGCCCGGCGCCAGGGAGCGCGGAGCGGCTCGTTATGGTCGGGCCATGACGACACGGCCGTCCGTGCTCCACCCGCCGCTGCCCTCGATCACGCCGCTGACGAAACCGTTCTGGGACGGGATCGCCGAACAGCGTCTGATGATCCTGCAGTGCCAGGCGTGCCGGCACCACATCCACTACCCGCGACCGATCTGCGAGCGTTGCCAGTCGATGGACCTGGCGCCCCACGAGGTGGCCGGACGCGGCCAGCTGTACGCGTTCACGGTCACGATGCAGGCGTTCCATCCGTTCTGGGCCGACAAGCTGCCCTACACGTTGGCGGTCGTCGAGCTCGACGAGGAGCCGGGGTTGCGCCTGACGACACAGATCGTCGACTGCGCCGAGTCCGACCTGCACACCGGGATGCGCGTCGAGGTGGTGTGGCAGGAGTTGGCGCCGGGCGTCGTGCTGCCGATGTTCCGGCCCGAGCAGACGGTGGCTGCGACGTGATCACCAACGACCGCGTCGCCATCGCCGGTGTCGGGTACTCGACCACCGGCCGCCGCCTCGGGCTGACGTCGCGGCAGCTCGCCGTGCAGGCTGGTCTCGCCGCCATGGCTGACGCCGGGATGGCGCCGTCGGACATCGACGGTTCGACGATCTTGTGGGGGGTCGCCGGCCCCGCGCCACCCGGGCTCGACGTCGCCGAGTCCATGGATGTCGCCCACATGCTCGGTATCGGTCCGCTCAACTGGTGGAACTCCGGCGCCGGACCGGCGTACATCGGCCCTGCCGTGCAGGCGGTCGCGGCGATCCGCGCCGGCTTCTGCCACACCGCCATCTCCATGCGCGTGATCCGCCAGCGGATGACCTCCGCCGAGATGCTGGACGCGCCGCCCCCCGGTGAACCCGTCCTGAGCGAGGACGACTCCCAGTTCGTCATGCCGTTCGGCTCGGTGTCGCCGCTCCAGGCGATCGCCGCCATGCCCGCCCAGCGGTACATGGCGCGCTATGGGGCGACCGAGGAGCACTTCGGGCGCCATGTCGTCGCCCAGCGCGACTGGGCGACGACGAACGACGACGCCATCTTCCGCGCGCCGCTGACCCTGGACGACTACTTCGCGACACGGTACGTGTCGAAGCCGGTGCGCCTGCTGGATTGCGACTACCCCGTCGACTCCGCTTCAGCCGTCATCTACACGACCGAGGAGCGCGCCCACGACTTCGCCAAGCGGCCGGTCCTCGTCGAGGCGGCATCGTTGTCGTCGATCAAGTACTTCACGTTCGAGAACCTCGACGACATCGTCGACAACTCGCCGCTCCACGCGGCCGAGACGCTGTGGTCGCGCACCGACCTCGGTCCGCAGGACGTCGACTGCGCCCAGCTCTACGACGGGTTCACGATCATCGTCTTCCAATGGCTGGAAGCGCTCGGATTCTGCGGCCCGGGCGAAGCCGCACCGTTCATCGCCGAGGGCCACACGGGGCGCGGGGGATCCCTGCCCGTGAACACCGATGGGGGCGCGTGCAACGTGGGGCGCCGCCACGGGGCGAACTTCTGCATCGAGGCCGTGCGGCAGCTGCGCGGCGACGAATCCGGTGACCGCCAGGTGCCTGATGCCGAGGTGGCGTTGTGGGCGAACGCGGTCGGCTCGTTCTCCGGCGCGATGCTGTTGACGCGCGGGTGATCACCTCCGCGATGGAGCGCCGCCGACGCGCCCCGGTCCGATCATCCCCAGCGAACTCAGGAGCCACCACATGCCGATCGCGCCGGCATCGGCGATGGTGAGCCGCGGGCCCAGTTCCAGTACCTGTTCGACCGGTGCCTCACGATCGCTGGAGGCACCTCGGAGATCGTGCGCAACGTCATCGCCGAGCGGATCCTCGGGTTGCCCCGCGACCCTCTGGCGCGCTGAGCTGCTGGTCGACGGCAACCACCACACCCGACGTCGGTCGTCCCCGACCCGTCCCGATCCCGAAGGAACCATGGCCATGAGCATCCTCTCCGAGCTGCGCGACGGCGTCCTCGTCCTCACCATCAACCGGCCCGAGGCCGGCAACTCGCTGAACCCGGCTGTCGGGTCGGGACTGGTCGACGCGCTCGGTGGTGCGGCCGAGGACCCGGAGATCCGGACCGTCGTCGTCACGGGTGCCGGGGAGAAGATCTTCTCCGCCGGGATGGATCTCAAGGCGTTCGCCGCCGGCGAGGACATGAGCCCGGTCGGCGACGGCCTCGCCCTCCTCGCCGACTTCCCGAAGCCCATCATCGCCGCCGTGAACGGCATCGCCGTCGCCGGCGGGTTCGAGGTCGTGATGCGCTGCGACCTCGTCGTCGCTGCCGAGCACGCCCGTTTCGGGATCCCTGAGGTCAAGCGCGGTCTCGTCGCGGCCGGCGGTGGCACCCGCTTGCCGACGCGCATCCCGCTGCAGGTCGCGTTGGAGCTCGGCCTGACCGGGGAGACGATCACCGCCGCCCGCGCTCTCGAGCTCGGGTTGATCAACCGTGTCGTGCCGGCCGCCGACGTCATGTCCGCGGCACTCGAGCTCGGCGCACTCATCGCCGCGAACGGGCCGTTGGCCGTCCAGGCGACGAAGCGCCTCATGCGCGAGGAGGTCGGCCCGGACAACTCCGAGCACGTGCGAGCCGTGACCCGACCGGTGTTCGAGAGCGACGACGCCAAGGAGGGCGCCACCGCGTTCGCCGAGAAGCGGACGCCCGTCTGGCACGGTCGCTGACCCGGCCCCACTGTCGTTTTGGTCCGGATATCGGTCGGCGGGTTCTACTGGTCATCGCAACACCTTCGTGATGGAGGTGTGTGATGAGGGGTCGTCCGAGGTTGCCGGGAGAGGTGCGGCGCCGGTTCTGGATGGAGGTTCGGGCTGGTGTCGGTGTGCCCGAAG